>NZ_JAEUOL010000074.1 GCF_016789985.1 Accumulibacter sp.
TAGCCCAAGTTTAACGAGTCCCAAGAAACATCTAGCTGAATCAATCGGTTGCGGGCCAAGAGGATGTCGAGTGGCACTACAAGCCCGTAATTGGCGATTCAGCTGATCAGTTTTCTGGTTCCTCCGGGTGCGGCGCTGATGGCCAGCGCGCGATAGATTGCCAGCAGATCGGGTTCGGCGACGGTGGCTTTGCGCACATGCAGGGATCGCCCGTCGCGCTGGCTGAAGGTCGCAGTGACCCGGCGCTGCACCGAGAGGATGTCGCGCAGGGTCGCCCAACTGTCGGTGATCCCCGCGGCCTTGAGTTTTACGCGCAGGAACTGAACGCACTGGTAGGCGAGGGAGGTGATGAACAGATGACCGTCCGACCGCTCTTCCTTGTGGTGGTAGATGGGTCGCAAGCCCAGTTCGCTTTTCAGACTGCGAAACACACTCTCCAGATCGGTCAGCATCGTGTAGGTGCGCCAGAGTTTCTCTTCATCCCAGGCGAGTTCGTTGGTCCGCAGGCAATAGACGCCGGGATGCGTCGCCATCGTGCCGGGAACCGGCACCTTCTGCCAGGTGATCGCCGTCACCGTCTTGCCGCTCTCCTCGGTGACGAGATTGACCTGGTAGTGCTGGCTGGCGCCACGGCTCTTCTGCTTGAGTCGGCCGAGACGTTCCAGCAGCTTGTCGTGATTCTTTTCGCTGCGGGGCTTTTGCAGCCCATCGCGCATTTGCTGCAAGCCCGCCTCGAAACGCCCACAGGATAACGCGAGCATGGCCTCTTCCTTGAGTTGCCGGCTCGGCGAATGGCAATACAGGCAAAGCTCCTGGCCATCCGGGCTCAGCTCCTTCTGGAGAGGCAGCCACTCCTCGCCAGCGGTCTCGATGCTCACCGAGCGTGTGGCATCGAACTGCCGCATCCCGCCGCGACGCACCACCAGATAGCGATAGCCGTGCTCGACCAGCCAGGCGACGTTGGCGTCGGTGGCCATGCCGGCATCCATCACCACCAGCGCTCCCGCCGGCGTCCCCAGGCCGGCCAGCATGGACGCCAGCGTGCCGGGCTCGGAGACGTTGCCGGCGAAGGGCTGTGAGCGCCGGACGAAGCCGCTGCCGTCGAGCACCAGACCGAGCGTCACCAACGGGCAGTCGCTGCGCTTCTCTTTCGAACGTCCTCGCCTGGCCTTGCGATTCAGCTTGACGTCGCCTTCAAAATAGGTGTTGCTCAGGTCGTACAGGGTGACCGTCTCTTGCAGATCAAAGAGCGTCCGGGCGGTGCTGAACAAACGCGTCTCGATCACCTCCCGATGTTTCATCAGGACGTCCGAGGCGCGGTACAGACTCAGGTGCGACATCGACAAGAAGTCGACGTCCATCAACTCACCCAGGGCGCTGTGCTGCTGCAGCCAGTTCCAGGTCGCCCGTTCCGACCCCGGCTGGCCCAGCCTCCCGATCAGGTTGCCGAGGATCGATGCCTGCACCACCCCATTGACGCCCAGTTCGTTCAGCGTCTCGATCAAACCCAGCTCGCTTGCCGCATGCAGACCGACGTGTTCGACGCCCACCGACCGCGGCTGCGTCATCTGCAGCGAGTCCACGTCGACTTCCTGGAAGTCCACAGGCGGGCGAGGTTCGCCGGTCGATCCGGCCGCACTCTCCGTCGACGCGATCGTCGGTGCGCGAGCAACCAGCTGCGCGTGGTAACGCTGCGCCGTGCGCTCGATCAACTCAGAGCATTCCAAAGGCAGGATCACCGCCTGCGGATTGAGCAACTGCTCGAGCCGGCTGCACAGAATCGGCCAGTCCTCCTGCTTGATCGGAAAGTGCCTCCCAAGGTTCAACAGCGTGATCTGTCGGACCTTGCCACCGATGCGCTCGCTGCGCACCAGTCGGTAGGTGACGTAGCTTTCACCCGTCGCCTTGTTGCCGGTTCTCGTCTGTCGTATGAACATGCCCACGATCGTACAACAAAAGCAAGGGGATCGGCCAAAACGTCATACGATTATGGCACTACAAAACGCCTGAAAAATCCACCATCAGGAAAATCAACGACTTAGAATCGAGACTCGCCTGAAAAGCAGGAAATATGCGTATGGGGTGTTAACAACCGGGTAAGGGACGACTCGACATCCCTCGGCGCCAATCCCTGGCAGTTGTCGAGCGGCGAACTGCGGCGCCTGCGCGCACGTATCAGGATGATTCGCCAGACGCCACCGATACTCCCGCCCGCTGGTGGTGACCGCCATCCTCGCCGGGCGACTGGGTCGTTGGCCGGTGTGAAAGAGACTCCTCTCACTTGCTTTACCCGGTCGATACCGACGGCGCACAAACGACCCTGGCGTGCGCCGATCTGGCCGACCGTCTTTCCGGCGGCCAGTTGCACCGTGTCGGCATTGCCCGCGTGCCCTATCAGCAATCCGACCTGATTCTCGCCGACGAACCGGTTTCGGCGTTCGATCCGATGCTGGCCGATGCCGCTCTGAGCGAACTGGTGGCCGAATCGGCAGCGCGCAGCGATGTTACGACGGCGACCGGGCTGGCCAGCAGCAGTGGTGGCGGGCGGCGGTCGCGTTTTCTGCTCAATCTGCTGCGCAACGTACCGGAACTGGTGTGGGCGACGCTGATGGTGCTGGCCGCCGGACTCGGCCCCTTTGCCGGTACGCTGGCGCTGCATACGCGCTGAGCGACCCGTCTGTGCGCGCATGGTCCGCGTCTGACGGGCACCCTGCGGGTGCGCGGTGCCAACGCCGGTGTACCGTCTTGATGACTGGCGAAGAGGAGAGGTGACATGTACGCAGCGCGACCGCTGTTCGTTTTTCTGCTCGGCCTGCCGGTTTTCCCGGCGCACGCCCATGATCACACATCGTCAGTGGACTGCGCTGCTCGCCCGGCACGTCAAGCTGCCGCCGGCGGCAGCGCCAGCAGCGTGGACTACCGTGGCATGGCGGCTGATCGGGGTGCCCTGAACACCTATCTGACCTCACTGTCCGCCGTGTCGGAACAGGAGTACGCGGGCTGCTCACGAGCCCGGCAGATGGCATTCCTGATCAATGCCTACAACGCGTTCACCATCGACCTGGTATTGAGCAGGTATCCGGACCCGAAGTCGATCAAGGATCTCGGTAGTACGTTTCGCTCGCCGTGGAAGCGCAAGCTCTTCGTCCTGCCCGGGCAGAAAGGCAGCCTGGACGACATCGAGCACGGCATGCTCCGTGCTCCGGGCATCTTTGACGAGCCGCGCATTCATGTCGCAGTGGTTTGTGCCTCGATTGGCTCCCCGATGCTGCAGCCACAGGCGTTTACGCCGGAACAGTTGGACCGGTAACTCGAAAACGCGATGCGTCTTTTCCTGACGGATCGTTCGCGCAATCGCTTCGATGCGGCTGACCGGCGCCTCGCCATATCGAAGATCTGCGACTGGTACGGCAAGGACTTCGCAGGGGGCCACCAAGGCTTCGATTCGTTCAAGGGAACATTCCGACGCTACGCCGAGCAACTGGCATCGACCGTCGAAGGACAGGCGATACTGGTGGCAGGTGATTACCGGATCGAGTTCCTCGACTACGACTGGGGACTGAACGATGTCACGCGCAAGGACGGTCGGCCCTGAGCGGGGTGCCGCTTGATCGGCACACCGGGCGCGTAGCAGCGCGGAGGGCAACGTTTGACGCCTGCACTGCCTTGGCGTATATTACTGACCGTTCAGTCACTAAGTATCGGCCGATGAATCATGCCGCCGCCTTGCCCGAGTCCGGTCTGCTTACCGGCAAGCCGACCGCACGTCGCCGCCGCAAGGACGCCCGGCCGTCCGAGCTGACTGCCGCAGCGCTGGCACTTTTTGGCGACAAGGGTTTTGCCGCCACCCGACTCGATGATGTCGCAGCCCGTGCCGGTGTCTCGAAAGGCACGCTCTATCTTTACTTCAGCAGCAAGGAAGCATTGTTCAAGGCAGTCATCGAGGATGGCATGGTGGCTGCCCTGGCGGCGGCCGAGGAGCGCCTGTCCACCTATCAGGGTCCGGCGGTCGACTTGCTGCGCGAGCTGTTGCTCGGCTGGTGGGAGCAGATCGGCCGTACCCCGCTGGCCGGGGTGAGCAAGCTGATCATTTCCGAGGCGCGCAATTTCCCCGAGCTTGCGCAATACTATCAGGAGCGGGTGATCAACCGCGGCCGCGCACTGCTGCGCAGCGCGCTCGAGCGGGGCATCGGCAGTGGCGAGTTTCGCCCGCTCAATGTGGAGGCGGCGATCGACGTCATCATCGCACCCTTGCTGATGCTGGCGATCGCGCGCTTTTCGCTGCGCCTGTGTGGCCAGGCGGTCGAACCGGAAACCTACCTGGCGACACACTTCGAACTCCTGGTGCGCGGCCTGCAGTCACCAGGAGGCCAGTCATGAAGCCGGGTACGGCAGATACCGCCGCGCAGCGGAGCGGCTGCCGCCTGCTGCTGGGCGGACTGGTGCTGCTCGCCCTGCTGGCTGGCTGCGGCAAGGAACCGACGGTACCCGAGACGGCGCGCCCGGTGCTGACGCGGGTGCTCGGCGAGACCGCTGGCGACGAGCTGTTGACCTACTCGGGCGAGGTGCGCTCGCGCTACGAGACGCCGCTGGCCTTTCGCATTCCCGGCAAGATCACCGCCCGGCTGGTCGATACGGGCGCCGTGGTCAGGCCTGGCGAGGTGCTGGCCCGGATCGATCCGGCGGACAGCGTGCTATCGGCCACGGCGGCGGCGGCCCAACTGGAACTCGCCAGCGCCGACCTGCAGCGCTTCCGGAACCTGCATGAAAAGAACTTCGTCAGCCAGGCTGCGCTGGACGCCAAGGAGACCGCCTTCAAGGCGGCGCGCGCGCAGGCCGAGCTGGCGCGCAATCAGTCCGCGTACACGGTGCTGCGGGCCGAGCAGGCAGGAGTGATCGGGCTGATCGCCGCCGAAGTGGGTCAGGTGGTGGCTGCCGGACAGACGGTCATGCGACTGGCGCGGGCCGACACGCTGGAGGTGGCGATCGCCATCCCCGAGGGGCGAATGCCCGAGGTGCGCGCCCTGGGAAGCGCCGAGGTGAGCCTGTGGGCGGATGAGCAGGCGCGCTACCCGGGCACGCTGCGCGAGGTGTCGCCGGTGGCCGACCCGATCACCCGTACCTATGCGGCACGGGTGGCGATCGACGGTGCCGATGCGCGGGTGTTGCTCGGCATGACCGCCAAGCTGCGTTTCCTGCGGCGTAATGACAATACCCGCCTGACCGTTCCGCTGACCGCGATTTTCCAGCACGACGGCCGACCGGCGCTGTGGATCGTGAGTCCGGAACAGATGGTCAGCCTGCGACCGGTGGTGGTGGCCGGTTACCGCGAGGACAGCGCGGTACTCGAAAGTGGTGCCGCGGCCGGCGAGAGGATCGTCGTCGCCGGTGTTCACAAGCTGACCAGCGGTGAGCGGGTGCGGGTCATCGAGCAGACCCGGCGCCCGAGCGAGCCGCCGGCGAACCAGGCGCGCGCCGACGCGGCGGCGCAATGACGCCGCCCAACCTGTCCGAGTGGGCGCTGCGCCACCGGTCGCTGGTCGCCTATCTGATCATTGTTCTGATGCTCTCCGGCGTCCTGTCGTATTTCAGACTGGGGCGCGCCGAGGACCCGGACTTCACCTTCAAGGCCATGGTCGTGCGCACGCTGTGGCCGGGAGCCACGGCACAGGAGGTGCAGTTGCAGGTCACCGAACGCATCGAGAAACGGCTGCAGGAGGTGCCCTGGGTAGACGTGCTGCGCTCGCAGACCCGGCCGGGCGAGTCCTTGATCACCGTTCTCCTCAAGGACTACACGCCGAAGAAGGAGGTGCCGGAAGCCTGGTACCAGGTGCGCAAGAAAGTCGGCGACCTGCGGCACACGCTGCCGCAGGGGGTGCTCGGCCCGTTCATCAACGACGAATACGGCGACACCTTCATCACCATCTATGCGCTGACCGGGGATGGTTTCGACCTTGCCGCGCTGCGCCGCGAGGCCGACCGCATCGGCCGCGAGCTGCGCCAGCTACCGGATGTCAAGAAGATCGAACTGTTCGGTGTGCAGGACGAGAAGGTGTTCATCGAGGTGTCGCATGCCAAGCTGGCGACCCTGGGCCTCAATCCGCTGGCCATCTTCGATGCCCTGCAGAAACAGAACGCGATGACTCCGGCCGGTTTCTACGAAACCCCTTCCGACCGCGTACGCATCCGCGTCTCGGGCGATTTCGAGTCGGTCGACAACATCCGCGAGATCGGCATCCAGGCGGACGGACGCCTGTTCCGGCTGGGGGACATCGCCCGCGTCGAGCGCGGTTTCGCCGACCCGCCGACGCCGCGCATGCGCGTCCAGGGGCAGGACGCGATCGGCATCGGCATCGCGATGAACAAGGGCGGTGACGTGATCCAGCTCGGCGACCGGCTGCGCGCCACGATGGATCGCCTGCAGCAGCAGTTGCCGCTGGGCATCGACCTGCACGTCGTCGCCGACCAGCCGCAGATCGTCCGCCAGTCGATGAACCTGTTCATGTCGTCGCTCGGCGAGGCGGTGGTGATCGTGCTTGCCGTCTCGTTCATCAGCCTCGGTCTGCGTACCGGCGCCGTCGTCGCCCTGTCGATTCCGCTGGTGCTGGCAATCACCTTCCTCCTGATGTACGCCTTCGGCGTCGACCTGCAACGAATCTCGCTCGGCGCCCTGGTGATCGCCCTCGGACTCCTGGTGGACGACGCGATCATCGCCGTCGAGATGATGGTGGCCAAGATGGAACAGGGCTGGGATCGCTTCCGGGCGGCCACCTTCGCCTACACCTCGACGGCCTTTCCGATGCTCACCGGCACCTTGATCACCGCGGTCGGTTTCATGCCGGTGGGACTGGCCAAATCGGGTGCCGGTGAGTACACCTTTTCGATCTTCGCGGTGGTGAGCATCGCGCTGCTGGTGTCGTGGTTGGTCGCCGTGGTGTTTACCCCTTACCTCGGTTACCTGGTGCTCGATGCCGAGAAGCTGCAGCGCAAGGCGCAGCAGCATGGAGAAGACCCCTACAACACCCGCTTCTACCGCCGTGTCCGGGCAAGCGTCGAATGGGCGTTGCACCATCGCTGGCTGGTCATTGCAGCGACGCTCATCGCCTTTGCCGCCGCACTGGCGGGACTGGTTTTCGGGGTGCAGAAGCAGTTCTTCCCGGCGGCCAGTCGCCCCGAGTTGCTGGTCGATCTATGGCTGCCGAACGGCTCTTCGCTGCTGGCCACCGCAGCACAGGCGAGAAAGGTCGAAACCCTGCTCGCCGAACCCGAAATGAAGCGCTCGGTCAAGTACTACGCGAACTATCTGGGCAACGGCAGCCCGCGCTTCTACCTGCCGCTCGACCAGCAGTTGTTCAACGACGGTTTCGCGCAGTTTGTCATCACGACGCACGACATCGCTGCGCGCGAAGATCTCAAGCGCCGCCTCGAACAGAGGTTTGCCGACGAGGACGGCGAGTGGAGCAGCCTGCGCACGCGCGTTCTGCGTCTGGAGAACGGCCCGCCGGTCGGTTTTCCGGTCCTCTTCCGCGTCTCGGGCGAGGACCTCGTCGAATTGCGCCGGGTGGCGGCCGAAGTGGCAGCCGTGATGCGCGCCAATCCGCATCTGAAGGAGGTCAACTTCGACTGGAACGAACTCGGCAAGGCGATCCGCATCGACATCGACCAGGATCGTGCGCGGGCGCTGGGCATCAGCTCGCAGGAACTCTCCGCCTTCCTCAATTCGATGCTGACCGGCATTGCGCTGACCCAGATGCGCGAAGGTGACCAGTTGATCGACGTCGTGGCGCGCGCCGCCGGCAATGAGCGCGCCAGGATTTCGGCCCTGGCCGACATGAACATTCATACCGCCAGCGGGCGCTACGTACCGCTGGCGCAACTGGCGAAAATCACCCATGAACTCGAGGAGCCGGTCATCGCGCGGCGCAACCGCCTGCCGACGGTGACCGTGCGCGCCGACATTCGCGACGGCATTCAGGCACCCGCCGCCACGGCGCAGATCGACCCCCTGCTCGACCCCGTGCGGGCCCGATTGCCGCCGGGTTTCCGCATCGAAGCCGGCGGCGCGACCGAGGAGTCGGCCAAGGGCGAGAACTCGATCAAGGCGGTGATGCCGCTGATGCTGGTCAGCGTGATCACCCTGCTGATGATCCAGTTGCAGAACGTCGGCCGCATGCTGCTGGTGCTGCTGACCGCCCCGCTCGGCCTGATCGGCGTCGCTCTTGCCCTGATCGTCTTCAAGGTACCCTTCGGCTTCGTCGCCAACCTCGGTGTCATTGCCCTGTCCGGCATGATCATGCGCAACTCGGTGATTCTCGTCGACCAGATCGAGCAGGACGAGAAGGGAGGAAAACCGCCCTGGGAGGCGGTGGTCGGCTCGACCGTCCGGCGTTTCCGGCCGATCATGCTGACCGCTGCGGCGGCCATCCTGGCGATGATCCCGCTCACCCGCAGCGTCTTCTGGGGGCCGATGGCGGTGGCGATCATGGGCGGGCTGATCGTTGCCACGCTGCTCACGCTGCTCTTCCTGCCGGCGCTCTATGCCGCCTGCTATCGGATAAGGCCCGCCCGGCCATAACCCGGCCGGGGCGTCCGTGGCGGAACGCTGCCCGGCGCCGGGCGTTCCGCCGGGAGCCGCCGGCATTCGATTGACACCCTCTGTCCGGCGTCGGCATACTGGCGCTGTCCCCCTATTGCCTGCGCCACGCACGGGCAAGGGGTTTTTGTGTGCCCCATCCCCGGAGGTTCCGTGAAACATCAGCCCGAAAGCCTTTGCCGCTCGATCATGTCGGAGCCGCCAGCCGTGCTGCAGCCGACCGACACCATGCTCTTTGCCCTGCGCACCATGGTCGCGCAGCGGGTACCCGCCCTGCCGATCGCCGAACGCGACGGCCGCTATGTCGGCATGCTGCCGCGCAGCCGGCTGATCGCACTCGCCATGCCGCGGGTGCTCTGGCAGGAGAGCACGCAACATCCCTTGAGCCGCGTGCAGGGCGGCTTCATCCAGGATAGCCTGGCCGACCTGCAGGAACGGCTGGACGGAGTCGCCAACGATCCGGTCAGCCGCCACCTTGACCCGGAGGTGCCGGTGCTGTCGCCCGAGGCCACCCTGATGCACGCCATGCTCTTCCTGCATCGGCAGCGCAACATCATGCCCGTCGTAGAGAACGGAAAACTGATCGGGGTCGTTTCCGTCTGGGATGTTCTGGCCAGAATAGGGAGGGTCAGATAATGCACGCGGCGACCTCCAGCGTCCTTTTCGGTCTCGATCCCCTGTGGCTATCGACCGTGCTGATGATCGTCACCTACGGCGTGATCATCAGCGAAAAGCTGAACCGCTCGATCATCGCCCTGCTCGGGGCGATGCTGATGGTCATGTTCGGCCTGCTGACCCAGGAACAGGCGGTCGGCGGGGTGGACTTCAACACCATCGCCCTGCTCGTCGGGATGATGATCATCGTTTCGATCACCCGCAAGTGCGGCATTTTCGAGTTCCTGGCCATCTGGTCGGCGAAACTGGTCAAGGCCAACCCGGCCGGCATCCTGGCGATGCTGGCCATCGTCACTGCCCTCGTCTCGGCGTTGCTGGACAACGTCACCACCGTGCTGCTGGTGGTTCCGGTGACCCTGATCATCACCGAGGCACTGAAGGTCAATCCGTATCCCTTTCTGTTTTCGCAAGTCCTTGCCTCGAACATCGGTGGCACGGCGACCCTGATCGGTGACCCGCCGAACATCCTGATCGGCGGACAGGTCGGACTCTCGTTCAACGACTTTGCCATCAACCTGGCGCCGGTGATCGTCGTCATCCTGATCGTGCACGTCCTCTCGATCCATCTCATCTGGGGCCGGTGCATGCAGTCGTCGCCGGAACTGCGCGCCCGCGTCATGGCCTTCGACGCAGTGCAGGCGATCACCGACCGGCGCCTGCTGCGCCTGGCCTCGCTGGTCCTGGCTCTGGTCATGCTGGCTTTCGTCATGGCACGCACGCTCGGTCTCGAGTCGGGCACCATCGGCATGGCCGGCGCCGCGCTGCTGCTGCTGCTCGACAACCTCGGCAAGCCCGCCGAGCAGCAGTCGGAGAGCGTCGTCAAGGTGTACAACGAGATCGAGTGGGTAACCATTCTCTTCTTCGTCGGGCTGTTCATCATCATCGCCGGGGTCGAACACGCCGGCCTGCTGCGCCTCCTCGCCGACCAACTGCTGGCCGCCACCGGTGGCGATTTCACCGCTACCGGCGTGAGCATCCTGTGGGCGTCGGCGGTGTTGTCGGCGATCGTAGACAACATTCCCTTCGTGGCGACGATGATTCCCCTGATCAAGTCGATGGGCCCCGCCTTCGGCGGTGGCGATGCGCTGTTGCCGCTCTGGTGGTGCCTGTCGCTGGGCGCCTGTCTCGGCGGCAACGGCACGCTGATCGGCGCCAGCGCCAACCTGACGGTGGCCGGCATCGCCGAGCGCAACGGAATTCCGTTCAGTTTCGCCACCTACACGAAGATCGCTTTTCCGCTGATGCTGACTCATGTCGCGATCAGCCAGGTCTATCTCTGGTGGCGCTACTTCTGAACCAGCGCATGGCCCGGCGCTGAGGCGTGCGGCGCGGGGGAAACGCCAGGGCGGCTCGCCGCAAGCGGGCCGCCCGCTGCCCGGTTCTTTCCTGCGCGCCTCTGCGCCGCTCGGGCGAATTGCCTACGGCATGCGGCCATGCCTTGCATGCTGCTGATTCGTAATTGATTTCCCGCCCCCGGTAGGGAATCTGGCGGATCCCGATGAAGCCCGCGCAGCACCCGAAGCTGTGCCATAATCGGAGCTTCTGTAGGTGGCGACCGGATTCCGGCTGGTGGCACGTACGGAAAACACCGCGGAATTGCCCGTGATGAGGCAAGGCGCAAGCGAGCGGTGGACAGGAGGAGCGGCATTTTCAGTCGTCTATGGAGGGATATCCCATGAATGGATTACTCAAGCTGTCGGGTCTGATCGATGCGCTCACCGAGCGCGTCGGCAAGACCCTGATCTGGCTGGTTC
The DNA here is from genome assembly GCF_016789985.1 of Accumulibacter sp. GTDB lineage: Bacteria > Pseudomonadota > Gammaproteobacteria > Burkholderiales > Rhodocyclaceae > Accumulibacter. The sequence goes on from NZ_JAEUOL010000074.1 coordinate 11,023, forward strand.
TGGTCGTCACGCTGATCGCCGCCGCCAACGCGGTGATGCGGTATACGATCAACTACAGTTCCAATGCCTTCCTCGAAATCCAGTGGTACCTGTTCTCGGCGATCTTCCTCCTCGGCGCCGGCTACACCCTGATGCGCAACGAGCATGTGCGCATCGACCTGATCGCCGGCCGTCTGTCACGACGCGGCCAGGCGTGGATCGACATCTTCGGCATCATC
>NZ_JAEUOL010000095.1 GCF_016789985.1 Accumulibacter sp.
CCGCCTTCGATGTCACCGGCGATGACCGCCATCTCGATCCCGGGGCGCACCGGCGAATCGCGCAGCAGGCGAGCCAGCGGCGACTCGGGCAGCATCGCCTCGATACCCGGGACCAGGTGGGCATCGGTGCGCCGGTGTGCGATCTCCAGCACCACCCGTTTGAAAGCCGAATAAACGGGGTTGCCGAAAAAGAACGGCACCTGTCCGATCAGCGTGAGCAGTCCGGAAAGAAACAGATCGAGATTTCCGCTCGCCAGCCGCGTTCCCTGTGCCGGGCTCGCCACCCGTACGTAGCGCTGCACCACCAACTGCCTGGCTCTCAGTTCGCCGGCCAATTGCTGCAACTGCAGCCGCTGTTCGGCATGTGCCGGCTTGAGCTGTTCGACAATCACTCTGGTCGCCCCGGCTTCGGCATCGTCCGGCTCCGGCAGATCCGACCGATACCGCTCGATCAGAGGATCGAAGTTGTCGAGGCACAGAAGGTCGGCAACCAGGCCGCCGCGCGAATGCGAGACCAGGCTGAGCCGCAGGCCGGCCGGCAGGTCGGCAAGCAACTGCCGGGCATTCTCGATCGGGCTCTCGGACAGCGTACGGTGCTCGAATGCGTAGATGCCGCCGGTGAAATGCCGCTCGAGTGCGCTCCACGCATCGTGCTCGTCGAGCTGCAGATCACCGAAGCTGCCGAGCGTGCTCGATCCTGTCCCATGCACGAAGACCAGCACCGGCAACTGTCCGGTAGCGGCAGCAGCCAACTGGTGCCGCGCCCTCTGCCTGGCGTCGTCGTCAGACACCCCCGAGGTCACCAGGCCCGCTCTGCCCTGCCAGCAGTAGATGCCGGGCTGACGATCGAGACGCTGCTCGATCGCCCACATCAGGGCCTTGCTGCCCAGCCAGGAAACGCCCAGATCAGCCACCTCGGCGAGCTTGCCTTGCGTCCACTCGCCGAGTTTCTTCCTGGCTGCCTCGATGATCGGATCGCTGCTCACACCCACGGCCAGGGCAAACACCCGGCTGATCAGGCCGCCGACCGCCTCACCAATGACGCCACGCGACGTGGCACCGGCACTGCACAACTGGTCGAACAGGATCTCGCCCTGGCTACCGATCAGCGCCGGCCGACTGCGTTCGAGTGATGACTTCAGTCGGCTGGCGCTGGTGATCAGCACACCACCGTCCGCCAACTCGATGACCAACACCTCGTCGGCCTGCGCGGCATACTGCTGCACCACTGCTGCTGCGCCACGAACGGCTGCACCGACCTCGAAGCAGGCCCTGGTCTGCAGGTAGGCAGCCGGCAGGAACGGATCCTCGTCCTCACCGGCCGCCCGCCACGCGGGTTGCAATAGTGCGGGCAGGACTGCCTGGACTTTCTGGTTGGCGGTCAGATGAAGAATCGTCGTTTTCGGCATCGTGGTCTCCTCGTCACTGGCTGCTCATGCTGCACTCGCCAGCCGGTCTGATCAAGTGGGCAAGCAGGTCGCTACCGCCTCCCCCGGAATGGCGGCAGCACTGCGCTCTTGCTGCGGCCCTGATCAGGTGAAGATCTTGCGTTTGCGGGCATCCGCGTTGCCGAAGATCTGTGGAGTCTGCGGATACGATGCCGACGGCAGGCAGGCCGGGGTGAGCCTAGCATGCCAGTCAGCATAGGTCGCGCCAGCGGGCAGCGTCCGCAGCACCTTGAGCGCGTAATAGGTGAAAGCGCCACAGGGACGGCCACCGATTTTGGCGTCGTAACTGAAGTTGTTCGGGCCTTCCTTGCATCCCGCCAAGAGCAGGTCGCCCGCCATGCGTGACAACGCGCCGGCAAACGGCGACAGGCCGGAAGTGACCTGCATCGTGGTCAGCGGCTGACCGCTGAAGCCGCGCGGCAACTGATCGGCCGGCAGCCAGTTGCCCATCGGCATGAAACGCGGACGCGGCGCGTCCTCCGCGTCCGGATCGGCGGCGGCCGCGCGCGTCACCGTCCCCGAGTGACAACTGTCGGAAATGAGCACCAGCCGCACGCCGGCTTTGCGCGCGCTGAACAGAGTGTTGATCTCGTCGTCGATCAATGCCCCACCACCGGTCTGCAGATCGTACGGGCAAAGCGCTTCGTCGAGACCGTCGACCTCATCGCCGTTGCTGTCCGGCACATAGGTCCCGTGTCCGGAAAAGGTGATCACCACCACATCGCCGCTGGTCGCCGAACCGATCAGCGACTGGATGCCGCTGACCATTGCCGTCTTGGTCGCCTGCGTGTCGATCAGCTTGTTGACCGCGAAGCCGCGCGTATCCAACTCCGCCGCCCAGTCGTTGGCGTCGTTCACACAGCCGCTCAGATCCATATGGGTACCGGGATAGTTGTTGACGCCGATGCAAAGTGCGCGCTTGTTCATGGCTGCCTCCTGAGAGCTGATGATTTATCGGGAATTGCGATCCTCAGTCTAGCAAGTCACAGCGCAATAACAAACCTTGCGTGCATCGTCATCCCGCTCCCCCGGCATGCGCCCGGGAGCCGGCAGGCACACCCGGAGATTGCAACGGATCGGCAGTCGCCCTCACTCCCAGACCACTTGCCGATACTCGGCACCCCGCAGATAGCGTGCAACGTCCTCGATTTCGTCCTCACTCCATCCCAGATTCGCCATTTGCTGCCAGCGGCGCACCTCCGACCGCAGGCTCTTCCCGTCGGTCACCAGCCGCCGGTCACGCCAATGAACCTCGCGATTGTGGCACGCGATGCAATGCGTCGAGTACAACAGCTCTCCACGCGTGGCTACAGGGATCGCCTCGGTGGCGCCGGCCAAGCGGCCGGTGCTCAGCAGTAACGCGACAAAAATCAGTCCAGGTAGCATCTCTCTTCCCATCAACTCGGCGTTGTTTTGCTCCCATTTCGCGCATTGACCGCGCAGCCGGCACGGCCCGAAACGACCTACTCACCCTACTCGATCGGAACCATCTTGCCCTTGGCGGCAGTCTTCTTGGGCAGGGTGACTTCCAGAACCCCGTCCTTGAACGCCGCTTTTGCCGCATCAGAATCGACCTCGGCCGGCAGGCTCATCGAACGCGAAAAGGCGCTGGAACTGATTTCGCGCCGCCGGTAATCGCCCTTTTCGTCTGCCTGCTCCTGCCTGCTCTGCGCCCCGATGGTAATCGAATCAGCGGTCACCGAGATGGAAATATCCTCCTTCCTGACCCCCGGCAACTCGGCACGCAGCAGAATTTCATTCTCCCGGTCGATCAGGTCGACCGCCGGTGCGCGCAAATCGCCCCCCTCAAACCAGGCCGGCCATTCGCGCTCGAACGGTCTCATCCAGCGTCGGGAAAGCAGACCGTCCGCCATGCGATCCATGAAACGCTCCATCCTTTCGAAACGTTCCTCCATGCCTCTGAATGGCGAAACGACCCCGCTCTGCCTCGCGACAGCCTTGCCGCCGGGTTGTTCTTTCGCTTCCGACTTCTCTTCATGCTCTGTCATGGCAATCTCCTTGCTCAATATTGCCCCATCACTCCCCCGCTCGTTCGACGCGCACGACGATCCGCTATCGACCTCGCGGTGAAACTCCGAGGCGATTCAGGCACACCAGCGGACAACGTCGTAGCGACTTCGGTCAGCCACCCGACGTTCCGCAGCCGTAGCTTCAAGATAGTACCTGCCCGGCAGGAATCAAGTCCCATTCCCGGGCTACCGATCGGCGGTCGCAACCGCTCGGCGAGGACACGTTGCCCCTTCTGCCTTCCCGACAGGCAACGGCTGACGGGACTTGGATGCTTGCTTCTATCCGGGCCGGCCGAATCGCCAACTGGCCTCGGCAAAGCAGAGCAGGCATCCCTGCAATGCGCTATCCTTGCCAACGAGCCCTTTCCTGCCGCAAAGGGAGTCCACCCATCACGGAGAGAACATGGGTCTTGACAAGGCTTATGCCGCAAACGAACCATCGCGCGCCGAGATCGACGCTTGCGAGGGCGCCTTGCTGCTCGAGTTCGGCGCGCCTTGGTGCGGTCACTGCGTGGCTGCCGAAAAACTGCTCGAAACGGCATTGCGCACCCATCCGGGTGTGCATCATATTCGGGTCGAAGATGGCCGCGGTCGCCGGCTCGGCCGTTCGTTCGCGGTCAAACTCTGGCCGACGTTGATCTTCCTTCGCCAGGGGAAGGAAGTGTTGCGGCTCGTTCGCCCATCCGGTGCCGGCGACATTGAACGGGCGCTGGCGCAACTCGTGACGACCGCCGACCAGCCCTGCGCTCGACATACCGCCTGACGGCAAGCCGGCGGCGAACATCGGCCGCCGCCCGCACCGGCGGATCGCGTTCAATCAGGAAATTCTTCGACCACCCTTCGCTGGAGACCAGGTGAGTCGCCCCGCTCTCGCCTGCCTGATCGTCCTGCTGGCCGCCCTGCTGCCCAGCCTGCATTATCCTATTTTCCTCAGTTGAACCTCCCAGCATTGGTGCAAACTGAGCATTGATGAGGGTTTGGGGCCAAGAGGGAGGGTCACCCGATGGGTGAGATGGAGTTTGAGCGAAAGGCGCTGGTCAGAGCGGTTGATGGCGCCTT
>NZ_JAEUOL010000101.1 GCF_016789985.1 Accumulibacter sp.
GATCGTCTTGCGCATCCCAGGGAGGGCCTCTTCCAGACCAAACCGTACCTCGTCCGCTAACTTATCTGTCTTTCCCATCGTCTCTCAATGTGTTGCCTCGTAATAATCAGAGATTACATTAAAAGTGATGGGTGGTAAGCCCGACCGATGCCTCTGCTTGACAATTGATCAATCTGCTGCTTGCGTCCCGCGACGGTATTCTGTAGACTGCGCGCCTTTCGACCTGCTCATCAGCTTTTCATAGGGATATCATCCATGGCCAATAGCGCACAAGCGCGAAAGCGTGCCCGCCAAGCCGTCAAACAGCGCGCCCACAATGCCAGCCTCCGCTCCAGCCTGCGCACGGCGGTCAAGCGTGTGCAAAAGGCGATCGTTGCCGGCGACAAGACTGCCGCCCAGAGTATTTACCAGGAATCGGTGTCGGTGATCGACCGCATCGCCGACAAGAAGATCATTCACAAGAACAAGGCTGCGCGCCACAAGAGCCGTTTGGCCGCCCAGATCAAAGGTCTTCCCGCCTAAGACCAGACAAGCTCGGGAAACATGTGCAAAAGCGGCGCCTCCGGCGCCGCTTTTGCGTTCACCGTGCCAAGCTCCGACTCGAAGAAAGCTTCTCGGCCGGCGCGCGGCGAATGTGCCGCGCGGCCAACAGTCAGCCTGCGTAGTCGGCAATGGCGTGCCCGAGTGAACCAGATCGCGGCGAGAGCCGAGTGATACGAGGTATAATCTTGCCCGAAACGGAAGAATTGATGGTGCTGACGATACGCTTGCGACGGGGAATGCCATGACTGCAGTAAAGATGGATATGGAACGGGCTCGTTTCAACATGATAGAGCAACAGATTCGCACTTGGGAGGTCCTGGATCCCGCGGTGCTGGCAATGCTCGCAGCGGTGCGGCGTGAGGACTTCGTTCCGGAAGGACTCGAGGCCCTGGCCTTTGCCGATCTTGAATTGCCGATCGGCAATGGGCAGCGAATGCTGCAACCGAAGATCGAAGCGCGCATCCTGCAGGAAGTGGCCATCAAGAACACCGACATCGTGCTCGAAGTGGGCACCGGCAGCGGATATATGGCAGCGCTCCTCGCTTCGCAAGCCGAATATGTACATAGCGTCGAAATCGACCCAGTACTGGCCGAGAACGCCCGCCAGCGATTGGCGGCAACCGGTGTCGCCAATGTCGGCGTGGAAACGGGCAACGCCTCGCAGGGCTGGTCCGGCGCCGCCCCATACGACGTCATTGTCATCTCGGGATCACTGCCCGAGCTGCCCGCAGCCTTTCTGCAACAACTGAAGATCGGTGGCCGACTAATGGCCTTCATCGGCGAACCACCAGTGATGAAGGCAAGGTTGATCGTCCGCACCGATGATCAGGCTTTCAATACGATCGATGTATTTGAAACCGTGGTCGCACCGCTGACCACCAGCAAGCGTCCCGGCTTCGTCTTCTGACACCCGAACATGCGGCACCTCTCGGCAACAGAGCTGGCAGAGTGGCTGGCGACCACTCCTGTTGCCGGCGAGCCGCGTCTTCGGCCACTCTTGCTTGACGTGCGCGAACCTTGGGAGTACGAGCTCTGCCACCTGCCTGGCTCCCTCTCGGTTCCCATGCCATTCATCCCGAGCCGACTGGCCGAACTCGATGCCCAGGCCGAGATCGTCCTGATCTGCCACCATGGCGTACGCAGCAGACAAGTCGCCACTTTCCTCGAACGGCAGGGCTTCGGCTCGCTCCATAACCTCACCGGTGGAGTCGATGCCTGGGCGCGGGAGGTTGATCCGGCCATGCACAAGTACTGAAAGTGAGCCCGCTGCATGCCCCTGAACCGTAGAACCTTGAAGTCCTGCGTCCTGCTGACCGTTATTCTCCCTGCTGCACTTCCGGCCTTTGCCGTCGACCTGGTACAGATCTATCGTGATGCACTGGCCTATGACGCACAATACGCCACCGCACGCGCCAACGCCGAAGCCGGCCGCGAGAAGCAACCGCAAGCCCTCGCCGGGCTGCTGCCGACGATCGGCGCAACCGGGAACACCTTCGGAAACGACACCAGTTTCGACGTCCGGACTGGCTCGCTCTCCGCGCACTACAGAAACCAGTACAACAGCAATGCCTACAACGTCAATCTGACGCAGCCGCTGTTCCGCTGGCAGAATCTGGTCCAGTATGATCAATCGAAGCTCTTGGTGATGCAGACCGAGGCCAGCTTCGCCCAGGCAGGACAAGACCTGATCCTGCGTGTTGCCCAGGCGTATGTCGACGTGCTCGTGGCGATCGAAAACCTGCGCGCCGTGCAAGCCAACAAGGCGGCGATCGCTCAGCAACTGGCACAGGCCCAAAAGAACTTCGAAGTCGGAACGGCAACCATTACCGATACCTACGAGTCGCAGTCCCGCTTCGACCTGGCGACGGCGCAGGAGATCGCGGCGCAGAGTGAACTCGACGTCAAACGCTACGCCTTGCGCGTGCTGGTCGGCAGGGATCCCGGCGAACTCAATCGGCTGAGACCGAAAGCGGCCATCGAGGCTCCGCAACCGGCGAGCATGGAACCGTGGGTGGAGGCGGCCGAACGGGACAGCTTGGTCGTTCAGGCTCAGGAAGCGGCACTCGAGGCAGCCAGCAAGGCCGTCGACATCAACCGTGCTGGTCACTATCCGACGGTCGATGTGGTCGCCAACTACGGCGCCAACAACGGCCCTGGACAGTTCGGCCTGGGCGCTATCGACACAACGACTCGCCAGGTTGGGCTGCAGGTCAATATCCCGATCTTTCAGGGCGGCGCGGTCAACTCTCGGACTCGCGAAGCACTCGCCAAGCGCGATGCCGAACGCGCATCCCTCGACAACGTCAAACGCAACTCGGCGCTCAATGCCCGCCAGGCTTACCTTGGCGTGGTGAATGGTCTGGCTGAGGTCAAGGCGCTGGAAGCGGCTCTGGTGTCGAGCCTCAGCTCGCTTGAATCGAACCGGCTAGGTTACGAGGTCGGTGTACGAATCAATATCGACGTGCTCAACGCCGAGAATCAAGTGTACGTCACCCGTCGGGATCTGGCCAGAGCCCGTTACAACACTCTGCAGAACCAGCTCAAACTGAAAGCAGCGGTCGGCTCGCTCAGCGAAACCGACCTCGAGCGCATCAACGCTCTGCTCGAGGCGCCATAAGCTGTTCGACCAAGGCCAGCGTGCGCGCCGTCGCACCTCGATGCGCCAGGCCGAAGCTGCGCGCGGCAGCGCGCATCACCGATAGCTGTTGCGGCGTGCTCAGCAACCCCGCCGCGAGCACCGCTGCCGCGCGCGCGTCGGCAACCTGACGAGCAGCACCACAGGCGACCGCGTCGTTGCTGGCCTGGGCAAAGTTGAAACTGTGCGGGCCGAGCAGAACGGGGCAACCGCAGGCGGCCGCCTCGATCAGATTCTGCCCACCGAACGGCAACAGCGTGCCGCCCATCAAAGCCAGATCGGCCAGCGCATAATAGGCGGGCATCTCGCCCATGCTGTCGCCCAGCCAGACGCACACTTCGGCACCCGGCAAGATCCCTGTGCTTCTTCGGCAGAAGGGCAGCCGCCGAGCGGCAAGCAGTTCGGCGACCTCGGCGAAGCGCTGCGGGTGGCGCGGCACCAGAAGCAGCAGCAGTTCGGGAACCGCCATGCTGGCAAAAGCGTCAAGAATCAGCACCTCTTCTCCGTCACGGGTGCTGGCCGCCAGCCACACCGGTCGCCTGCCGAGCACCTGCCGCCACAGCGCCCCTTGCTGGAGTTTTTCGGCGGGTGGTGTGACGTCGAACTTCAGATTGCCGCAGACACTGACCTGGCATGCCCCGATCTGCCGCAAGCGCTCGGCATCGGCCGCCGTCTGTGCGGCAACCGCACCGAGGGAGGCCAGCGCCGGTGTGATCAGACTGCGCAGCCGGGCATAACCGCGCAGCGACCGCTCCGACAGACGGGCGTTGATCAGCGCCAGGGGCAACCGCCGCCGCCGCGCCGCGTCGATCAGATTCGGCCACAGTTCGGTTTCCATCAGCAGCCCGACCTGTGGTTGGAAGTGATCGAGAAAACGCGCGCCGGCATCCGGCAGATCGTAGGGCAGGTAAACCTGGGTCAGTCGGCCGGAATGGCGGCCCAGCAACTCGCGACCGGTCGCCCGACCGGTTGGCGTCATGTGCGTCAATAGCAGGCCATGCCCGGGGTGTTCGCGCAGCAGCGCGTCGATCAGGGGTTCGGCGGCACGTGTTTCACCGACCGACACCGCGTGCAGCCAGATCAGCGGCCTGACCGGGGCGACACTGTAGAAGCCATGGCGTTCGCCGAGCTGCTGCAGATACTCCGGCTGCCGGCGCGCACGCCAGAGCAGCCGCAGCCAGACCAGGGGCATGGCCAGATAGAAGCACAGCGAATAGATCAGACGAGCCATCAACGCAATGCCTGCTCGGCTACCGCAAGCACCTCCGCGACCAGCGGCGGAGTGCCCGCGCCGCCGAGATTGCGCACGAAACCAGTACCATGAACCCCGGTCAGCGCCGGATCCGTGGCAATGTACAAGGCGATCACCGGTACGCGCAAGGCTGCGGCCAGGTGCGCCAGCCCCGTGTCGACGCCGACCGCCAGACGGGCGCGGGCGAGCAGCGCGGCGACCTGCGGCAAACTCAACGGCGGGGCGACCACCGCTCCCGCCACCGCACCGGCGATACGCTCGGCGCGCTGACGCTCGCGCGCATTGCCCGCCGGGAGTACCGGCGTCAGCCCCTGCTGCCATAGCGCCCGACCCAGCGCGCACCAATGGTTTTCGTCCCACAATTTGTCGTCCCGGCTGGTTGCCGTCAGCAGAACAGCCGGGTACCCGCCGCGCAGCCAGGCGGTATCGATCACCGGCGCATCGATACCGTAGTCGAGCGGCAGGTCGACCGGGTAGTCGAATGCCGCCGCGGCCAGCCAGCGGTTGCGCTGCACCGCATGCACGTTGCGCGGACTGACGAAGGTGGCATCGTAGAAGCGGGCAGCGATTGATTCGCGTGCAGCTTCAGCCGCGTAGCCGCAATGCCTGCCGCGCGCCATGCGGGCGATCAGGGCACTCTTCAGCAAACCCTGGCTGTCAAGCACGAAATCATAGCTCCGGGCAGCCAGTTGCCGACGGAATTCGCACAGTTCACGCCAAGTGTCGCGCCGGCCGAGGCTTCTCCGCCAGCGCCGGATGGCCACCGGAATGACTGCCTCAACGCCCGGATGCAGACGTGGAATGTCGGCAAAACCCTCCTCGACACACCAGTCGATCCTCGCTTCGGGAAAACTCTGGCGCACGTCGCTGACCACCGGCAGGTTGTGAATTACGTCACCGAGCGATGAGGTCTTTACCAGTAGGATGCGCATCGCTGGGCCGGGGCGGGAAAGTGGGTCTGAGCCGCAAAGTGCGCATTATAGGCCCTGCCCGGTCAAGGCCGGCACACCCATCGAAACGCTATAATGCCGCCTCCCGCACCCGTTGGCGACGAGTCGGCCCTCTCTGGAGGCACTGCAAATGAACTCCCCCACGATTCGTCCGGTCATCCTCTGCGGAGGATCGGGGACCCGCCTGTGGCCGCTTTCGCGCACCCATTACCCGAAGCAGTTTCTCTGTCTGGTGGACGATCTCTCGCTCCTGCAGAACACCCAGCGACGACTCGACGGGCTACCCGGACTGGGCAGGACAATTGCCGTGGCCAACGAGCACCATCGTTTTCTGGTCGCCGAGCAGCTGCTCGAAATCGGCCTGCAGGCAGACATTCTGCTCGAACCGGCGGCCCGCAACACCGCGCCGGCGGTTGCCGCGGCAGCGCTGCAGGCCCTCGGCCAGGCAACTGGCGAAGCACCACCGCTGCTCCTGGTGCTCCCGTCGGACCACGTCATCGCCAAGGTGACGGCCTTCCAGGACGCCGTCAGAGCCGCCATTCCGCACGCCCAGCAAGGGGCTCTGGTGACCTTCGGCGTGCAGCCCGACCGGGCTGAGACCGGCTATGGCTACATCCGGCGCGGTGATCCTCTGCCTGGCGGCTACCGTCTCGATCGCTTTGTCGAAAAACCCGATCCGGCAACCGCGCAGTGCTACCTCGCTTCAGGTGAGTACTTCTGGAACAGCGGCATGTTCCTGTTCCGTGCCGACACCTACCTCGAGGCGCTCGAGCGTTTCGCCCCCGAGATGCGTCAGCAGATTGCCACTGCCTTTGCCGGTGCGCAGCGCGATCTCGATTTCCTGCGTCTCGAAACAGCAGCTTTTGCAGCCAGCCCGGCAAACTCGATCGACTATGCGGTTATGGAGAAGACCGAGCACGGCGTCGTGATTCCGCTTGATGCCGGCTGGAACGACATCGGTGCCTGGGATGCGCTGGCGGCCATCGGACAACCTGACGATCGCGGCAATACCCGGCGGGGTGACGTACTCAGCGTAGACACCAGCAATTCCGTGCTCTTCTCCGAAGGAAGACTGCTCACCACCGTCGGAGTTCGCAATCTGGTCGTCATCGCCACCCCGGACGCGGTACTGGTCGCCGACAAGTCGAAAGCACAGGAGGTCAAGACGCTGGTCGACGAACTGAAACGCAGCGGACGCTGCGAGACCGAGTTCAAGCACATCGTCCATCGTCCCTGGGGCAGCTACGAGGGTGTCGCCCACGGACCGCGCTATCAGGTCAAACGCATCCTGGTAAAACCCGGCGCCAGCCTCAGTCTGCAGAAGCATCACCACCGCGCCGAGCACTGGGTGGTGGTCAAAGGCACGGCGGCCGTCGTGCGCGGCGACGAGTCCCTGCTGCTTTCCGAGAACCAGTCGACCTACATCCCGCTCGGCGTGGTGCATCGCCTGGAGAATCCCGGCAAGATCGACCTGGAAATGGTTGAAGTCCAGTCCGGCAGCTATCTCGGCGAGGACGACATCGTTCGCCTCGAAGACAGCTATGGCAGATGAACGTCGGCACCGCCGGCGGGCGAACACCGGCCGCCGGCCACCAGTTCCACCCGTAACCCTCAGTGAAAGGTTCTCGACATGATTCTGGTCACCGGCGGCGCCGGCTTCATCGGGGCAAACTTCGTGCTTGACTGGCTCGCGCAGAGCGATGAGCCCATCGTAAACCTCGACAAGCTCACCTACGCCGGCAACCTGCAAAACCTCGCCTCGCTCGCTGGCGACCGTCGGCACCTTTTCGTGCAGGGGGACATCGGCGACCGCGAACTGACCGACAGCCTCCTGTTGCAGTACCAGCCGCGTGCGTTGATCAACTTTGCCGCGGAATCACACGTCGATCGATCGATCCACGGGCCGAAAGACTTCATCCAGACCAACATCGTCGGCACCTTCCACCTTCTCGAAAGCGTACGCGACTACTGGAGTCATCTGCCCGGCGAAACCCGCAAGAGCTTCCGCTTTGTGCACGTGTCAACCGACGAAGTGTATGGCTCGCTCGCCCGGGACGAACCCGCTTTCAGCGAGGCGCACCGCTACGAACCGAACAGCCCCTACTCGGCAAGCAAGGCGGCCAGCGATCATCTGGTACGCGCCTACCACCACACCTACGGCCTGCCCCTGCTGACCACCAACTGCTCGAACAACTACGGACCCTACCACTTCCCGGAGAAGCTGATCCCGCTGATGATCGTCAATGCGCTCGCCGGCAAACCTTTGCCAGTCTATGGCGACGGCCAGCAGATTCGCGACTGGCTGTACGTCAAGGACCACTGTGCGGCAATCCGGCGAGTCCTCGCCGCCGGCCACCCCGGAGAGACCTATAACGTCGGGGGGTGGAACGAAAAACCCAATCTGGAAATCGTGCATACCGTCTGCACGTTGCTTGACGAACTGCGGCCGCGGACCGACGGCAAGGCGTATCACGAACAGGTCGCCTACGTCGCCGATCGACCGGGCCACGACCGACGCTACGCGATCGACGCGCGCAAGATCGAAAGTGAGCTGGGCTGGAAACCGGCCGAGACCTTCGCCACCGGGATTCGCAAGACCGTTCAGTGGTATCTCGATAATCAGGAGTGGGTGCGCGACGTGCAGTCCGGCGCCTACCGCGAATGGGTCGAGAAGAACTATGGCGAGCGCCAAAAGGTGAGATCATAGCCAGCTTCTCGCAAGCTTCTTGACAGGAGTCCGCCTTGGGCTGGTGGTTGGGGTATGTGGCACTCGGCCTGTTCACCGGCCTCTCGGCCGGCACGCTGGGCATAGGCGGCGGACTGGTGATGGTGCCGACGCTGACCATGATGTTCGCAGCACAAGCCGGCTTTCCCGCCGCCGAAGCGCTGCATCTCGCGCTCGGCACATCGATGACGGCGATCCTGTTCACTTCGCTTGCCAGCCTGCTGGCGCACCACCGCCACGGTGCAGTGCTGTGGAAAGTGGTCGGCCAGATCACGCCAGGGATTCTCCTCGGCACGCTGCTCGGTACCCTGTTCGCGGCCAGCGTGCCAGCCAAACCGCTGGCCATCTTCTTCACCGGTTTTGTCTGCCTGGTGGCTTTGCAGATGGTCCTTGATCTGAAACCCAAAGCGGCACGCGAGTTGCCGGGCAGCGCGGGGGTTTTCGCGGTCGGGGCCGGCATCGGCGCCATTTCGGCGCTCGTCTCGATCGGTGGCGGCTCGCTGACCGTGCCTTTCCTGACCTGGTGCAATGTGCGCGTGCAGAACGCCATCGGCACCTCGGCGGCGATTGGTTTTCCGATTGCTCTAGGAGGCTCGCTCGGCTACCTTTTCAATGGCTGGGCACACCCCGGACTGCCGCCGTGGAGTCTCGGCTACATTTACCTGCCGGCCTGCGTCTGGCTGGTGCCAACCAGCATGCTGATGGCGCCGCTCGGCGCCAGGCTGGCGCACAGCCTGCCGGTCGCCACCCTGAAACGGCTCTTCTCGGCCCTCCTGGTCGTGCTTGCGGCCAAGATGCTGTGGGGGCTCTTCGCCTGAGGCCGGCGATCAGCAACCGCGAAAGTTCGGCTTGCGCTTTTCGAGAAAAGCGGCCAGACCCTCACGATAGTCTTCGCTTTCAAGAAAGGCGAACGAGGCCCGCAACTCCTCCCCGCTGAGCGGAACGTCGCTCTGCAGGCGACGCACCCACTGCTTGTGCGCGCGCGCCACCAGCGGCGCGCCCTCGCAGATGCGCCGGGCGCTGGCATAGGCTTCGCCCACCACAGCGGCATCGGCGACAACGCGCGTGACGAGCCCTTTGGCCAAGGCCTCGGCAGCATCCAGAATGCGGCCTTCGAGCAGGATTTCGAGCAGCGTCGCCGTCCCGGCCAAACGCAGCAGGCCTTCCATTTCAACGGGATACATCGAGAAACCGAGCTGGTTGATCGGTGCGCCGAAACGCGACGACTTGCCACAGATGCGCAGGTCGCACTGGGCGGCGAGTTCCAGTCCGCCGCCGATGCAGGCGCCGTGCACCAACGCCAGCGTCGGCTGGGGGCAAGCGGACACCGCCTGCAGAGCCGCTCCAACCTGCGCATGATAGGCCAGCGCATGGTCGAGGGTGTCGCGCCGGACCCGGAACTCCTCGATGTCGCCACCGGCCGCGAAGGCCTGCTCACCCTCACCGCGCAGGACGACACAACGCACCTGGCGGTCGGCCGCAAGATCGTTCACTACAGCCGTTAACTCCTGCCACATGGCAAAATCGATGGCGTTGAGTTTTCCCGGATTCGACAGGATCACCGTCGCCACCGCTGCCTCGCGAACACAGAGCACGGCGCCGGTCACGACACCAACTCCTCCTCGAGCCTCTGGGTCCGGGCCAGTGCCTGCCGTCCGGAAAGGATGTGGTCGTGCATCATCGCCTGCGCACGCACCGCGTCACCAGCCTTGATTGCTTCGAGAATGGCCGCATGCTCGGCCAGAGACTGCTGCAGGCGACCATCGATGCTCAAGGAAAAAAGGCGCGTCAGCTTGAGCACCTTGCGCAGATCCTGGATCACCTGGCGCAACCAGCGATTTTCGGACATTTCCTGAATGCGGAAATGGAACTCCTGATTCGCTTCGAAGAAACGCTCGATCTGGTTGCTGCCGGCAAAGCGCTGCAACTGTCGATGGATCATCTCGAGCCGGGCGATCTGCTCCGGGCGCGCCTTCTTCGTCGCTTCCAGTGCGCAGCGCGCTTCGAGCATCGCCATCAACGGGAAGATCTCGTCCAGATCCTGTTCGGAAATCTCGGTCACGAAACAGCCGCGACGCGGCCGCAGAGTCACCAGACCCTCGGCGGCAAGGACCTTCAGCGCTTCCCGCAAGGGAGTGCGGCTGATGCCGTACTCGAGTGTCAGCAACTGCTCGTCGATGCGTGTCCCCGGCGGCAACTCGTGGGCAAAAATGCGCTGCCGCAGTCTCTCGGCGACTTCCTGGTAAAGGGCCGTCTGGGCTATACGACTCGGGGCCATCGCTCGTCTTCGGTGAGCCGTTCCTGACCGTCAAGGGACCTTGCTTTCATAATTATGGATACAGTATTATTCGCCGGGCGGGGTGTCAAGAGTTAAAATGGTCCGCGCAAGGCAGCACGCCCCCTCTGAACACTACGGCTTCTGCGTCGCCAGGCGGGCCACCCGCCTCAACCCACAGATTTCTTGAAAGGTTCCGTCATGTCCAACGCGAACGACCCTGTACTACCCGATTCTGCGAGTCTCGATGCCTGGAAGAAGGCCGCCGCCAAGTCTGCGCCCGGCGGCAACGTTGACGCACTCAACTGGGTAACCCCCGAGGGCATCATCGTCAAACCACTGTACACCAGGAAGGATCTGGAAGGTCTGCGGTACACCGACACGCTGCCGGGCCTCGCGCCCTTCGTCCGCGGTCCGCAAGCGACGATGTACGCGGTGCGTCCATGGACCATTCGCCAGTACGCCGGCTTCTCTACCGCCGAAGCATCGAACGCCTTTTACCGCAAGGCACTGGCCGCCGGCGGTCAGGGCGTCTCGGTCGCTTTCGACCTGGCAACCCACCGCGGCTACGATTCCGACCACCCGCGCGTCACCGGTGATGTCGGCAAGGCCGGCGTGGCGATCGATTCGGTCGAGGATATGAAGATTCTGTTCGACGGCATCCCACTCGAGAAGATCTCGGTGTCGATGACGATGAATGGCGCCGTCCTGCCGATCCTCGCCGGTTACATCGTGGCTGCCGAAGAACAGGGCGTACCACAGGAGAAGCTCTCGGGGACGATCCAGAACGACATCCTCAAGGAGTTCATGGTCCGCAATACCTACATCTATCCGCCACAGCCGTCGATGAAGATCATCTCCGACATCATCGGCTACACCGCGCACCACATGCCGAGGTTCAACTCGATCTCGATCTCCGGTTACCACATGCAGGAAGCCGGCGCCACACAGGCCCTCGAGCTGGCCTTCACGTTGGCCGACGGACGCGAATATGTGAAAACAGCGATTGCTTCCGGCCTCGACGTAGACGAGTTTGCCGGCCGCCTGTCCTTCTTTTTCGCCATCGGGATGAACTTCTACCTCGAAGTCGCCAAGTTGCGCGCTGCCCGTCTGCTCTGGTGGAAGATCATGCAGGAATTCTCGCCGAAGAGTCCGAAGTCGATGATGCTGCGCACGCACTGCCAGACCTCGGGCTGGTCGCTGACCGAACAGGACCCCTACAACAACGTCGTGCGTACCACCATCGAAGCGATGGCGGCGGTCTTCGGCGGCACCCAGTCACTGCACACCAACGCCCTGGACGAGGCAATCGCCCTGCCCACCGAGTTCTCGTCGCGGATTGCCCGCAACACCCAGCTCGTCATCCAGGAAGAGACGCACATCACCAATGTCATTGACCCGTGGGCCGGCTCGTACATGATGGAGAAGCTGACGCAGGACCTGGTCGATGAAGCCTGGAAGATCATCGAAGAGGTGGAGTCGATGGGTGGCATGACACACGCCGTCGAGTCGGGCTGGGCCAAGATGAAGATCGAAGGCTGCGCAGCCGACAAGCAGGCGCGGATCGACTCCGGCAAGGATGTGATCGTCGGGGTGAACAAGTACAAGCTGGCCAAGGAAGACTCGATCGACATCCTCGACATCGACAACAACGCCGTCCGCGAGTCGCAGGTTGCCCGCCTGCAAACGGTTCGCGCCGGCCGCGATGGCGACCAGGTCAATGCCGCGCTGGCCGATCTGACGCGCTGCGCCGAAACCGGCGAAGGCAACCTGCTCGACTTCACGGTCAGGGCGATGCGCCTGCGCGCCACGGTCGGCGAGGTTTCCGACGCCATGGAAAAGGTCTTCGGCCGCTTCCGTGCCACCCAGCAGACCGTTTCCGGGGTCTATGGCGCGGTCGTCGATGGCATGGCCAGTTGGGAAACGCTGAAGGCCGAAATCGCCAGATTCAACGAAGAAGAAGGCCGCCGGCCGCGCATCATGATCGCCAAACTCGGTCAGGACGGTCATGACCGGGGCGCCAAGGTGGTGGCGACCGCCTTTGCCGACCTCGGCTTCGACATCGACGTCGGCCCGCTCTTCCAGACGCCGGAAGAAGCCGCTCGCCTGGCGATCGAGAACGACGTGCACGCAGTCGGCGTTTCCTCGCTCGCCGCCGGACACAAGACGCTCCTGCCGGCACTCGTCAAGGCACTCAGGGAGCAAGGCGCCGACGACATCATCGTCTTTGCCGGCGGGGTGATCCCGGCCCAGGACTACGACTTCCTGTTCCAGGCCGGAGCGAAAGCGATTTTCGGGCCGGGCACGCGTATCGAGGACTCGGCAATGACCGTGCTGGCGGAAATCCGCAAGGCGCGGACACTGGCAACTAGCTGACCACTTGGCACGCGGCATAGGAAATGGATACATGAGCAGTGCGTCTGCCGGCAGTCTCACGGCTGCCGACCAGCATCTGGTGGATGGTGTCCTGGCTGGTCGCCGACGGGCACTGGCCAAAACCATTACCCTCGTCGAGTCGACCCACCACGACCATCAACGGCGCGCCCGACAGGTGCTGACCGCCCTGCTGCCGCACACCGGGCGAACCATCCGGATCGGCATCTCGGGCGCACCGGGGGCCGGCAAGTCGACTTTCATCGAATCGCTCGGCCTCTATCTCATCGAAGCCGGCAAGCGCCTGGCGGTGCTCGCCGTCGACCCCTCGTCGTCGGTCTCCGGGGGATCCATCCTCGGCGACAAGACGCGGATGGAACTGCTCTGCCAACGCGACGAAGCCTTCATCCGTCCCAGCCCATCCGCCGGTTCACTGGGCGGGGTGGCCGACAAGACGAGAGAGGCGATGCTGGTCTGCGAAGCCGCCGGTTTCGACGTCATCATCGTCGAGACGGTCGGCGTCGGACAGTCCGAAACCACGGTCGCCGGCATGGTCGACGTTTTCGTTCTGCTGCAACTGCCCAATGCCGGCGACGACCTGCAGGCAATCAAGAAGGGAATCGTCGAGATTGCCGACCTGATCGTCTTCAACAAGGCAGATATCGACGAACGTGCGGCGGCCTTTGCCCGTGGTCAGATGCGCGCGGCGCTGACCATGTTGCGCAGCACCAGCCCCAACTGGCGACCACCGGTGTTGACCATCAGCGCGCTGGCCAAACGGGGGATCGCCGAATTCTGGGCAGAGATCGAGCGTTATCACAGCACCATGACCGCCAGCGGTGAGTTCGACGAAAAACGACGGCGCCAGGCGGTCGACTGGATGTGGAATCTGATCGATTCCGGCCTGCGCCAGTATTTTCGATCACACGCGACGGTACGTTCGGCCTTGCCGGCCCTTTCGGGCGACGTCGCCGAAGGACGCACGACCCCCGGGTCGGCGGCCTCGCGACTGCTGGCCTACCTGAAACACTGACCACAACAAATATTGCAGCAAAGACTCCGACTTGTTTGAGTAGTTCTGATTGACGCGACCGTTAGGGGAGTAGAACTTATGCACGACATCATTCGCCAGCTTGCAGAAAAGCGCGCGGCGGCTTGTCTGGGTGGTGGCCAGAAACGTATCGACAGCCAACACAGCAAGGGCAAACTGGCTGCCCGCGAGCGTATCGAGCTCTTGCTCGACAGCGGCTCTTTCGAAGAGTGGGACATGTTCAAGGAGCACCGGTGCAACGACTTCGGCATGGCCGATCAGTCGGTACCCGGAGACGGCGTGGTGATCGGCTGCGGAACGATCAACGGTCGGCTGATGTTCGTCTTCTCGCAGGACTTCACGGTTTTCGGAGGCTCGCTGTCCGAAGCGCACGCCGAGAAGATCTGCAAGGTGATGGATCATGCCATCAAGGTTGGTGCGCCGGTGATCGGTCTCAACGACTCGGGTGGCGCCCGTATTCAGGAAGGCGTTGCTTCGCTGGCCGGTTACGCCGACGTTTTCCAGCGCAACGTGCTGGCCTCGGGGGTCGTACCGCAGATCTCGCTGATCATGGGCCCGTGCGCCGGTGGTGCGGTGTATAGCCCATCGATGACCGACTTCATCTTCATGGTCAAGGATTCCTCGTACATGTTCGTCACCGGCCCGGAAGTGGTCAAGACCGTGACGCACGAGGATGTCACCTCGGAAGAGCTGGGCGGCGCGATCACCCATACCACCAAGTCCGGAGTCGCCGACCTCGCTTTCGAAAACGACGTCGAAGCCCTGATGATGATTCGTCGCTTCATCAGTTTTCTGCCGTCGAACAACCGCGAGAAGCCGCCCGTCCTGCCGTCGCAGGACCCCGCCGAACGCCTTGAT
>NZ_JAEUOL010000111.1 GCF_016789985.1 Accumulibacter sp.
GGATCGTCTTGCGCATCCCAGGGAGGGCCTCTTCCAGACCAAACCGTACCTCGTCCGCTAACTTATCTGTCTTTCCCATCGTCTCTCAATGTGTTGCCTCGTAATAATCAGAGATTACATTAAAAGTGATGGGTGGTAAGCAGAGCAAGACCCAGAATTGACCGCTGACCGCCAAACTGGCTATACTTCCCAGGTTTCTTCAGGGTGATCGAACCCGTGACCAGCGCCCTGTCGGGTTGAATCTGAGGTGATATGGACTATCTTTTTTTCCTGGTTCTCATAGCGCACATTCTGGCGGCGATCGGCGTCATCGGCCTGGTTCTGGTTCAGCACGGCAAGGGGGCCGACATGGGCGCAGCTTTTGGTAGCGGAGCATCCGGTAGTCTGTTCGGTGCGACGGGTTCCGCCAACTTCCTCAGTCGCGCTACCGCCGTGCTGGCGACGGTCTTCTTTGTCACCAGTCTTTCACTGGCCTTCATGGCTTCAAGCAAACCAAAAACGACTGGCAGTGTGATGCAGGATGCGGTAAAATCCGCGCCGGTTCAGGAGCTGCCGACTGGTGTTGTCGACAAGGGTGCAACTACCCCGGATCCAGCCTCTAAGGCGAAAGATATTCCCAAGTAAACTGGTTTGAAGGCAGTGGCGAGCCGCACAGCAACCCTCGGTAAACTCGTCCGCTGTCCGTGGTAGTGCCGACGTGGTGAAATTGGTATACACGCTATCTTGAGGGGGTAGTGACTTCGGTCGTATGAGTTCGAGTCTCATCGTCGGCACCAGGAGGAGCCACTCGCGGCGGGTGGCTGTAGTCTGAAACGAAGCGCTTGTGGGGCGGATCATGCTGGAAAGCTATTTCCCGGTATTTGTCTTCATCCTGGTTGGCGTCGCTTTCGGTTTTGCGCCCGTATTGACTGGCCTGATCGTCGCGCCGCACCGCCCGGACGGCGAGAAGCTTTCGCCCTACGAATGCGGCTTCGAGGCATTCGAGGATGCGCGCATGAAGTTCGATGTGCGCTACTACCTGATCGCCATCCTGTTTATCCTGTTCGACCTTGAGGTGGCTTTCCTGTTGCCGTGGGCGACAATCTTCAAGGAGATTGCCCAGACCGATGCGGTGAGGTGGTTCGGTTTCATCGAAATGCTGGTTTTCATCGCCATCCTGGTGGTCGGTTTCGTGTATGCCTGGGTCAGGGGCGCGCTGGATTGGGAGTGAGCGATGGGCATTGAAGGCATCCTTCAGGAAGGCTTCGTCACCACCACGGCTGACAAGCTGATCAACTATGTGCGCACCGGGTCGTTGTGGCCGATGAGCTTCGGCTTGGCTTGCTGCGCCATCGAGATGATTCACGCCGGGTGTTCGCGCTATGACCTGGACCGTTTTGGGATCGTTTTCCGGCCGAGTCCACGGCAATCCGATGTGATGGTGGTGGCCGGGACGCTGACCAACAAAATGGCGCCGGCGATGCGCAAGGTCTACGATCAGATGGCGGAGCCGCGCTGGGTGGTCTCGATGGGCTCCTGTGCCAATGGTGGCGGCTACTACCACTACGCGTATTCCGTTGTCCGTGGCTGTGACCGCATCGTACCGGTAGATATCTATGTGCCGGGCTGTCCACCGACTGCCGAGGCGCTGATCTACGGCCTGATTCAGTTGCAGAACAAGATTCGCCGTACCAGCACGATCGCCCGCTGAAAAAACCAACCGAGAGTAAGCCATGTCTGCCACACTGGAAGCGCTTAGCCAGAATCTGCAGGAGCATCTCGGTGATCGCGTGAAGTCCCTGAAGGTGGTGCTCGGTGAAGTGACCATCGAGGTGGATGCCGCCGATTACCTTTCCGTAATGCAAACCCTCCGCGACGAGCCGCAGTTGTCCTTCGACGAGTTGATCGACCTCTGCGGCGTTGATTACTCGACCTATGCTCACGTCGGCCGCCAGGGTCCACGTTACGCGGCGGTCACCCATCTGTTGTCGGTTGCCCGGAACTGGCGTTTGCGCGTCCGTTGCTTCGCCGCGGACGACGACTTCCCGTCCGTGCCTTCGGTCACCTCGATCTGGAACTGCGCCGATTGGTTCGAACGCGAGGCTTTTGACCTGTTCGGCATCGTCTTTCCCGGGCATGAGGACCTGCGCCGTATCCTTACCGATTACGGTTTCATCGGCCATCCCTTCCGCAAGGATTTTCCGATCTCAGGCTACGTCGAGATGCGCTATGACCCCGAGCAGCAGCGGGTGATCTATCAACCGGTGACCATCGAGCCGCGCGAGGTCACGCCGCGGATCGTTCGTGAAGCGACCTACGGGGACGTCGACCATGCCTGAACTGCGCAACTTCACCTTGAATTTCGGGCCGCAGCACCCGGCCGCGCATGGTGTTCTGCGCATGGTGCTCGAACTTGATGGTGAAGTGGTCATGCGGGCAGATCCGCACATCGGGCTGCTCCACCGGGCTACCGAAAAGCTCGCCGAGAACAAGACATGGGTTCAGTCGGTGCCGTACATGGATCGCCTCGACTACATGTCGATGATGTGCAACGAGCACGCCTACTGCATGGCGATCGAGCGCTTGCTGCAGATCGAAGTGCCAATCCGTGCCCAGTACATCCGCGTGATGTTCGACGAGATCACGCGCATCCTCAATCACCTGCTCTGGGTGGGGTGCCACGGTCTCGACGTGGGTGCGATGACCATGGTGCTCTACGCCTTCCGGGAGCGCGAAGATCTGGTCGATGTCTATGAGGCGGTTTCTGGCGCGCGGATGCACGCCGCATATTATCGGCCGGGCGGCGTCTATCGCGACCTTCCCGACCGGATGTCCCAGTATCGGGAGTCGAAGTGGAAGAGCGCCGCGCAGATCAGGCCGTTCAACGAAGCGCGGAGCGGATCGCTGCTCGATTTCCTGGATGATTTCGCTGACCGCTTCCCGAAACTGCTCGATGAGTACGAAACTCTGCTGACCGACAATCGCATCTGGAAGCAGCGGTTGGTCAATGTCGGCATCGTCACACCGGAGCGCGCCCTGCAGCGTGGCTTTACCGGGCCGATGTTGCGTGGCTCGGGTATCGCCTGGGATCTGCGCAAGAAGCAGCCCTACGAAGTCTATGACCGGTTGGATTTCGATATCCCGGTGGGAGTCACCGGCGACTCCTACGATCGTTATCTGGTGCGCATGGAGGAGATGCGGCAGTCCAACCGGATCGTCAAGCAATGTATCGACTGGCTAAGGCAGAACCCTGGTCCGGTGATGTCCGATAACCACAAGGTCGCCCCGCCCGATCGCGAAGCCATGAAATCCAACATGGAAGAGTTGATCCACCACTTCAAGCTGTGTACCGAGGGCATACACGTACCGGAGGGCGAGGTCTACTCGGCGGTGGAGCACCCCAAGGGCGAGTTCGGCATCTACGTGATTTCTGACGGGGCGAACAAGCCGTACCGCTTGAAGATCCGCCCACCGGGTTACGTCCATCTGTCGGCGATGAACGAGATGGTCTGCGGACACATGCTGGCCGACGTGGTGACGATCATTGGTTCCCAGGACGTTGTTTTTGGCGAGATTGACCGCTGATGCTCACTTCAGAATCCCTCAAGAGAATTGATCGCGAAATTGCCAAGTACCCTGCCGATCAGAAACAGTCGGCGGTCATGGCGGCGCTTGCCATTGCCCAGGAAGAGCAGGGCTGGCTGTCGAGCGAAGCTATCGAGTTCGTCGCAGGCTACCTGGGCATGGCGCCGATCGCTGCCTATGAAGTGGCGACCTTCTACAACATGTACGATCTGAAACCGGTTGGCAAGTACAAGCTGTCGGTGTGTACCAACCTGCCCTGCATGCTGACCGGCGGGGTGGATGCCGGTGAGTACCTCAAGCAGAAACTGGGAATCGGCTACAACGAAACGACTCCGGACGGCCTGATCACCCTCAAGGAAAGCGAGTGCATGGGTGCCTGTGGCGACGCGCCGGTGATGATCGTCAATAACCGTCGGATGTGCAGCTGGATGAACCCCGAGCAAATCGACAAACTGCTGGCGGAGCTCAAGTAATGGCGATTCTCGGTGCAATCAACCCGATGCTCAGCGTCGGACTCGATGGTGACAACGCCTGGCGCCTGGCCGATTACATCAAACGCGGCGGATATTCGGCGTTGCGGCGCATCCTCGGCGAGCAGATCCCGCAAGGTGACGTGATCAACGAGGTCAAGAAATCGGTGCTTCGCGGTCGCGGCGGGGCCGGTTTCCCCACCGGGCTCAAGTGGAGCTTCATGCCGCGCTCCTTCCCCGGTGACAAGTATGTGGTGTGCAACTCCGACGAAGGTGAACCAGGTACCTTCAAGGACCGCGACATCCTGCGCTACAACCCGCATTCGGTGATCGAAGGAATGGCCATCGCCGCCTATGCGATGGGCGCCGCGCGCGGCTACAACTATATCCATGGCGAAGTCTGGGAAATCTATCAACGTTTCGAAGAGGCGCTGGATGAGGCGCGGTCGGCCGGTCTGTTGGGAACGAACATCCTCGGGTCCGGGTTTGACTTCGAGCTATTCGCCCATCATGGTTACGGTGCCTACATCTGTGGCGAGGAAACCGCGCTGCTCGAGTCGATCGAAGGGAAAAAGGGGCAGCCGCGCTTCAAGCCGCCTTTCCCTGCCTCTTTCGGCCTCTACGGCAAGCCGACGACGATCAACAACACCGAGACCTTTGCCTCGATTCCGTACATCATCAACCTGGGCGGCGAGCACTACCTCGAGGCGGGCAAGCCGAACAACGGCGGGACCAAGCTGTTCTCGGTTTCCGGGCATGTGAACCGGCCCGGCAACTACGAGATACCGCTTGGAACGTCCTTCGCCACGTTGCTCGAGATGGCCGGCGGCATGCGCGCTGGCCGCAAGCTCAAAGGCTGCATTCCAGGTGGGTCGTCGGCACCGGTGGTCCCCGGGGCGACGATGATGGATTGCACCATGGATTACGATTCGATCAGCAAGGCGGGATCGATGCTCGGGTCGGGAGCGGTCATCGTGATGGATGAGACGACCTGCATGGTCAAGGCACTGGAACGTCTTTCGTACTTCTACTACGAGGAATCGTGCGGACAATGCACGCCTTGCCGGGAAGGCACCAGCTGGTTGTACAAGGTGGTGCACCGGATTGAGTGCGGCAAGGGACGTGCCGATGATCTCGATCTGCTTTCCAGCGTGACGACCAACATCATGGGTCGCACCATCTGCGCGCTTGGCGATGCCGCTTCGATGCCGGTACAGAGTTTCACCAAGCATTATCGCGACGAGTTCGCGTACCACATCGAACACAGGAAGTGCCTCGTGCCCGTTGATGTCCAGCGCGCCGGAAGTGGCTTCTTTACGGCAACGGTTTAGGGTACGAGACGATGGAAATCGAAATCGACGGCAAGATCGCACAGGTGCCTGACGGCAGCACCATCATGGATGCTGCACAGCAACTGGGTGTGTACATCCCGCATTTCTGTTATCACAAGAAGCTCTCGATTGCTGCCAACTGTCGCATGTGCCTGGTACAGGTGGAGAAGGCACCGAAACCGCTGCCTGCCTGCGCCACGCCGGTGACCAACGGGATGAAAGTGTTTACCCACTCCGATCTGGCCATCAGGGCCCAGAAGGGGGTGATGGAGTTCCTCCTGATCAACCATCCGCTCGACTGTCCGATCTGTGATCAGGGGGGCGAATGCCAACTGCAGGATCTTGCGGTCGGTTACGGGGGCAGCGCTTCGCGCTTTCAGGAGGACAAGCGTGTCGTTTTCCACAAGGATGTCGGTCCCCTGATCTCGATGCAGGAGATGACGCGTTGCATCCACTGTACCCGTTGCGTTCGCTTCGGCCAGGAAATCGCCGGTGTCATGGAACTCGGTATGGCGAGTCGAAACATGCACTCGGAGATTACGACCTTCGTCGGTCGTTCGATTGATTCCGAACTGTCCGGCAACATGATCGACCTGTGCCCGGTTGGCGCCCTGACCTCCAGGCCATTCCGTTACTCTGCTCGCAGTTGGGAAATGGCACGGCGCAAGTCGATCAGCCCGCACGACAGTATCGGTGCCAACCTGGCCGTGCAGGTCAAGAATAATGTCGTAATGCGGGTGTTGCCGCGTGACAATGAGGAGATCAACGAGTGCTGGATCTCCGACAAGGAGCGCTTTTCGTATGAAGCGCTGAACTCACCGGGGCGTCTCGGTCGACCGATGGTGCGCGTCGATGGTGTCCTGCGTGAAGTCGACTGGAACGTCGCGCTCGATTACGTCATGCACGCGCTCAAGGATGTCGTCAGGACGAGCGGCGGTGAATCGCTGGCTGCTCTGGCCTCGCCGCAGGCGACGCTGGAAGAACTCCACCTTCTGCAGAAGCTGGCCCGCGGTCTGGGCTCCGGCAGCGTTGACTTCCGCGGGCGACGCCGGGACTTCTCGGCCGACGGCCGACTCGGCGGCATACCGTGGCTCGGTCTCCGGATTTCCGAAATCAAGGACCTCGACGCAGCACTGGTCGTTGGCAGTTTCCTGCGCAAGGATCATCCGCTGTTCGCTCAGCGCCTGCGTCAGATTGCCAAGAAGTGGAGCAAGGTCAGCCTGCTCTCGGTGTCTGGTGACGATCCATTGATCCGTTTGCACACCCAGGTGAACGTTTCTCCTTCGGATTTGCCGTTGGCGCTCGCCGCGGTAGTCAAGGCGGTGGCCCAACTGAAAGGTGAGGTGGTGCCGGCGGGGCTCGATTCGATCGAACCGTGTGCCAGCAGCAAGACGATTGCTGCCAGCCTGCTTGAGGGCGAAAAGCGGGCAGTCTTCCTCGGCAACGCGGCCGAGCAGAACCCGCAGGCGGCCCAACTGCATGCCCTGGCAAACGAACTGGCACGCCTCACAGGCGCCAGTTGCGGTTTCCTGGGTGAGGGCGCCAACAGTGTCGGTGGCTACGTGGCCAAGGCTGTTCCCAGCGCACTCAACGCCTACGACATGTTTGCCCAGCCGCGCAAGGCCTACATTCTGCTCGGGGTCGAACCCGAACTCGACTGTCACAATCCACGGCAGGCGCTTGTTGCACTCAAGACGGCTGCGCTGGTCGTTGTCATGACCCCCTTCGCTGATGGTGCTGCTCCAGACTACGCGGACGTGCTGTTGCCGATCACCCCTTTCACCGAGACTTCGGGGACTTACGTAAACTGCGAGGGTCGTATCCAGAGCTTCAATGGCGTCGTCCGGCCGTTTGCTGATTCGCGGCCCGCCTGGAAGGTGTTGCGCGTCATCGGCAACCTGCTGGCACTGCCAGGTTTCGACCAAGACTCGAGCGAACAGGTGCGCGACGAGGTTGTGCCACCCGGCGCTACCTTTGCCGGTGGTCTGGACAACACCTTGCGTGCCGCGCCTCTGTCCTTGTCTGCCGGCAGCGGGCTGCAGCGCGTTGCCGACGTTCCGATCTATTTTGCCGATCCCTTGGCACGTCGTGCCCCGGCGCTACAGAAAACCCATGATGCCGCTGCGCCGACGGTACGTATGAGCGAGCAGACCTTGCAGACCCTCGGCCTGACCGATGGTGCACCGGTGCGTGTCAGGCAGGCTGAAGGCGAGGCCGGTCTCACTGCCAGGGTCGACGAGACGGTCCCGGCGGACTGTCTTCGGGTAGCCGCGGCCCATGGTTCGACGGCAGCGCTGGGCGACATGTTCGGTGCGATCAAAGTGGAGCGTGCATGATGGTCGATGCGCTGCAAGGACTGTTGCAGGGTCTGTTCGGGTCGGTCTTCC
>NZ_JAEUOL010000121.1 GCF_016789985.1 Accumulibacter sp.
CAGCCACAACCCACCAGCGGCCAGCGCCGCACACTGATTCGCCGCTGAACACCTGGGGTCGGGCCCAGCGGCTGTTCAAACAATGCTGCTTGTCGGCAGGCATGGTCACGTCACTTCAGCGATGGGCTTTCACGGTAACGCAATGTGGATCGGCATCCGACGATTCACCACCTGCAAACCGCCTCTCGCCACGAGGCGGCCACCCCGACGATGGCCGGACGGTTGCGGCAGGCGCCTGATCAGTCCGCTGCAGGAACCCGGCGCCACGGCACTGGCCGCTGCTGATCGCCGGCCATGATCTCACGAATACGTTCGGCTATCTCCGCCGGCGGCATCGCATAGGCGAACCGGCGCACATGGCGACCGTCCGGCCCGAGCAGAAACATTCCGGCCGAGTGGTCTACCGCGTACTGATCGGCGGGCGCACCGGGCTCGAACACCTTCTCGTAGCGCACCCTGAAATTATCCGCGGCGCGGCGAACCAGGGCCGGCGAACCAGTCAGGCCAATGATCTGCGGATGGAAGAAGGCCACGTAGGTGCGCAGGATGCTGGCCGTGTCGCGCTCCGGGTCTACCGTGATGAACAGCGGCTGCAAGCGCTCTGCATCCTTGTCGAGGCTGCTCATGACCGCCGACATCTCGGCCAGCGTCGTCGGGCAGATGTCGGGACAGAAGGTGTAGCCAAAAGAGATCAGTTGGAAACGGCCCGGGAAGTCTTCGTTGCTTACCGCGCGGCCGTTGGCATCCATCAGGAGGTAACGCGCCGACAAATCTGCAGCCCGATCGGCAGCGCCCGGTTCAGCCGTCGGCGGCCCACCCGCCCACACCGGCAGCGCAGCCAACAAGACAGGCAGCGCGTACCAGAGGCTCTTCACCGACAGCCTGCCCGCCGGCCGGTCTACTGCCGCCCGGCCGGCTGAACCGCCGGGAGCACGGCCTGCAGCCGGGCCGACAGCTCGCTCAGGCGAGCTGCAAAAGCATCCGGCGCCGGGCAACGATCCGGCTCCTGACCCTGGACCAGGAAGGCATCACTCGTCTGCTGCTCGAAGGCTTCTCCGTAGCGGCGGGTCTTGGGTGCGTGGCGGATCATCAGCGCCTTCGCCTGACCGGAACTTGCCATCTGACCACAGGCCAGCGCCTGACCATTGAGCCACCCGAGATCGCCGATCACGGTCAGCGCGGCTTCGGGGTCGGCGACTGCCGTTCCGGCCAGCAGGAGCAGCAGCAGGGGTAACAAGGGCGGGCGTTGCATCTTGGATCCGTTCTTTGAATGGTGGTGATAGCTGTAGTGACTGTGGAGGCGATCGAACTGGCAAAATTATAGGGTCGCCGACGTCCGCGTTTGTTGATGGGCCTCAAAAAGGCCGGCGACAGATGGCAGGGCGCCGACGATTCCGCCATGCGGGGCGGCAGTGGTGTAGACTGCGCCGCTTCCACCTCATTGCGTTCTGACCGTCCGGCTGGGCGCGAAAGACTCTCCGCATGGCCCAACTCCTTCTCCTGCCCGGCAGGGATCGCACGCTTGCCCGTCGCCACCCCTGGATCTTCGCTGCGGCCGTCGACCGGCTGTGCGGTCGGGCACGGCCCGGTGATACCGTTGAGGTCGTCGCTGCCAACGGACGTCCCCTGGCCAAGGCTGCGTGGAGCCCCGAGTCGAAAATTCGCGCCCGGGTGTGGACCTTCGACCCTGACGAAACCGTCGACGATGCCTTTTTCAAGCGGCGCGTTCAGTGCGCGGTCGAACGTCGTCGGCTGACGCCCGAGCTGCGGGCAGAGCAAGGTCTGCGACTGGTGCATGGCGAATCCGACGGCCTGCCCGGCCTGATTGCCGATCGCTACGACGACACCATCGTCCTGCAACTGACCGCTACCGGCCCCGAAAAGTGGCGCCCGGCGATCGTTCGTGCGCTGCAGCGGGCAACCGGTTGTGCGCGCATCTACGAGCGCTCGGATTCCGACGTTCGCCGCCTCGAAGGATTGCTTCCGGTCTCGGGCTGGCTGCTCGGCGAGCCTCCGCAAGCCCCCCTGACCATCGTCGAAAATGGCGTGCGGATGAAGGTCGATATCGTCGCCGGCCACAAGACCGGTTTCTATCTCGACCAGCGCGACAACCGCCTGCTGACGCGCATGCTCGCTGCCGGACGTGCGACACTGAACTGCTTCTGCTACACCGGCGGCTTCTCGCTGCAGGCGCTCGCCGGCGGTGCCAGCCACGTACTCTCGGTCGACTCCTCGGGACCCGCCCTGGCAACGGCGATCGACAACCTGGCTCTCAATCCCGAACTCGCCGCAAGCCGCGCCGAATGGCGCGAGGCCGATGTGTTCAATGAGCTGCGCCTGCTCAGAACTGCCGGCCAGCGCTTCGATCTGGTGATTCTCGACCCGCCGAAGTTCGCTCCTTCGGCAGCGCACGCCGAGCGCGCGGCGCGCGCCTACCGGGACATCAACGTCCTTGGCTTCCGCCTGTTGAGCCCCGGAGGCCTGTTGATGACCTACTCGTGCTCAGGCGGCATCCGCAGCGAGCACTTCCAGGAAATCGTTGCCGACGCGGCGATCTGCGCCGGGCGTGAAGCACGCATCCTGCGCCGCCTCGTCGCACCGGTCGACCATCCGGTCGGATTGAACTTCGCCGAGGGTGAGTATCTCAAGGGTCTGCTTTGTCAGGCCGACTGAGCGGGCTGGCAGCCGCCAGACCAGCCCGCCACCAAATCAACCATCCCCCCAGATCTGCCTGATCCGCGCGTCACGGCCGCAAGACAGCCGGTAGTAAGCATAGCGAACCGGATTCTTCCTGTAATAGTCCTGGTGGTATTCCTCCGCCGGGTAGAAGCTTGAGGCGGCAGCAATCTCGGTTTCTATGCGCGCCAGCTTGCCGCTCGCCAGCAAGGCATCGCGGCTGCTCTCGGCGATCTTGCGTTCGCCTTCGTTCTGCCAGTAGATGCCGCTGCGATACTGCGGACCAATGTCGCAGAACTGCCGGTTGCTCACCGTCGGGTCAATATGCCGCCAGAAGTAATCCACCAGTTGCGCATAGCTGACCTTCTGCGGGTCATAACTGACGCGGACCGCCTCCGTATGACCGGTATTTCCGGTGCTGACCTGAGCATAGGTCGGGTTGACCGTTCGCCCCGCGGTATAACCCGCTTCGGCGCCGAGGACTCCCGGCAGCTTTTCCAAATCAGCCTCGATACACCAGAAGCAACCGCCAGCAAAGATGGCGGTCCGTACTTCGGGCGGCTTTGCGACCGGCGGATCAGCCGCAGTGGCCGATCCCGCCAGGACAAGCAGCCAGGCAAGGAGGCAAAGGGTGCGGCTCATGTGCGCAACTCCGGAAGCGGCTCGGCACGCGGCACGAAAATCAAGGCGACACCGTTGTTGCAGTAGCGCTTCCCGGTCGGTTTCGGCCCGTCATTGAACACGTGGCCCTGATGTCCACCACAACGCGCGCAGTGGTACTCGGTGCGCGGATAGATCAGCTTGAAGTCGGTCTTGGTGGCAATCGCTCCGGGCAGATGCTGCCAGAAACTCGGCCAACCGGTGCCGCTCTCGTACTTCGCCGAACTGTCGAACAGCGCCAAAAAACAGGCGGCGCAGACAAAAGTGCCGTCGCGCTTCTCCCGGTTCAGCGGACTGCTGCCGGCGCGCTCGGTGTCCTCTTCGAAGAGGACCCGATAAGCCGGCAGCGCCAACAAAGTGGCCCACTCGGCTTTCGATTTCTGCAGCTTGCCGCCATCGGCTGCCCAACTCGGACCCGCGGCGGCAACCGGCAGGATGAAAGCGGAAATTCCGCTCAACCATTTCAATGTTTGACGACGATCCATGACTCTCTCCAAAAAGAAACCTGCGATCGGCAGCCAGCACAGGCTCACTGCCGTTCGGCCGGAAAGGCGCTTGACAGTTCCCCGGCGCGCCTGTGGGGCGACCACCGCCCTGGCACCAATTACTCAACGATGCCGCCCGACGAACCCTGCCGAACGCTGCCGAACGCTGCCGAACGCTGGTCGGTCGAGGGAAGACCGAAATTGCCTCCGGCAATGCCCCTGGCAGGGCTGCCGGGTGATGCCTTGATGATTGGTCGGCACAACCGGCGAAACCTTACGCCTCGCCCCAGCAACGCAGTTTCGATGCTTGGCCACCCGCTGTGCCGGCGCCACTGACAAGCCCCTGTATGCGCAGCAGCACCCGAGACCATGCTCTGCGTGCCGCCGTTCGTGCCAGACCACGGGCAAGGGGCATAGGCCCGACTCGCGAGCCGCCCTTCCGGTGCGGGAATGGCCATGCGGCTTAATTCTCCGGCCACCCAGCCCGGATCACCTGTTTCTCCTCGGCCAACCACCTGCAACTGTGTTGCGGGTGTCCATCAGCTATGCTCTAATCGCTGGCCATGATGACCTCCGTCACCCGGGCCAGCGAGACGACTGCCGAGGCCGCCACTGCGGCCATGCTGATACGCCGGGTCGGTGCGCGCGCCACACCGGCGCGGGTGCGCGTCCTGTGGCTGTTGCGCTCGGCGCCGGCCGCACTGACCCATCACGAGATCGAAAAGGCGCTCGGAGAGTTGGCGCTCGATCGTGTGACCCTCTATCGCGTCCTCGACTGGTTGGTCGAAAGCGGCCTCGCGCACCGCAACGCCGATGCGCAGAGAATGTTCCGCTTTTCGGCCGCCAGCAGCGGTGAACATGCCACGCATACGCATTTCCGCTGCGAAAACTGCGGACGGGTCTTCTGTCTCGATGCTGTGCCACCCAGCCCGCCGCACCTGCCGGAAGGATTCTCGCTGTCGCGTCTCGAACTCGACCTGCGTGGTCGCTGCGCCGAGTGCACCTGCGAACAGCGCTGAAGGGCAGCCGCGCGGCGCAGGTCGACGATCACGCCGCCGACCTGCAATGCGTACCCGGCGCACAGGATTCCCCACCATGCCTGCCCTAGAACCAGCACGAGCCATCCCGGTGACTGTCCTCACCGGCTTCCTGGGCGCCGGCAAGACGACCTTGCTCAATCATCTGCTGCGGCAACCGCAGATGGCCGATGCCGCGGTACTGATCAATGAGTTCGGCGATGTGGCGATCGATCATCATCTGGTCGACAAGCTCGATGACAAGGTGGTCGTGCTCGATTCCGGCTGCCTGTGCTGCAGCGTACGCGGCGAACTGGCGAACAGTCTGCGTGGCCTGTTCATGCGCCGGCTGCGGCGCGAGATTCCGGCCTTTTCGCGCGTCCTTATCGAAACCACCGGACTGGCCGACCCGGCGCCCGTGCTGTACACCCTGCTCGGGGATTTCTTCATTGCCGAACGCTTCCGTATTGACGGTGTGGTCACCGCGGTTGACGTGACACACGCCAATCGCCAGCTGACTCGCCATTTCGAAGCGGTCCGACAGGTTGCCATGGCCGACCGCCTGCTGCTGACCAAATGTGACCTGGCAACACCCGGGGAAATTGCCGTAGTGGTCCGCCGCCTGACCCGGACCAACCCGGGCGCACCGCAAATCGAGCTGCGCCACGGCGTCATCACCGCCGATCAGGTGATGGGCTGCGGGCTCTACGATCCTGCCGGCAAAACGGCCGACGTTCGTCGCTGGCTGGCCGAGGAACGGGTGGTGGCGGCACGGGGCGTCGCACATGACGGTCAGGCGCACGACCCCAACCGGCACGATGCCCTGGTCCATGCCTTCGTTCTGCATTTTACCCAGCCCTTTGCCTGGCCGGAGTTCACCGAGGCGATCGACGTCCTGCTGGCCACCTGCGGCGACCGCATCCTGCGCGTCAAGGGCCTGGTTGCGGTCGATGGCGAGTCCGGACCGCGTGTCGTGCAATGCGTTCAGCACATGCGCTACCCGGCAAGCTCGCTGCCTGACTGGCCCGATGCAGACCATCGGAGCCGGCTGGTGTTCATCGTCCGTGCACTGGCGCGCGATATCGTCGACCAGGCCTTCATCATGTTCTGCGACAGCGCGCCGACGCCGGACACGACCTGAGGCGATCACCAGGCATCGCCGGCGGTGCGCCCCGCCGGCTTGCCGCCTGGCCGACGCTGCCGGATGCCCGCCAGGAACGGCAGCACTCCCGCCAAAGTGCCTCGGCACAGCACTGACAGGCGTTAGAATTCCGCACCGCCGTCAAATCTGCCGCTGCAACCCATGTTACCGACCGAACTGCCGCTTACCCTGCTCTGCCATCCGGCAACGCCGGCGCCCGTGGTGCGCACGATCGAAGCGTACGCATCATGGTCGACCAACGGCGTGCTTGAACTGGCCTACCGGCTGCGCGGCGACATGGCCCGCCTGCTGATTCCCCTGGCCCAGCCACCGGGCCAGGTGGACGGGCTCTGGGAACACAGCTGCTTCGAGGCTTTCGTAGGCATCATGGGCGAAACCGCCTATCACGAATTCAACTTTTCGCCCTCGGGTCAATGGGCGGCTTACGCGTTCTCGAGCTACCGTCAGCGTGACGAGGGATACCTGCTGCTCACCCCGCCGCAGATCACCACCAGCCTGTCTGCCGGCCGACTCGAACTGACGGCGCTGATTCCTGCCACCGTCCTGCCGGCAAATGTGGCGACGGCGCGCCTGCAAGTCGGCCTGACTGCGGTCGTCGAAGCGGCCGACATCGTCGATGGCAGCCACAGTTACTGGGCGCTTCGCCATACCGGCGCGCGGCCCGACTTTCACCAGCGCGACGGCTTTGCCCTCGAGCTCCCGCCGCCCCAAGTTGTCTGAAGGAAGCCTCGATGCCTGCCCTCGAATTCGGTCTCGACCGTCTGCTCAGTGATCCGGAACTGCGCAAGCCGCTGCACGGCCGCCGGCTTGCCCTGCTCGCTCACCCCGCTTCGGTCTGCGCCGACCTGACGCATGCCCTCGATGCGCTGGGCGCGCTGCCCGATCTGCGCATCACCGCCGCATTCGGCCCACAGCACGGTCTGCGTGGCGACAAGCAGGACAATATGGTCGAATCGCCCGAGTTCCTCGACCCGGTGCACCGGATCCCGGTCTTCAGTCTCTACGGCACCGTGCGACGCCCGACACCGGCGATGATGGACAGCTTCGACGTGCTGCTGATCGACCTGCAGGACCTCGGCTGCCGCATCTACACCTTCATCACCACCTTGCGTTACGTGCTCGAAGCCGCCGCCGCACACGACAAGGTGGTGTGGGTGCTTGATCGCCCCAACCCGGCGGGGCGGCCGGTGGAGGGATTGCTGCTGCGTCCGGGCTGGGAGAGCTTCGTCGGTGCCGGCCCGCTGCCGATGCGCCATGGCCTGACGATGGGCGAACTGGCTTGCTGGTTCGTCCGGCAACTCGACCTGGACATCGACTGCACGGTGATCAAGATGCACGGCTGGTCCCCCGAGGCCGGCCCCGGCTACGGCTGGCCGATCGGCCAGCGCAGCTGGATCAACCCCAGCCCGAACGCCCCCAACCTGTCGATGGCCCGCTGCTATCCCGGCAGCGTGATGCTGGAAGGAACCTCGCTCTCCGAAGGTCGCGGCACCACCCGTCCGCTGGAGCTTTTTGGCGCACCAGACATCGATGCCCGCCGGCTGATCGCCGGCATGCACCGGCTCGCCGGGCCATGGCTGCTCGGCTGCCGGTTGCGCGAATGCTGGTTCGAGCCGACCTTCCACACGCACGCGGGACGGCTCTGCCACGGCATCCAGGTGCATGTCGAAGACGGCAGCTACCAGCATGTCGCTTTCCGCCCGTGGCGGCTGCACGCCCTGGCTTTCAAGGTGCTGCGCCAATGGCGGCCAGACTATCCGCTGTGGCGCGACTTCGCCTATGAGTACGAATACGCTCGGCTGCCCATCGACCTGATCAACGGCTCGCCGCTGCTGCGCGAGTGGGTCGATGAGGCTGACGCAACACCGGCCGACCTTGACGCCCTCAGCCGAGTCGATGAAGGGGCGTGGGAAGAG
The DNA here is from genome assembly GCF_016789985.1 of Accumulibacter sp. Taxonomy (GTDB): domain Bacteria; phylum Pseudomonadota; class Gammaproteobacteria; order Burkholderiales; family Rhodocyclaceae; genus Accumulibacter. The sequence continues at coordinate 7,916 of NZ_JAEUOL010000121.1, forward strand.
TTGCGCCGGGAATTCCTGCTCTATTGAAAACCATGCTGCCAAGCATGGCGGAACGCCGCATCGCGCATCTCGACATGGACGCGTTCTACGCCTCCGTCGAGTTGTTGCGCTATCCGGACCTGCACGGGCTGGCGGTGGTGATTGGCGGTCGCAGCGAACACCAACCCGTCCCGCGGCCCGACGGCAGCCGGCGCTACGCCCGCCTGCGCGACTACGCGGGTCGTGGCGTGGTCACCACCGCAACCTACGAAGCGCGCGCGCTGGGCGTTTCGTCCGGCATGGGAATCATGCAGGCCGCCCGCCTGGCACCTGAAGCAACCCTCCTGCCGGTCGATTTCACGGCCTACCGTCACTATTCCCGGCTGTTCAAGGAGGCCGTTGCGCGCCTCGCGCCACAGGTCGAGGATCGCGGCATCGACGAAATCTATCTCGATCTGAGCGAGCTGCCTGGCGAAACGCGAGCGCTTGCCCAGAGCATCAAGGACGCCGTCCGTCAGGCGACCGGACTATCGTGCTCGATCGGCATTGCCGCCAACAAGCTGCTGGCCAAGATCTGCTCCGACCTCGACAAACCGGACGGCCTCACCGTGCTCGGCGCAGCGGACATCGGCTCACGCATCTGGCCGCTGCCGGTACGCAAGATCAATGGCATTGGCCCGAAAGCGGGCGAGCGGCTCGCCGCTCTCGGGATCAACAGCATCGGCCAACTGGCAGCCGCCGACACCATCCTGCTGCAGCAGCACTTCGGGCGCAGCTACGGCCGCTGGCTGACCGACGCTGCACACGGTATCGACCAACGACCGCTGATCACCTCTGCCGCGCCGAAGTCGATCAGCCGGGAAAGCACCTTCGCGCACGACCTGCATCCGCGCCAGGACCGGGAAGTGCTGGGCGGCATCTTCACCGCGCTCTGCCGACAGGTCGCCGCCGACCTGCAGCGCCAGAATTGCCTGGGTCGCACGATCGGCGTCAAGCTGCGCTTTGCCGACTTCGAGACCGTCACCCGTGACCACACCCTGGCCAGCGCCACTGCCGACGTGCAGCTGATCCGCCGCGTTGCCGGTGCCTGTCTGCGCCGTGTGCCGCTCGACCGCAAGTTGCGGCTCCTGGGCGTGCGCGTCGGCTCGCTGTTGCCACGCCATGGCGCAGTGACCCGGCCAGACCTTCGTCAGGGCGAACTCGAACTTTCCAGCTAGCCTCGGAAGGAGCCGGTGGCCCGACGGCTCACGACGAGACCGCTTCGCGCACCGCTGCGGCGAGTTTCTCGGCTGCCCGGGTGACGACTTGCGCATCCTGACCCTCGACCATGACGCGTAACAGCGGCTCGGTGCCGGAAGCGCGCAGCAGCACACGCCCGCAGCCATTGAGCTCGCGCTCGACCGCATTCTGCGTGGCGCCGATCAGCGGGTGATCTTGCCAAGCAAAACCCTTGCTCAGCGCGACATTGATCAATTTCTGCGGGTAGAGCTCCAGACCCCCCAGCAACTGTTGCAGGTCGCCACCTTCCTCGCGCAAGGCGGAAAGCACCTGCAAGGCAGAGACAATGCCATCGCCGGTGGTGTGCCGATCGAGACACAGGATATGCCCCGAATTCTCCCCACCATAGAGCCAGCCATTCTGCCGCAGCAGATCCATCACGTAGCGATCGCCGACCGCTGCACGAACGAAGGGCACCTTGAGCTCGCCCAGGGCATGTTCCAGGGCCAGATTGCTCATCAGGGTACCGACCACTCCGGCCACAGGTCCTTGGCGCAAGCGGCTGCGCACCACGGCGAAGAGAAGCTGATCGCCATCGTACACATTGCCCTGCGCGTCGACCATGATCAGCCGGTCACCATCCCCGTCGAGGGCGATTCCGAGGTCGGCACTTTGCGTCACGACCGCCTGACGCAAGGCGGCGGGGGCTGTCGCCCCGACATCCTGGTTGATGTTCAGACCGTTTGGATCGGTGCCGATGCTGGTAATCTCGGCGCCCAGTTCGTGAAAGACATGCGGCGCCAGATGATAGGCCGCTCCATTGGCGCAATCGACGACGATTTTCAGGCCACGCAGATCCATCTCGAACGGAAACGTACCCTTGCAGAACTCGATATAGCGACCGTCTGCGTCGTCGATCCGCCGTGCGCGCCCCAAGCCTGCCGAGGGAACACAGATCAACGGTTCGTCGAGCGCTGCTTCAATCTCCAGTTCCAGCTCATCGGGCAGTTTCGTGCCACGGGCCGAGAAGAACTTGATACCGTTATCGTAGTAGGGATTATGCGACGCGGAAATGACGATACCCGCCTGCAGACGCAGCGCACGGGTCAGGTGAGCGATGGCTGGCGTGGGCATCGGCCCCACCAGGCAGACATCCACTCCGGCCGCCGAAAAACCGGCTTCGAGTGCTGCTTCCAGCATATAGCCGGAGATTCGGGTGTCCTTGCCGATCAGCACCGCCGGCCGCTCGCCCCCCTTGCCATGGCTGCGCGCACTGTCGTGGCTGGCCAGTACACGCCCGGTCGCATAACCCAAACGCATGACAAACTCCGGCGTGATTGGCGTTTCCCCGACGCGCCCGCGAACTCCGTCGGTTCCGAAATACTTGCGTGTCACGATTTTCTCTCCCCTTGACTACAGGCCCGCAGGAGGGCCTGTCAAACAGCCTACATTCTACGCAAAGGCCGGGGAAACAGGCTGCCAACTAAGGCACAGTGGAGACGCGGAGAAACCTTTTCGTCACGCGAGCGCCTGCCAGACGGCCAGGGCATCGCGCGTCTCGGCAACATCATGGACACGCAGAATGCGCGCGCCGCGCTGCGCCGCCAGCAAGGCAGCCGCGATGCTGGCAGCCAGCCGTCCGCCGACCGGCCGTGCGGTGAGCGCGCCGAGCATCGACTTGCGCGACACCCCCGCCAGCAGCGGCAGGCCAGACAACGACAACTCGGAAAAACGGCGCAGCAGTTCGACATTGTGCTGCACGGTCTTGCCAAAACCGAAGCCGGGATCGAGCACCAGACGATCGTCGGCAATACCGGCTGCCCTTGCCTGCGTCACACGACTCTGCAGGAAGGCGTCGACTTCGGTCACGACATCGCGGTAGGCGGGTTGCTGCTGCATGGTCAGCGGCTCGCCCTGCATGTGCATCAGGCACACCGCACATTGGCTGCCGGCCACGACCTGTAGCGCACCCGGCATGCGCAGGGCGTAAATGTCGTTGATCATCGAGGCGCCATGGGCCAGCGCCACGCGCATCACTTCCGGCTTGTAGGTATCTACCGAGATCGGGATGCCACAGCCGGCCAGGCCGTCCAGCACCGGCAGCAGCCGATCCAGCTCGTCAGCCAGCGAGGTGGGAAGCGCCCCTGGGCGTGAGGACTCGGCGCCGATATCGAGCAGATCGGCACCGGCCTCGATCTGCCGTCGGGCATGGGCGATTGCCCGCTCGGTGTCACCCGCCAGACCATCGCCGGAAAACGAGTCCGGCGTCAGGTTGACGATGCCCATCACCAATGGGCGGTCAACAGCGAGTGCGAACTCCGCGCAGCGCAGCATCAGGCGAGCAAATCCTGGCCGTGCAGCAAGCCCGCGAGTTGAACGCTCAGGCGGGAGCGGTCGCGCTGGGCGCCGCGTCGGGCGTATTATGATCGGGCTTGTTGGTCGACGGCGCCTGTGGCTGCTTGGGTGGGCGTGGCGGCTTGCCGGCCATGATGTCGTTGATCTGGTCGGAGTCGATCGTTTCGATATCGAGCAGCGCCGCCGCCATTGCCTCGACCTTGTCGCGATTCTCTTCGAGCAGGCGACGTGCCAGGGCATACTGCTCGTCAATGATGCGGCGGATTTCCGCATCAACCTTCTCCATGGTCGCTTCCGACATGTTCTTGTGCGTTGTCACCGACCGCCCGAGGAAGACTTCGCCTTCATTCTCGCCATAGACCATCGGCCCCAACGCATCGGACATGCCGTAGCGGGTAACCATGTCGCGCGCCATCTGCGTCGCCCGCTCGAAGTCGTTCGAAGCACCGGTGGTCATCTGATTCATGAACAACTCTTCGGCGATACGCCCCCCGAAGAGGACCGCAATGCGGCTCATCAGATAGACGCGATCGTAAGCGTAACGGTCTTCCTCGGGCAGTTGCATGGTCAGACCCAGCGCCCGGCCGCGCGGAATGATGGTGACCTTATGCACCGGATCGGATTTCGGCATCAGCTTGGCGACCACCGCATGGCCCGACTCGTGGTAGGCAGTGTTGCGCCTCTCGTCCTCGTTCATGACCATGCTGCGGCGCTCGGCACCCATCATGATCTTGTCCTTGGCTTTTTCGAAGTCCTCCATATCCACCAGGCGCTTGTTGCCGCGAGCGGCGAACAGTGCCGCCTCATTGACCAGATTGGCCAGATCGGCACCGGAGAAGCCGGGCGTGCCGCGGGCGATGATGTCTGCCTTGACGTCGGGCGAGAGCGGCACCTTGCGCATGTGCACCACCAGGATCTGCTCGCGCCCGCGAATATCCGGCAGCGGGACGACCACCTGCCGGTCGAAACGACCGGGACGCATCAGCGCCGGATCGAGCACGTCCGGACGGTTGGTCGCCGCGATGACGATGACCCCGACACTGCCTTCAAAACCATCCATTTCGACCAGCATCTGGTTGAGGGTCTGCTCCCGCTCGTCGTTGCCGCCACCCAGCCCGGCACCGCGCTGACGACCCACCGCATCCAGTTCGTCGATGAAGATAATGCAGGGCGCATGCTTCTTGGCATTCTCGAACATGTCGCGGACGCGGGCGGCACCGACCCCGACAAACATTTCGACGAAATCCGACCCGGAAATCGAGAAGAAGGGTACCTTGGCCTCACCGGCGATCGCCTTGGCAAGCAATGTCTTGCCGGTGCCGGGGTTACCCACCAGCAGCACGCCCTTGGGAATGCGGCCGCCGAGTTTCTGGAATTTCGACGGATCGCGCAGGAAATCGACGAGTTCGGACACTTCTTCCTTGGCCTCGTCGCAACCGGCAACGTCGGCAAAGGTGATGGTGTTGGACGACTCGTCAAGCAGCCGCGCCTTGCTCTTGCCAAACGAGAAGGCCCCCCCCCGACCGCCGCCCTGCATCTGGCGCATGAAAAAGATCCAGACACCGATCAACAGCAGCATCGGGAACCAGCTAACGAAAATGCTCATCAGGAAGGACTGCTCCTCCTCCGGTTTGGCCTCGATCTTGACCCCGTGCTTGAGCAGATCCGAAACCATCCACAGATCGGGGGGCGCGTAACTGGTCAG
>NZ_JAEUOL010000127.1 GCF_016789985.1 Accumulibacter sp.
ATCGACCTGCATTGGCTCGCCGGGGGCGGTCTCGAAGCGGACAACCGGCTCGGGCGGCAGGGTCGGCCTGAGCCCGCGCAGGAAGGAGCGCAATGGGCTCAGGCCGCCTTGGTATCCCTGGGCGGCAATCTCCCGAGGCAAGACGGTGGCCGGGATCCCGAGCGGATGGGCCGCCGTTTGCCGTTCCCGCAGGTACGCCTCGTACGGCGACAGCTGGCTCGGTCGTTTCTTCTGACGCTCGTATTTCGGCTGCTGTCCCGCCGCAAGAGGGCTGCGCACCGGGTTCACCGCGCATCCGACTTCCGCCGCTATCCGGCGAAGGCTGAAGCCGTGTTTCCTTAAGACCTCGATTTCCATCTACCCCTCGTTCGTCATCACCGGCGCCTCAAATCCGCCGATCTTCTCAACTCGGTGTATCAACTTTCAATCGCTGGCCTGTATCAATTTACATCCGCTGGTGACACCGGGCACCCTGGAAGACCAAGGAGTCACTGGAGCTGGCCACGCTGGAATGGGTGTCCTGGTTCAACCACCACAGACTGCTTGAACCGATTGGATATCTTCCCCCTGCCGAAGCTGAAGAAAACTACTATCGGCCATTCGCCCGTCAGGCCACCACCCCGGCCTGACTTAACCCAACGGGCCTCCACGAAACCCGGGGCGATTCACTTGCCGATCCTACCCTGCTTCGCTACCAGCGGATCTGTACTTCCTGGATGACCTGCGGTGTCGCGCGCTGGATGGTGAACTTGATTCCCTCGACCTCTATCACCGTTCCTGGACCGGGAATCTCGCGCGCGTATTCAAGCAGGAAACCCGAGAGCGTGTCGTAACTGCCGTCGCCGGGCAGTTTCAGTCCCAGTTTCTCAACCAGCAAGGCCGGGTTGGCGCGTGCGCTGACCAGATAGTCGTGATGACCAAGCTTTTTGAGCCACTCGGCGGGTTTCTCCTGCCGGTCGTACTCGTCCTGAATGTCCTCGACCACTTCCTCGATGATGTCCTCGATCGTCACGATCCCCTCGGCCCCACCGAATTCGTCCATCACCACGGCCATCGCGTCGCCATCCTTGCGCAGCTCGACGAGCATCGACTCGGCGCTCTTGCTGGCTGGAACGTAGCGCGTCGGACCGATGAACGGTTCGATCGATGACGACTGCTCCACACCGAGCAAATCCATGGTGTTAAGCACTCCGATCACACGGTCGATCCGCCCATCGTAAACTGGCAGTCGGACGTGCGCACACTGTACCGCCAAGCGCACTGCCTCGCCGACGGTGCAGCCCTTTTCTATGGCGCTCACATCGATCAAGGGGACCATCACCTTGTAGACCGTGGTCTCCGAGAAGTTGAACATGCGCCGGATCATCGTCTTCTCGATGGCCTGGATGTCGCCGCCCTCCTGCGGCGGCATCTGCACCATGCTCTGGATCTGCTCGCGCAGGGTGAAGGGGTTGTGCTCGTCGCGCGCTCCCGCCAAGCGCGAGAGAAGTTTCGACAGGGTCACGAAAACGATTAGGATCGGCCAGAAGGCGATCGAGAAGAAGCGCAGGATGTAGATGACGTAAGGCGTGATGGTGTCGGCACGCTGCTGGAAGACGCTTTTCGGGACGATTTCGCCGAACACCCAGATCAGCGGCGCCACCAGGATCACCGCCAGCCAGCTCCCCGCCTCACCGAACAGCTCGATCATCAGCGCGGTGGCGATCGTCGAGTTGGCAACAACCGCGATGTTGGTGCCGACTAGGGTGGTCGACAGCAACCACTCCGGCCGCTTCTCGATCATTTCCAGCGCCAGGCGCGCGCCGCGCGAGCCCTTGGCCGCGTCGTGGCGCAGTTTGATGCGGTCGGCGCTGACCACGCCGAGTTCGGAACCCGAGAAGAAGCCCTCGGCAATCAGGCAGACGACCATCAGCAGGGCGGTGATCCAGACATCAGACATTATTTACAGGCCCTCCCTCTGATTCGCTGCATCGGCCGGCAGGTGCTCCGGTTCAGCGGTTGCTTCGCCCCTCAGGGTGGGCGGGGCCTGCGCGCCGACTTCATCGCTCGCCGCATCCTCGATCACCGCCGGCAACCGCTCGACCAGTACCTGCGTGATGCGGTTGTGTTCGATGGCTGCGACGGTAAACCTCAGACCACAGAGGTCGATGACGGCACCACTGAGCGGCAGCTCTCCGAAAGCCTCGAGCAGCGCTCCGGACAGGGTCTCCACCTCCTCGCCGTCGATCTTCACCGCGAACTGCTGATTGAAGTCATCAAGCGCCATGCTGGTATCGATCAGCCGGCGGCCATCGGCCAGTTCGCTCACCAGGTGACTGCTCACCACCTCGTTGTCGGATGGGCTGGTGATCTCGCCGAAAACGCACTCGAGCAGGTCTTCCATCGTCACCAGCCCGGTGACGCCACCGTACTCATCGACGATCAGGGCAAAGGACAGCTTGCGCTGGCGAAAGGTGTGGAACAACTCGACCGCAAGCTTGGATTCGGGGAAGAAGTGGGGTTGCCGCAGCAGCTTGCGGAAGCCCTGCGGATCACGTTCCAGCCGAGCGAGATCGACGCCGAGCAGATCGCGAGTATATAGAACTCCCAGAATGGTGTCGCGGCGCCCCTTGTAAACCGGGTAGCGTGACTGTTGTGTGGCCTTGATCTGCATCAGCAGCTCGGCTACCGACAGGTCCGCCGAGAGAAACTGTATGTCGGAACGCGGCCGCATGATGTCGCTCAGCGACTTGCTGCCGAAGTCGAAGATCTTCTCGATGTACTGCGCTTCCTGACTATCGAGCGCACCTTCGCCCACGGCATCATGCACCAGCGTGCGGATCATGTCCTCGGTGACCAGGTTTCCCTGTGAGCGCTGCTTGCCGACGATCAGAGTGATGAAGAAATCGGCGACATGGCGAATGATCTCGCGCAGCGGCGTGATCAGCCGCGCAAAAAGGGAGATCGGCCGGCACTCGGCACTGGCAAAGACGACGTTGTTGCGAATGGCCAGCACCTTGGGTGTGATCTCGCCGAACAGCAGGAGGATGGGCACCATCACCAGCAGGTTGACCATCTCGTTCTCGGCACCGAACAGGTGGATGACCATTGCGGCCGAAATCACCGACGCCGAAACGTTAACGAACTCGTTGCCGATCAGTATGGTGACGATCAGCCGCCTTGGCTCGCTGCGCAGCCGCTCGATCAGCTCGACGCGCGGATGCTTGCTGGCGCGCATCTGGTCGAGCTGATATGAGCTGAGCGAAAACAGGGAAGTTTCGGTGCTCGAGAAAAATCCCGAGAATCCCAGTAGAACGACAAAGACGACCAGTTCCATCCACAGTGCAGGATCCATAGCCCCTCTTCCAAGTGACTTGTACGCCGAATCGGCGATGCGCACCGCTTTCTGTCACCAGCGCGATGGCAGAAATTATCGGGAAGCTTGACGCCATAGTCAAACACCAGCCACGCCGGCTGCCAAGCATCGGCTCGCCGGCGGTGCTTGCGCAAACCGGGCGGCCTGACGCCCGGCAGACGAAAGTGTCACGATTGGCCACCAATCATGACAACAGGCAAACCGGGGACGACAGGGAAACCCCGGTGACCTGCATGCAGCAAGCGCTCTGGTTTTTCTTGTGCCGATCTGCCGGGTGGTGTAAAAAACCCCGTAATCCTCGCCCTGCCTCCCCAGTCATGGGGGCGACCCTTTTTGTGAGTCAGACCGTGTCCGAAGCATTGCTGCTAATCCTGATGCTTGCCCTTTCCGCATTTTTCTCGGGCTCCGAGACGGCCATTACGACGCTGTCGCGGGCACGGGTCGAGGCGCTACTGGCAGAACACCGTTTCGGCGCCAGGGCCCTGCACCGGATGAAGGGCAACCTCAACCGGACGCTGGTCATCATCCTGATCGGCAACAACCTGGTGAACACCGCTGCGGCGACCTTCGCCACGGTGGTGGCGACCGAGCATTTCGGCCATCTCGGCCCTGGTCTGGCGGTAGGGGTAATCACCTTGCTGCTCCTGATGTTCGGCGAAATCACACCGAAAACCTACGGCTCGCGTTACGCCATCGCAGTGGCGTTGCTGGCGGCGGCGCCGCTGGAGCTACTCGGCAAGCTCCTGTCGCCACTGGTCTGGTTGCTGGAAACCTTTATCCGCTGGATGCACACCCTCTCCAGTCCACCCAAGGATCCCAGCGTGACGGAGAGCGAACTGATCGCGCTGGCCGAGCACGGCACGCAGGAAGGATCGATCGAGGAAGGCGAACACCAGATGATCCGTCGCATCTTCGATTTCAGCACCCTGCGCGCCAGCGACATCATGGTGCACCGGCACCAGATCTTCTCGCTCGACGGCAAGCGAACGATCGGTGATGCCCTCAACGAGATCATTGCCGAATCGCATCAGCGCATCCCGGTCTATTCGAGCAACCCCGAGGAAATCACCGGCGTTGTCACGCTGCAGAGCATTCTCGGCGAGGTGGCACTGGGCCATCTGGACAAGACGCTCAACGAGGCCGGC
>NZ_JAEUOL010000207.1 GCF_016789985.1 Accumulibacter sp.
CTTGATCGATGCCACCATTGTCCGGGCCCATCAGCATGCCGCTGGCGCACCCAAAAAAACGGTAGCGATCAGGCGATCGGCCGCTCGCGTGGTGGGCTGACCACCAAGGTCCATGCTTGTGTGATGCTCTTGGCAATCCGATTCGTATCATCCTGACCGCAGGCCAGGTAGCCGACCTCACCCAAGGGGTAGCCTTGGTCAAAGATTTTCCGGCTCAAGCGGTCATTGCAGACAAGGGCTATGAACCAGATGTGGGGCACCGACGGCATTCGCATCCAGACCGTCGAGGAAGGCGGGGTGTGGCTGTTCTCGGCGGTCGATCACTTCGATGCCTGCTGCGTCGGCATCCACCCCGTGAAGGTCGGCAACCGCTTCGCGGCCATGCAGCCGATTGTCCAAGGGCTTCCGGCCGAATTGGGCGCCACCGGCGCCCATGCCGGCAAGGGACTCAAACTGCGGAGGGATCACGGCACGCAAGACATCGCCAATGACTTCCTGAAGCAGATCGAGTTCCGGGCATCGACAAGAGCTTTGCCTTCGTGGCTGAACCGCAGACCAACGGCGTGGTCGAGCGCTTCAACCGGACGCTGAAGGAACCGGCCATCCACGGCCACAGCTTCCGCAACGTCGAAGAGGTCCGGGCCGTCGTCTCCGCGTTCAAGGATCGCTACAATCGCCATTGGCGTCTCGAAAAACGGGGCTTCATGTCACCCCGTGAAGCCCGGCAGTCTTCTGCCATCCGGAAGGCCGCATGAGCTGCAATTCAGTGTCCAATCAACTGCGGGCGGTACAACGCCAACGGCCGTCGTTTGCCAGAGATTCCACTCGCCGACGCGATTCGAACGCCAGGTCTCGTCGATGTTCGCGCGCCCCGATTCGTAGGCATTGCCCCACGGGTATTCGCGACCGTCCCGGCCGCGCGCCGCGCGTTCCCACTCCTCTTCGCTCGGTAGGCGAAGCTCGTCGCCGAGCTGCGCACTGAGCGAGCGGCAGAAGGCCACTGCCTCGTACCAGTTCACGTTCGTTCGCGGCCGGTTGGCTTGCGGCCAGCGCGCGGCCTCCGGCGCGGGTCGCTCGAGGTCCGTCCACCAGCGCTCGTCGCGATAGCCGCCGGCGTCGATGAAGGTCTGGTACTGGCGATTGGTGATCGGGTGGCGTGCCATCCGGAAAGTCGGCAGCGAGCGCAGCTCGCCTTGCTGATAGATGAACTCGCCGCCGGGGATGTCGACCCAGTCGATGTCGGGTAGCAGGATCGTCCGGTTGGCTTGCGTCGTCGGTACGACGGTCGTTGCCAAGCCGGTCGTCGTGTGCACGGTCGACGATGCGTCGGGAGATGGCGGCACCTGTTCAGGGGGCTCATCGCGGGTTGCCTCGCTCTGCTCAGGCGGCGGGCGGCATCGCCAGGCGGGCCCTGTTTTCGAGATCCCTCTTGCGCTGCGCCACTCGCCGCATGTGGCTGGCCTGGTTCTTCGTGCACACCAGCGTATAGGGGCGACCGCGGCGGTCGGTTTGCAGGTCCAGGTCGCAGTCATGCTTGCGAATCGAGGTCTCGACATGGCTGCGGTGCGTTTCGGCGGCCTTGAATGTCCAGACCTTGCGCATCGGGTCGGCAAGGAAGGCCGAGAGTTCGGCACAATCGCGACACCGGCAGGTGATCCGGCTCGCGCGGGTGAAATCCGCCGACGGCACCAGCGGCTCGGCGATACGCTGGTCGAGATGGTCGAGGCAGGCGGCGATGAGGCGCCGGGTTGGTGCCCAGTCGCGCGCCTCGCCGCCCGGTTCGGCCAGCCGCAGTGCGGCGGGAACGAGGATGTCGTCGACAGCGAAGGTGTCTGGCCAGGCGAGCAGGAGGTCGACGGCGCGCTCGCCGAGCGGCAGGGCGGCCAGATGCCGCAGTGCGGTCAGCAGATCGACGGCCAGCTCCGGCGTCAAGGCGAACGGTCGTGGCCAGGCTTCCGGCGGGCGCGGCAGCGCCGGGTCGCCCGGCAAGGCAGCAAGCAGCGCCGTCGCTGCCGGCTTCAGCAGCGCTTCGCAGCGACTGGCGGTCGGACCTGCCGAAAATCGCGCGGCGATCCGTTCGAGCAGTTCGGCGCAGGCGCTCGGCTGGTTGGGTGCGTTCCTGGCGATGATGGGCTCGATCAGTTCGGTCGCCTGCCCGGGCGGCAGCAGCGAAGCGGCGTCGGCCAGCGCCTCGTTGTCGCCGCTGTCGTAATGGCCTCTGGCGGTCAACCGGGCCAGCGACAAGGCAAGGTTTTGGCTGTCCTGCAAGCGGTTCAGGCTGGCCAGCAGTCCTGCCGACTTTCCCTTGCTGCTGGTCGACGGCCAGCCGGGGATGGGCCAGTTGGCATCGTCGTCGATGACCAGACGGGCGAGGCGGTGTGCCTGTTGCCACTCGACCGACGCCTGACCGTCGCCACTCTCGGCCCAGTGCCGGGCCAGTCCGGCCAGGTAGGGCAGGAACACTTCGCTGCCCGCTGCGGCGATGACCTCGAGTTTGCCGGCCGATGGCCACAGGACGAAGGCGGCGCGATGATAGCTGCGCTCGAAGCTGGCGCCGGCGTTACCTGTGGCTTCGAAGAACTGCTGGTCATCGGGTTTTTCGTCGTCGAGCGCATCGGGTGGGCACAGTTCCTCGTCGCTGAACGGCAGGTCGGCGAGTTCCGGCCGGTCGCCGTCAGGCGTCTGCCATTCGGATAGCGTCAGCGAGCGCTCGAAAATCTCGCCGACCTCGAAGTCCTCGTCTTCAAGTTCCGAATAGCGGCCGTGCCGCGACGACGAACCCGAATAACAGTACTCGGCGCTACCGCTCTCTTCGATGGCCAGGCGGGCCAGGTGAAGTTCGCAATTGGCGCGCCGGGCGGTGGCAACGAGCACCAACGCCACGGCTGCGTCAGCGTTTTTCAGCGTGGCGAAGCCGATTTCCGCCGGGGTATAGGCATGTTCCAGCGGATAGACCAGCTTTTCCGGGCAGTCGCCTCGCGTGCCCCTCTGCGTTGCGGCCAGGTCCGCGGCCCAGCGGCTGAGCAGGTCGCTCACCCGGTCTTCTTCGGTGTCGTAGGCGGGTGGTTCGGGCGGTTTCCCCGGATCTTGCCGGATCAGGTTGTAGATCAGCACCAAGCGGTAACCCGAGCTGATCGGCCGCACTTCGTGCCAGCAGTCGGCGTAGAAAGCGGCGAAGGCGACTTCCGAAGCGTCCTCGCAGGCGAGGTCGAGGCAGACCTCGCGGTCGCGGTGACGAATGAGCAGCTCGCCGCCGGTGTGCAGCGACGGCAGGACGATGACCAGCGTGGCGAACATTCCCGGCGCCTTCTCCGTATCGCGATGCCTGACGAAAAAGCTGCCGGTATCGTAGATCAGCATCTTGTAGAGTTCGGCCGCGACGGGCTCCAGCACGCCCAGCCCAGTGGCGCTCCGGGCAACGATCGTCGCCAGGCTCTTGGCCCAATGGCGGCCGCCGATGTGCACGCGATCCGCGCCGATCTGCCAGGTCCGCCGGACATTGCGGTCGATGAGGGTGTCGGCACCGCGGCCGTACGGCGCGGCTTCGGCAGTGGCGACCAGTTGCTCAGCCTGCGCCGGCAGGAGCGGCAGTGCAACCGGCCCGACGCCCGTCACTTCGAGCTGTGGCGTGAAAATGTCGAGTCTGCCGGCGGCATGGAAATCGCCGGGGCGGCGGACGCCCTGGAGGATGCTGGCAAGATCCTGCGTGATGGCTGACATCGGCTTCGGCCTCATGCGAGTGGAGATGGCGGAACGGGGGCTTGCAGGAGCGGTTCGGTCTGCCGCTTGAGTGCGCAATGATAAGACAAGCAAAGTCGGTCGGCAGCCCGGGGCGTTCCGCTGCAAGCTTCCGGGGCGAGTCGTCATGCGGTGCAATCCGGAGCGGTTCCGCCTGATGCCCGCTGTTCGATCGGTGCCTTCTCGGGAGGTGTTCCGCCCAACAATAACCCGTTCGGCGTTTGCAAACTTTGAATCTACCTCCGCCAACGGCCTTGCTTCGGCTTGCCTTTTGGCCACAACCTGTACGAAAATACAGCATCACTGGCAGGAGGTCTGGCTCATGGTTGCACCACTCACGACGCGGCAGCGGGAAATACTCGACTTCATCCGCAGCACCCTGGAGAATCTCGGCGCGCCACCGACACGGGCCGAGATTGCCAGTGCCTTTGGCTTTGCTTCGCACAATGCCGCCGAAGAGCACCTCAAGGCACTCGCCCGAAAAGGCATCATTGTTCTGGAGCCGGGTTCGGCACGCGGCATCCGGCTCGTCGAACAACTCGGCCTGCCGCTGATCGGCAGTGTTGCAGCCGGTAGCCCGCTGCTCGCGGTGGAAAACGTACAGCGCCGTTATTCGCTCGATGCCAGCCTGTTCCGGCCACGCGCCGATTTCCTCTTGCGTGTGCGCGGTCTGTCGATGATCAACGCCGGTATCATGGATGGTGACCTGCTTGCCGTGCACCGCAGCAGCGAAGCGCGCAACGGCCAGATCGTCGTGGCCAGGCTCGATGAGGAGGTGACGGTCAAACGCTTCCGGCAGCGTGACGGCGTGATCGAACTGATTGCCGAGAATCCCGATTTCGCTCCGATCATCGTCGATACCAAGCACCGGGCTTTGGCCATCGAAGGCATTGCTGTCGGACTGATTCGCAGCAGCGAGACGATCTGAACATCACTCTGACGAAAAACCGGCCCTCACCTCGGCATCAACAAATCCGGCTTGGGTTTCCGTCGGTCTTCCCTGCGCAGCTTGAACAACCTTCCGGGTGTGTGAGCACTCGTCCGTCTCGCCCGGAGCTTGAAGCGCAGGCCGCATCGCGTCGATGGCAGGCAATAACGCGGGGGCAACCCCCGGGATGCCGGGATTCATGAAAATGCACCCCTTGCATGACCTGTCGTGGGAGTTTTCCCTCGTCTCGCGGACAAGTCCCGCAGGCTGCTAGACTTCGTCTGCGCCGACCGCGAGCGAATCGCCCGTGGCGCGGGCGGGCAGCGCAGCGCAAACAGGCGGAGTGAGGCCAGGAGGGCAGGCAGATGTGGTTTCTCGGGGCGGTTCTGGGGGCAATCCTTGCCGCACAGGTGCATGCCGGCCTGTGGGTCATTGGTGCGCTGCTTGGTGCAATCCTTGGCTGGTCGCTGGGCAGCCGCACGCAGCACCGGGCGGCTGAGCGCGACCGCCTGCTCGAGCAACGCCTGCAAGGGCTGGAGGCGAGGCTGGGTCGGCTGGAGCAGCGCTCGGCGGCGTCGGGTCAACAGATGGAGCAGGGCAGCCTGGCGCTGCCTCTGTCCCTGGTCCCGGCCGCAAGGCGGGCGCCCGCCGCCGAACAGGCGAGCGAACCCCCGGCGGCGCCGCTGGCTGCAGCGAGCACACGGAGTGCGGCAGCAGCAATCGATGACTTTGCTCCCCGGCAACCTGGGTCGACGCTGGCAATGAAGCAAGGCGACCGGTCGCTCGCCGATGCCTCACCGCCCGGGCACGCCGCACCGCCGATCGCCCTCGAAAGGCGAGCATCAGCGCTCGGGGAGTGGCTGACCGACGGCAACCTGATGGTCCGTGCCGGGGTGGTCATCCTGTTCTTCGGCGTCGCTTTTCTGCTCAAGTACGGCTACCAGCACTTTCAGGTGCCGATCGAGTTGCGCCTGACGGCGGTGGCGCTTGCTGCACTGGTGCTGCTGGTCATCGGCTGGCGGCTGCGGCAGCGCCGGGGAAGTTACGCACTGGCCTTGCAGGGCGGCGGTATCGGTCTGCTCTACCTGACCATTTTCGGCGCCCTGCGCCTGTTCGGGCTGCTTCCCGCCGGCCCCGCCTTTGCCCTGCTGTTCGCAGTGGCAGCGCTGTCGGCGGTGCTGGCAATCCTGCAGGACGCCCTGGTGCTGGCGGTGCTCGGAGCAGCGGGCGGTTTCCTGGCGCCGATCCTCGCCTCGACCGGCGAGGGCAGCCATGTCACGCTGTTCGGCTTCTATGCCGTGCTCGACATCGGCATCCTGGCGATCGCCTGGTTCAAGGCCTGGCGGCTGCTCAATCTGATCGGATTCGCCTTCACCTTCGGTATCGCGACGGTGTGGGGCGTGCTGCGCTACCAGCCGGAGCACTACGCTTCAAGCGAGCCTTTCCTGGTGCTCTTCTTCCTGATCCATGCGCTGCTTCCGGTCTTTCTTGCCCGGCGCGTTGCTGGTCCGGCCGAGCGTCACCTCGACACCACGCTGGTCTTCGGCCTACCCTTGATCGCCTTCGCCCTGCAGCTTGGCCTGGTGCGCGAGTTCACTCATGGCGCGGCCTGGAGTTCGCTCGCGCTGGGCGCCTTCTACCTGCTGCTGGCACGCACGCTGTGGTCGCGCCGTGCAGAGGAGCAACGCCTCCTGGTGGAAGCGTATCTTGCCCTCGGGGCCGGCTTCACGACGCTCGCCATTCCACTCGCTTTCGACGGGCGCTGGACCTCGGCGGCATGGTCGATCGAGGGCGCCGCACTAATCTGGGTCGGGCTGCGTCAACAGCGCCTGCCGGCGCGCCTGTTCGGCATCCTGTTGCAATTGCTGGCCGCTGCCTTCTACCTCGATGATCTGCATCGCCCGGCCGGTGAGTGGCCGTTGCTCAACAGCGTTTACCTGGGGGCCTTGCTGCTCGCCGGAACCGGGCTGTTCTGTGCCTGGATGCTGCAGCGGGCACGACAGCAATTGCTTCCGGCAGAGAACTGGCTGGCGGCTGTGCTGCTCGCCTGGGGCGTTGTCTGGTGGGTCCTCGGCGGTCTGCATGAAATCGACCGTTACGTGCCCCATGCCCTGCAGCCCGACGCAGCACTGCTTTTCTTCACTGTTTCCTGTCTGCTGTTCGCTTGGCTCGAACGACGACTTTCCTGGCCGGCAGCGCGTTATCCGGCACTGGCGCTGCTGCCGCTGATGTGCCTGCTGGCCCTGGCCGCCCCCGGCCACGCGGCGCACCCTTTCGCCAACCTCGGTTACCTGGCCTGGCCGGCCGCCTTTGCCGCTCATCTGTTCCTGTTGTTCCGACATCAGACCGGCGCCGCTTGGGCGCTCGACTGGCTGCATGCAGCCGGGCTGTGCCTGCTGGCGGCTCTCGGCGCCCGGGAGCTGGCCTGGGCGATCGACCGCTGGGTGGACGGGCGTGCCGCCTGGCCGCTGATCGGCTGGGCGCTGTTGCCCGGGGCGCTGCTTGCCCTGCTGGCCATGCGCGGGGAGCGCCTGCACTGGCCGGTGGCGGCGCATCTCAGGGCCTATCTGCTGCTCGGCGGGACGCCGCTGGCGCTTTTCCTCGCTGCCTGGTTCCTGGCCGGCAATGTGTTGTCGGATGGCGATCCCTGGCCACTGCCCTACCTGCCGGTGCTCAATCCGCTTGATCTGACGCAGGCCGGTGCGCTGCTTGTGGTAGGCACCTGGTTTGTCGAAGCGCGCCGCCTGCGGCTGGCACCGCTTGCCGCAATGCCGCTGGCTGTCGCCTCGAGTCTGGCCGGGACGGGCGCCTTCCTGTGGGCCAATGCCGTTCTGTTGCGCGCGCTGCACCACTGGGCGGGCGTGCCGCTGCAGGCGGCGCCGCTGTTGCGTTCGGAACTGGTGCAGGCCGCACTGTCGCTGTTCTGGACCCTGCTCGTGCTGGCCGCGATGGTGCTCGCCACCCGCCGCGCCTGGCGCCCGCTTTGGCTGACCGGAGCGGCCCTGCTGGTGGCAGTCGTCGGCAAGCTGTTGCTGGTCGATCTGTCGAATGCCGGGACCATCGAGCGCATCGTGTCGTTTCTCGGTGTCGGTCTGCTGATGCTGGTGATCGGCTATCTGGCACCGCTTCCCCCGAAAGAGGAGACTGCGCCATGAGATGGCTTTTCGCCGGCTTTTGCTTCCTGCTGAGCGCGGCGTTGCAGGCCGAAGCGCCGGACGATTTCGCCTTCGCCCTGACGCTTGAGCCCGCCGGGCCGGAAGCGCTGCTCAGGGTCGACCTGCCGCCGGCTGTCTTCGAGGGTGTCGTGCGTCCGGACCTGGGTGACCTGCGGGTCTTCAATGCGGCCGGTGAGGTGGTGCCGCACGCCTGGCTGCCGCAACCGAAAGCAGGCAGCGAGCCGCTGCCGCCAGTTCGGCTACCTTTCTTTCCGCTGCGCGGCGACCCGACGGCCGGGGTCGATGGGGTACAGGTGCGCATCGAACGCGTCGGCGGCCGGGCGGTGGTGACCATGAAAGGGAATGAGGCGCCGGCTGCGCACGCCACGCTGCTCGGCTATCTGATTGATGCCAGTGGCTTCGACCACTCCTGGCGCGCGCTGCTGTTCGAGTTGCCGCCGACTTCCGACGATGTGGTGACCCGTATCCGGGTCGAAGCGAGTGACGATCTGCGGCAATGGACAACCCTGGTATCGGAGGCCCCGGTGTTGCGACTGACGACCGGCGGACAGCGACTCGAGCTACGGCGCGTCGAGTTCCCGCCCCGCCGGGCAAGGTACTGGCGTCTGACCTGGCCAAACGCACCTGCCCTCGATCTTGTCGGTCTGGCGAGCGAACCGGGTGCGGCGGTGGTCGAGGCGCCTCGCCAATGGAAGCGGGTGACCGGCAACGCACTGCCGGATCAGCCGGGGCAATACGAGTTCGACCTCGGCGGGCAGTTTCCGGTGGACCGCCTGCGACTGCTCCTGCCACATCCCAACACCGTTGCCTCGGTCGAACTCCTGTCGCGTGCCCGTGACAGGGATCCCTGGCTGCGACGTTCGCTGAACGTGGTGTACCGGTTCAGCGGGGCTGGCCAGGAGGTGGTCAGTCCCGATTTGCAGATCGCAGCGAGCAGCGAGCGCTACTGGCTTTTGCGCGTCGACCGGCGCGGTGGCGGTCTGGGTGGCGGCGCCCCCGAGCTGGAGGCCGGCTGGCTGACGCAAGGCCTGGTCTTTGCCGCACGCGGGCTGGCGCCGTTCCAGCTCGCCTACGGCAGCCGCAGCGCCCGGCCGGCCGCCTACCCGATCACCACACTGCTACCAGGCCATCATGTCGAAGGGGATGACCGAGCCGGCCTGACGGGCCCCTTGTCGATCGGCCGGGCCAGTGCCGGTACGGAGCGCACCCTGGCCGGCGCGCGTGCGACGCGCGAGGCTATCGACTGGCAGCGCTGGGCCCTCTGGGCGAGCCTGCTGGCGGGAGTCGCCTTGCTCGGCGGGATGGCCTGGCGGCTGAGCCGACAGCTTGCGCCGCCGTCCGATGGCGGGAAAGGAGGCTGAGCGCATGGTGGAATGGGCTGCGCACCGTTCATCGTGCGTCGGTCCGTTGGCTGCGCAGGACCACCGTGTCCGCCCGGCCTGCGTCGGGATCGCAGCCGCTATTGCCGATTTGACCGGAGCCGCCTGGGGCATCTACACTCCGGGTGATGGCTTCCATGCTGCATTGAGTCATCCTTCGCCGGTCCTTGACCGGCCGTTCGGGTGCGGTGTATCGGATCTGCGTGCGTGTCAGCATCGGCGATGCCTGCCTGCCGCGCGACAACTGGAGGGATCATGATGAGACGAAACGCAATCGTGGCGCTGCTTGGCGTGTTTGCCGCAACCCCGCTGTCCGCCGCGCTTGCCCAGGACCAGCCCGTTGCACCGGCCGCCGTGGTTCGCGAAGGGAAGGATGAGCGCGCACTCAAGCTGTTGAAAAGCATGAGTGACCGGCTGGGCAAGGCGCGCATCCTGAGCTTCAGGGTACGCAGTCTGGTGCCCATGAATGCGCCAAGCGGACAGTATCTCAGTTTCTTTGGCCAGTCGCGGGTGGTCATGCAACGGCCGGACCGCTTGTTCGTCGAAACACGCGGTGACCTGATGCCGAACGATCTCTACTTCGACGGCAAGACGGTGACGGCTGTCCGCCTGGGCGGGAAGTTCTATTCCCGGCAGGATGTCCCGGGTGGCACCATCGATGCGCTCATCGACAAGCAATACCCCGGCTCGGATACCCTTGCGCCTTTCGTAGACACCCTGCTCGCCGATTCCTATGGTCGCCTGACCAGCGATCTCGAGAGCGCACTGCTGGTCGGACAGTCGATGGTTGGCGGAGCCAGGACCGATCACCTGGCGTTTACCAGCAAGGGAATCGATTGGGAGATCTGGATCGGCGTGCAGGACAGCCTGCCACGCCGATTGATCGCCTCCTATCGGAGCGGCGAGCGGCAGCCGACCTTCACGGTCGAGTTTTCGGACTGGAAGCTCGACACCGCCGTACCGGCAGGCACATTCAAGGCCCCCATCGCGAAGGATGCCGTGGAACTCGACTTCAAGCTGCAAGGCCTTTCCGAATCCAGATGAGCGGCGAGAGGAGACAGGTGATGAATGCAATGCAAAAGACACTGATTTTGGGTGTTGTCGTGGTGGCGACTGTCCTGCTTCCCCTGAATGACGCAAATGCCTGGGTTGCCGCGGGCAGGGGCTGGGGCGGGCGAGGTTTCGTCGCCGCCGGCCCGGGCTATCATGGTGCTTACTACCACGGCAGCGCTTACTATCACGGTGGTTGCTACGGCTGCGGCGCGGCGGTGGGCGCGGCCGCCGGTCTGGCGGTGGGGGCGATGGCGGGGGCAGCAATCGCCAGCGCTGCGCAACCCGCCGTCGTGGTGCAGCAACCAGTTTACGCAGTCCAGCAACCGGTCTATGCGGTTCAGGGCAACCTGCCGCTCGGCACCCAGGTGGCGACCCTGCCGCCCGGCTCACGCAGCATGCGGGTGAACGGCGTCAACTATTATCAGAACGGCCCTACCTGGTACAAGCCGTACTTCGGCTCGAGTGGCGTGTATTACGAGGTGGTGCCGGCACCCTGATGCGCTTTCCCGGTTCCGGCCGGGCAGGTGCGAAGGTTTCGTTCTCGTTCTGCTGGCGGATCTCGCGCGGTCGTGCGCGAGGCGCGTCAACCGCAATCAGGCAAGGGCATCGGGCCGAACCCCAGCGCATCATGCAGCTTCAGACCATTGCGCAGGTCGCCAAGCAGCCGTGCCTGACTCTGCGGGCTGGCGCGCGAACGGGTGAGCTGCAGGTGCCCATCGACCTGCGAGACACGCAGCGCGAAGTCGAAGCGATCGGCGTGGGCACAGAGTTCGAGGTCACGCAGCGGCAGGTTGGCGTTGTCATTGGTCTGGAAGCGACGGCCGAAATCGGACCCGTGCACGCGCGCCGCGAAGCATGCGGGGTCCGGTCGTTCACCGTGCAGCAGGGCATCGAGGTAGTCGGCGCAGGCGATGTCCTCGTCGCCGTCGCGGTCCACCCACTCGCCGGTGATGACGAAACAGACTTCTTCCGGTTGTAGTTCGAGCAGCGCCATCGCCGTCGCGCGGCCGACCACCAGGCTGCCAGCGAACAGTGCGCGCGCATGGCGAAAGCGGGTCAGCCCACGGACGCCGGCCGCGGTGGTCTGGATCAAGGGCCGGCCGGCCAGCCGAACCCCCTGCAGTTCCGCCGGCGAATTGCCGAAGTCAAAGCCCGGAATCGGGTCGCCGCCGCCGACCGCGCCGGTCGTCACCGCATTCGGCAAGCGTTGCTGCAGGCGGAAGGCACCGGCGATCGTCTCAACCGGATAGATGCTGCCGGCACCCGCGGCGAAGGCGAAGGCAGCAGTGCTGAAGGAGCGCAGGACATCGATCACCACCACTGCGTCGGTGGGTTCGTGCGTCGCATCCAGGCGGTTCAGGAAAAGGCGGCGAGTGCGCATGACGGCTTGCAAGTCCTTGTGTCGTTGGCGATTTGTCGGCAGGTGGCGCAGTATCACCGATCTCCCGGCAGCGGTCAAACAGAGCTCGAGCGGATTGTCGGGCGCAACGTGTACCATTCGAGCAAGCCGGCGAGCAAGCTGGCGCTTGACCACCGTCCGGGAAATCGACACACTTCTGACGGGGCGGTGCTTGATTGACGGTCGATAACCAGGAGGAGCAATGATGAGCAGACGTTCGACAGCAAAATGGGCCAGGCTGTGGTTTCCTCTCGCCACTGTTCTGGCCGTAAGCCTTGCCGTGCCAAGCGCGCACGCACTGGTGTCCGGAGTACGGGACGGCGCCTGTGCCAACGGCGAAGGCTATTGGGACTATTACGGCGGGACCCTCACCGGCGACCCGCAGAACCCCTTTGCGCCATTCCGCGTGGTGATTCCCAAGCCGGGAGCAAAAGGCGGCTGGAACGGCAGGTTGCTGGCCTATGCGCGTGGCACCGGTTCGACAATCAAGGTCGGCCAGGACGGCAAACCTCTTGCCGTGGACGGCACGCCACTGGTCGACCCGACGACACAGTCCCCTCTGCTCGGTTTCACGCCATTGAGCAACGGTCTGCCCGAGATCACCGGGGCTGGTCTGGTGCTCTCCGGCAATGCGGAAGCGCTGGAAGAACAACTGGTCTGCGAACGCAAGTACGCTGCTGTCGCCTCGGATTACAAGCCCGACGTGGACTTCCTGGCGAATGGCAAGCTCGGTTGGGCGGTCGAGGATGGCGTGCGCGATATCGGTCTGGCCATTCTGCAGGCGCGGCGACTCCTGCTCACCAAGCAAGGGCACTGGCCGCAGCGGACCATCCTGATGGCTCGCTCGCAGGGTAGTCTGATCGCGCTGCGCTATGCCGAGGAACGCTCGCCGCTGATCGATGGGGTGGTCTCCGTGTGTACCGTCGGCGCCGGCGCGTCGCGTAGCTGGGACAGTGCGGTGGACGTTGCCCTGGCGATCGACGTCGCCTTCGGCGGGGCAGGCGGCACTGGCGGCTGGCCGTGGGGCGACCCGGACGGCAACCTCGGCAAGGTGAAGCCGGGAGTCGTTTTCGCGACCGACGTTGTGGCGACCGTCGAAGCGTGGTTCCCGCCGAACGATCCCCAGACCGGTGGCGAGTCCTTCGCTCGCCTGGAGTTCGTGCGCCTGGTAACCGGGCTGCCACTCGAGGGCTTCTATCCCTTCCCGGTGCCCAATCCTGCGACGGGGGGGATGGCGCCCGGTTATCCGGACTTCAACTGGCTGGCCAGCGCGCTGCTTTTCTCCACCGAGGTCAAGGCAGATATCGAGGGCCGGGCGGGCGGGGCCGTGGGTCAGAACAAGGACCACGCTTACCATCTGACCAAGGAGCAGCGCCGTTACCTCAAGCAGATCGGCTTGCCGTCGGAGGTGATCGACAACTGGCTGCTGGCGATGAACGCGCGCCGCAACGTCGAGGGTAGCGAGGCGGGCCGGACTTACACCGCCAGGTACCGTGACCCGACCTTTGCCGCTTCAGCGCTGCCGCACCCCATTCTGTCGGTGCACACCACCACCGATGGACTGGTCCTGCCTTCGCAGGAGACCGAGCTGCGCGACACTCTGGAGGATAAGAAGGGGGTCGGGGTGGTGCATCAGAAGCAACTGCTGCGCCAGACTTTCGTCGACTCCAACGGTCACTGCACGCTGACCGAGGCGGAGGTCGCTGTGGCCATCGCGGCCATGGAGAAGCGCTTGAACGACGGTTACTGGCCTGGCGCGGGTTTCTTCCCCAACAATCCCGCCAGCAAGCTGCGTTTCAGGAACGGCTTCAACCCGGGGCAGTATCCGCAGCCCGGCAAGCATAAATCGCAGCCGTAACAACAGTCGGCCGCCGTCCTTCGCCTGTAATGCGCCGTCTGCACGGCGCATTGCTTTTTCAGACCGGGTGTCGAAGTTCGTTCTCTGTCCACCAGCGCAACTGCGACACCTCGCCGCTTTCCTGCAGGATGTTCTCGACCGCCGTCGCCAGTCGTTCCATGATGGGCGCGTTGTCCAGTTTTCTGAACCACTTGCGGACGAACGGCCTGGCCGGCTCGAGGAAACAGAGGAAGCCGTTTTCGTGCTTTTCATAGCTTCCGCAGCCGACCCACAGCGGATAGTCCGGATTCTCCAGCGCCACCTTGATGCCCCAGTTTTCGATGGTCACCGCCTGCACCGGGAAACCGTGCGCCGGCAGTTGCTGCGCCAGGAACTCGGCCAGGCGAACGCCGTAGCGCCCCGGGCTGTGCTCCTCTTCGGCGGGGTAGGGCGGAAAAGCGGCAGACACGAACTCAAGCTGGGCACGCATGGACAACTCCTCGTTTCTTGATGCGGGGCGGCAGAGCCATTCCGGCGGTGATACTGGCGCTGGCCAGGTTGGCCGACCAGGCCGGCTGTGCGCCGCGCGTCGAGCAGACTGGCGGCCACCAGCGGGAGGCGGATCTTGAGCCTGTTTGCGTTGCTTGTCACTACATTGGGTTTCAACAACCGCAAACCGGACGCCGTTCCTGCGCCGGCGCTCGATCAGCGCATTGCTCGTCGTCTGCGCTGGCGCCGGGTGGCCAGCTTGTCCGGATTGCGACCCGCCAATCATGCCCGGCCAGGTGTTCGGCGGTCAACTGACCGGCGAAGCCAACCGGGAAGTCATCGGCTGGTCGTTGACGCTCCGGATGACGGTGGACATCACGATCGATGCGCTGGTGATGGCGTGCTTCCGCAGGAAGCCCGCACCCGGGCTGATCCATCACTCCGAGCGGGAAAGCCCGTATGTTGGCCGCGCGACGGAAGGAATGCGGCATGACCTGCTCGATGAGCCGGAAGGGGAAGCGCTGGGAAAACAAGCGAAGTGCCGTTTCGCGAGCCGTCAGGCGAGAGGGCGAAGCCCGGCACAACGCACCGACCGAGCGCTTCTTCAACAGCTACGAGAACGAGCGGGTACATGGCACACGCCACGAAACGAGAGCCGAAGCGGTTGCAGACGCATTCGACTCCATCGAGCCGTTCTACAACCGCAGGTGCAGGCATTCGACGCCGGGTTATCCCTCACCACAGGATTTCCTGGCGAACCGGATCAGGAATCAGCATGAAGACGAGCTGGCGGCATGATGCGATCGGATTGGAAGACGAAAAGCCGGGGGCTCCCTCGATCATCCTTCTGCCTGCCAAAGTAGCGTCATCTTACGTCACCCTTGGAAGACGAAATTCCGGGCGAACCTCACTGGGCGGCTTCCACCAGGCGGCGGGCGCGTACGCCCTTGGCGAGCATCTCCAGTACCGTCAGTGAGTCCTCCCAGCCCAGGCAGGCGTCGGTAATACTCTTGCCGTATTCGAGCGGCTGGCCCGGCACGAGGTCCTGGCGGCCTTCCACGAGGTTCGATTCCAGCATCACGCCGATGATGCGGTCGTCGCCGGCGGCGAGCTGTTCGGCCGTGTTGCGGGTCACCTCGATCTGCTGCTTGAAGCGCTTGTTGCTGTTGGCGTGCGAGGCATCGATCATCAGGCGGGCGGCGAGGCCGGCCGCGGCGATCTCCTTGCAGGCGGCGTCGACCTGCACCGCGTCATAGTTCGGCTCCCTGCCGCCGCGCAGGATCACGTGACAGTCCTCGTTGCCACTGGTCGAAACGATTGCCGAGTGGCCGGCCTTGGTCACCGAAAGAAAATGATGTGGCGACTGGGCGGCGCGGATGGCGTCGATCGCGATGCGGATGTTACCGTCGGTCCCGTTCTTGAATCCGACCGGGCATGACAGGCCGGAAGCCAGCTCCCGATGCACCTGCGACTCCGTGGTACGTGCTCCGATCGCCCCCCAGGCAATCAGGTCGGCGGTGTACTGGGGCGTGATCGTATCGAGGAACTCGGTCGCGCAGGGCAGTTCCATGTCATTGATCTCGAGCAGCAAGCCGCGCGCCAGGCGCAATCCCTCGTTGATCCGGAAGCTGTTGTCTAGGCGCGGGTCGTTGATCAGGCCCTTCCAGCCGACCGTGGTACGCGGCTTTTCGAAGTATACGCGCATGACGATCAGCAGGTCCTGCGCGAAACGCGGCACTTCCGCCTGCAGCCGCCGCGCGTACTCGATCGCCGAATCCACATCGTGAATCGAGCAGGGGCCGACCACCACCAGCAGGCGGTTATCGGCACCGTGCAGGATGCGATGGATGCTCTGGCGCGTGTTGTAGGTTGTCAGCGCAGCGCGCACACCAACCGGGAACTCGCGGAAGACGTGGGCCGGCGGAACCAGTTCCTTGATTTCCCTGATGCGGACATCGTCGGTATTGGGCTTGCTCTGCAAGGTCATCGTGCATTTCTCCTGACGTACGGGCCGTTCCGGGCAAAGGGTCGATTCTAATGGAAAGGCGGCCGGGATTGTGCGCTGCAGTATGACTGACACGGTCGATTCGGCGAAGAGAAGTTGGCCAGGGAAGGGGAAGGTGGCCCGCCTGCTCGACCGGAAAGGCGTGCTTGTAGACGCGCTCGGCAATCAACGCGTCGAAGACGTCGGCCGCCGCCATCAGGCGCGCCGGGATCGGAATCGCGTCGCCCCGCAGGCCGTCCGGATAGCCCGAACCATCCCATCGCTCGTGATGAGAACGGGTGATCTCCTTCGCCATGCGCAGGAATTCGATCGTCGGGTGGTCGGTGTCCTGTTCCGCCTGCTGGATCGCCTGATAGCCGAGGTGGCTGTGCGCTTTCATGATTTCCCGTTCCTGCGCGGTCAGCCTGCCGGGTTTGAGCAGGATTTCGTCGCGGATTCCCACCTTGCCGATGTCGTGCAGCGGAGCGGATTTGTCGAGCACCTCGATGTTCCGTGGTGTCAGAAAGTCG
The DNA here is from genome assembly GCF_016789985.1 of Accumulibacter sp. Taxonomy (GTDB): domain Bacteria; phylum Pseudomonadota; class Gammaproteobacteria; order Burkholderiales; family Rhodocyclaceae; genus Accumulibacter. The sequence goes on from NZ_JAEUOL010000207.1 coordinate 16,514, forward strand.
GCGAAACGCGGATGCGAGCGGATTTCCTCCGCCAGGGTGCAAATGTCGCGCTGTGTTCGACGCAGGTGGCCGCCAGTTTCCGGGTCCCGGACCTCGGCCAGCCGCCGTGTGATCTCCGACTCCAGGCTGCGATCCTGGTCGCGCAGCAGTTCGCGAGCGGCGGCGATCACCGGCCTGATCGGCCGCGGAATGTAGTCGGCGGCCCCCAGTTGCAGGCAACGCGCTTCATCGACGCCGCCATCGAGCAGCACCTCCTGGCGTTGATTGGGCGGAGATTGCCATTATCATCGCTCGCTGTGTGCAGACAACGAAGGCGTCGCCTCGAACGGACCCCCTGCCAACTGCCGCTCAGCAGAACGCGAGCGGCCGGGTGTCCGTCGTGGGGTCGGGCTACGAGTTTCGGCTACTGACGGTGCGGGCGGTAATCGTCGGGTCGCTGGTGAGCCGGGCAATCGCGATTGGCGCACCGCCGCCGGAGTTCCGCCGGGTGGTGCAGCAGGCTGGAACGACTCGGCGTCGAGCACCCGGGGATGATCACAAAATCCTCGCCGCAGTTGTCAATCCAAAGCACAGATGTCCGCTTTCCTGCCAAGCAGACATGTCCGGTCGGCGCTTCAGGGCAGAGCGTAATTCCGCTCTGCCATGACGCGGGCGGCGGCCGGGGAGAAAGGCAGGCGC
>NZ_JAEUOL010000223.1 GCF_016789985.1 Accumulibacter sp.
ACGGCTGGCCATCAAGACCTTCGTCAGTCGCTTCTCCGACGGCATCATCCGCGAGGCGCTATTGCGTGAATTCAAGCGCGGTGGTCAAGTGTACTTCCTGCACAACGAGGTCGACACGATCGAGAACATGCGTGACAGACTCGGCAAGCTGTTGCCCGAAGCACGCATCGTTGTCGGCCATGGGCAGATGAAGGAACGCGACCTGGAACGGGTCATGCGCGACTTCACGCAGCAGAGAGCCAACCTGCTGCTGTGCACGACGATCATCGAAACCGGCATCGACAACTCGCACGCCAACACCATCGTCATCAACCGTGCCGAAAAATTCGGCCTGGCCCAGTTACACCAGTTGCGCGGCCGCGTCGGGCGCTCACACCACCAGGCTTACGCCTATCTGCTGACCCATGACGACGCGGCGCTCAACAAGCAGGCCAGACAGCGGCTTGAGGCCATTCAGATGATGGACGAACTCGGCGCCGGCTTCTACTTGGCGATGCACGACCTCGAAATCCGCGGTGCCGGCGAAGTGCTCGGCGCCAGCCAGTCCGGAGAGATGCAGGAAATCGGCTTCAACCTGTTCACCGAGATGCTCAACCGGGCCGTCGCCGCCCTGAAGCAAGGCAAGGAACCAGACCTCCTGCAACCGCTGGCGATCACCACCGAGATCAAGCTGCATACCCCCGCCTTGCTCCCCGACGACTATACCCCGGACGTGCACGAGCGACTGACCTTGTACAAGCGCCTCGCCGACTGCCTGCGCAGCGATCAGCTCGCCGAACTGCAGGAGGAACTGGTCGACCGCTTTGGCGACTTGCCACCACAAGCCCGTGCCCTGCTTGAGAGTCACCGGCTGCGACTGCTCTGCAAGCCGCTGGGGATCAGCAAGCTCGACGCCAACGCCACGCAGGTCGTCGTACAGTTCGAACCTCGGCCACCGATCGACCCGCTGCGGATCATCCATCTGATCCAGCAGGACCGCAACTACCATCTGGCGGGACAGGACAAACTGGTCCTCAAACGCCAGTGCGCCACACTTGCCGAGCGTGTCGCGGCGGTACAGGACATCATCCATCAACTTACTCGCCAGACAAAACCATGACCACCCTCGATATCGACAACATCAACGTCAGCGCTTTCGACCCGATGCCCTCGCCGGAGGAAATCCTCGCCCGTTTGCCCCTTTCATCAAGCGCCGCCAAACTGGTCATGCACGGCCGCCAGGTCTTGCGCAACATTCTCGACCGCAGCGACCATCGCCTGTTCGTCGTCGTCGGCCCGTGCTCGATCCACGACCCGGTCGCCGGGCTCGACTACGCCCACCGCCTCAAGGCGCTGGCCGACGAGGTGAGCGAGACCCTTTATCTCGTCATGCGCGTCTATTTCGAGAAGCCGCGCACAACGACCGGCTGGAAAGGCTACATCAATGACCCGGACATGGATGACTCCTTCCATGTCGACCAGGGGATGACCAAGGCACGCGAATTCCTGCTCCAGCTCGCCGAACTCGGCCTGCCCGCCGGCACCGAAGCGCTCGATCCGATCTCTCCGCAGTACCTCGGTGATCTGATTTCATGGACGGCAATCGGCGCCCGCACCACCGAATCGCAGACGCACCGCGAGATATCATCCGGCCTGTCCACCCCGGTCGGCTTCAAGAACGGCACCAACGGCGATGTCGGCATCGCGGTCAACGCCATCCTCTCGGCCTCGCGCCCACACAGTTTCCTGGGCATCAACGGCCAGGGGCGGACGGCCATCGTACGCACGCGTGGCAACCGTTACGGTCATCTGGTCCTGCGCGGCGGCGATGGGCGACCGAACTACGATACGGTCAGTGTGCAGATCGCCGAGCAGGCTCTGAGCAAGGCCGGGCTGCCGAGCAACATCGTGATCGACTGCTCGCACGCCAACAGTTACAAGAAGCACGAGTGGCAACCGTTGGTAATGGCCGACGTGGTCAATCAGGTCCGCCTCGGCAACCGCTCTCTGGTCGGAACGATGATCGAGTCGAACCTCGTCGCCGGCAATCAGTCCATCCCGGAAGACCTCACACAGCTCAAGTACGGCTGCTCGGTCACCGACGCCTGCGTCGACTGGGAAACCACGGAAAAGATGATTCGCGATGCCGCGCGGTTGCTGCGCGACGTCCTCCCCGACCGGAAACCGCGATAAGCCGCTCGGCGACAGACACACCAGGCTCGGGCTGCCGGGACGGCGTAGCCCATGCCACCATACCAGCTCACGACGCCGCGGGCCGCGTCCGACCCGGCCGCGGCAGCGGTGACGCCACCTGTTGCTCGAAGGCCTCGACCGCCTTCTTGACCGAAACGAAGAAATCCCGCCCGCCGATTTCCTCGGACAGGCCGACCTTGGCCAGCTCGATGAGAAACGGCCGTGGTGCGTCGGCAATCTTCACGTCAATACCGTCATCCGCCAGTTCGCGATGCAGTTCGGCGAAACGCTGCGCCGCCGTTACGTCCATGTCATGAATCGCCTGTGCGTCAATGACCAGCCACTTGACGGGTGGATCTGCCTCGTCAACCAGGGTCCGGATGCGTGTCACCACATGTCGTGCATTGGCAAAGACCAGCGGCGCGTAAAGTCGATAAACCAGCAGACCCGGCACGCTATCCGTCTCCCCTTCCTCGTCGCGACAATCGTGAAACTTGCCATCGCTGCGCCGACGACGAAGCACTGCGTCATCGGGACGCGAGATCTCGACCAGCACCGAGATGAGCGAGAGGAGCAGGCCGAGAATGATCCCCGGAACGACGCCGGCAACCAGTATCGCCAGGGTGACGCCCATGGCGATGCCGAACTCGACACGGTCGATCTTGTAGAGACCCGCCAGTGACGCGAATTCGAGCATCCCGATGGCGGTGACGATCAGGATGGCACCCAGGGCGACCTTGGGCAACAGGGCGATCAGGCCGGTGAGAAAGAAGAGGAACACCAGCAGACCGACCGCCAGCACCAGTTGCGCGACCTGTGTCATGCCACCGGCCGAATCGACGATGGACGTGCGGGACTGACTGGCCGAAACCGGGAAACCCTGCCACAACCCGGCCAGGATGTTTGCCGAACCGAGAGCGACCAGTTCGCGATTCGGGCGTACCTCGTAGCCATTCTTTTCCGCGAAGGTCTGCGCCAGCAGGATGCCATCCGAAAACGCCAGGAAAGCGATGGCCACCGCCGCCGGCGCCAGCGCCCCGATGTCTGCCCAGCGGAACGACGGGACCGTCAGGCTGGGCACACCCGAGGGCACTTGACCGACCAGCGCGATGCCGTAACCACCGAGGTCGAAGGCGAAGGTCGCGCCAATTGCCACCGCACAAACCGCCAGTGCGCCGGGAATGCCGGGTAGCCAGCGCGCCAGCCCGACCAGCAGGGCCACCAGCAGCAAGCCGAGGACGAAGGTCGCCAGATGAGTCTGTGGCAATTTCTCGACCACCGTCAAGACCAGTTCGAAGAATTCCTCCCCCTCGGTCTTGATGCCGAACATCTTCCCCAGTTGCGTGGCAATCAGCACCAGCGAGGCACCGTTGAGGTAACCGATGAGAACCGGCCGCGACAGCAGATCGGCGATGACACCAAGCTTCAGGCGGGCGGCGAGCATCAACACGGCACCCGACAGGATGCTGAGGACAGCCGCCAGAACCACGATGCGCACCGGATCTCCAGCCGACAGCGGCAGGATCGCCGACCCCGCCAGCAGACCGATCGCAGCATCCGGCCCGGCGATGACGTGCCGCGAACTGGAGAACAAAGCGTAGCCGATGGCCGCCGCGAGCGCCGCGTAGAGACCCGCGATGGGCGGCAGATGCACCAGTTCGGCATAAGCGATGACGGACGGAATCGAGACGATGCACGCCGAGAAGCCGGCGATCACATCCCTGCTCAACCAGGCCGCTCGGTAATTTTTCAAAGTCGCGAGCAACGGAAGAGCGGACTGCAGGTGTTCGAGAATCGCAAAGGATTTCATCAGCGTAGCTCCTGGTGCATGAGACAGAATCGGAATATAACCCCATCTGCCCGACTTACCGCAAGTAGTCTGCTGCCAGCGGGTCAATGAAGCTGACGCATGCGACATTTCATGATGTCGTCTTCAAAACTCGCATCCCTGGGGCAAGGTCGACAAAGATTGACAAAATCGACCAGAAAGCAGACTCGCGATGACTTTCCCGAGGTCGCCGGCAACAAATGGGCTACAGAAAATGAGTTATCCACACCAAAACAATGGACCGGCGCAGCACCTCCCGGTAAACTGGGCCGTTGGAGGATTGGACACGCTGCATCCTGGGGAGAATAACTTTCATGCACATCAACGTCGAAACCAAGCCGGTCGCCTCGGCCGCCTACAACACCCGAAAGAAACGGCTGGTCGAGACCATCGATCGGCTCTATCACCGCAACGCCAAGGCGTCCCTGCAGAAGGTGATCTCGCGCTTGCACCCGGCCGACATGGCCTCGATCCTCGACGAATTGCCCCCGGCGCACGTGGTGGATGTCTTCTACGCGATCAGCGACACGGAGATGGCGGCAGAAGTCTTCAGTCAGCTGTCCCCCAGCTTGCGGACGGAAGTGATGACCGAATCGCCGGTCGAGAAACTGGCTGGCGTCCTGCAACACCTGGCGCCTGACGACCTTGCCGACCTGATCGGCGATCTGCCAGAGGATCAGCGCGCGCAATTGATGGCCCTGCTCGACCGCGAAAGCAAGGACGAGGTCGAAAGCCTGCTCAAGTACGACCCGAGCAGTGCCGGCGGCATCATGACTACCGACTTTTTTTCGCTGCAGCACACGATGACCGTCGAAGAAGCGATCGAGAACATCCGCAGTCGCGAAGACGTCGAGATGGTCTTTTATCTGTATCTCACCGATGAGGCAGGGCGGCTGGTTGGCGTGGTTTCCCTCCGGCAGTTGCTGCTCGCCCGACCCGGCACCCTGCTGCACAAGGTCATGAATCGACGCGTCATGAAAGTGACGACCGACGCCGACCAGACCACGGTCGCCATGCTGGTCGAAAAGTACCACCTGCTCGCCGTGCCGGTGGTGGACGAGGAGAATGTGCTGGTCGGCATGGTCACGGTCGACGACGTCATCGACGTCCTCGAAGAAGAGACGACGCGGGACATGCTGAAAATGGCAGGTACCAGCGAGTCGGAAACGCTGACTCATTCGGCCCTGAAGATCGCGAGCATCCGCCTGCCCTGGCTGCTGGCCGCCTTCATCGGCGGGCTGGCAGCGACAGCGGTGATCGGGCGATACGAAGAGATCCTCGGCCAGGTCCTGGTCCTCAGTGCCTTCCTGCCGGTCGTCATGGGAATGGCCGGTAACGTTGGAGTGCAGTCCGCCACCGTCGCCGTGCGCGGCCTGGCCACTGGCGCGATCGACGTGCGGGACACGGTACCGCTGGTGCTCAAGGAATTGCGCGTCGGTCTCGCCCTGGGCGGTTTCTATGGCATCATCCTGGCCATCTACGGCTACGTGATGCACAGCAGCATCCAGCTTGGCGAGGTGGTTGGCCTGACCATCCTCGGCAACATGACCGGCGCGGCCCTGCTCGCCGTGCTGCTGCCCATGATCTTTCAGCGGTTGAAGGTAGACCCGGCGGTCGCTACCGGGCCCTTTGTCACCACCGCAATCGACATTCTGGGTGTCCTCAACTACTTCGTGATCGCGAGCTGGATCTACAAACTGTGATCCCACCCACAAACTCGCCGGACAAGGCACGCCCCGCCGGCGAGTGCGGGATGCTCCAGTTCCAGAGCAAGCGCGTCGAATGCTCAAGCCCATCAGGTGTGACACAACGGGCCAGGCGGCCTGACGCGGGGCTGCCTACAAACCTAAGCGCCGACGCTCCGCCACGGTACCGGGCGCTGCTGGAATTCGGCAAGCAGGATACCGAACTCGGGCAGCAGCGACTCGGTCTGTGCTGCCAGCCAGTCCTGGATTGCCGCCCCCTTGCCGCCGCGCAAGGGGGCGGCAATCAGTTGAGAGGCCACTGCGAGGTCATTCAGACGACCCAGCATCTCCTGCAAACTGGTGGCGGACTGATGGTAGTCGGTCAGCAGTGGGCCGTCCAGGATGGGGCAAAAGAACTCAAGTGCGTAGCGCAGTTGTTTGAACGCCACGCGCAGGCGATGACGCGCTGCGACGTCAGACCGGGCAGCCGCAGCACGCTCGGTGACGCGCTTGGCACGCTTGCCGAGACAACGCGGGACGAAATCTGCCAACTGCCCCTGTCCCGCCGCCGCCCCATCCGGCAAGGTCACCAGTGCATCCGTGAAATCGATCAACAAGCGCGCGTAATCGGCCGATGCGAGCGCCTTACCGCTGGCCCGGCGGCTGTCCGTGCAACGCTTTCGCGCGTAACGCCCGAGGCGCTCGATCTCGACACCGCCGGGAAAAGCCTGGCCGAGCGAGGGCAAGGTCTCCGCCAGAAAGACATCCCAGTTGCGGTTGTCGCCAAGCTTGGTCGCCAGGACCTGCCACGCGGGATCGAAGCGGGCAACGAAGGACTCGGGCAGCAGCGGTTCCCACAGGCGGATGGCCGACCGCAGGCGGCGGATGGCGACACGCGCCTGGTGAACGAACTCCGGCTCATCACTGCTACGCACGCCTTGCTCGTTGTTTTGCAGGTGACCGATGCACGACAGGGCGATCAGGCGAAAGGCTGCGATGCTTGGCATGCCGCCTTCGGTGGCGACCGGCAACGCCTTCACTGCCGACAAGGGAAGCGAATCGAGCAGACGATACGCGCGCTCCGACTTGCTGCTGGCCTCCGGATGCAGAGGCAGGATGGCTTGCAGTTCCTTCACCACGGCAAACAGATCGGTCAGCGCACCACCATATAGCTCCAGTTCAACCTCGCGAATGGTCTCGCGCCGCTCCCCGGCCTCGATCCAGCCACGATCGAGCGCCAGCTCGATGCGCACCCCGGGACGCGGCTCGAGCAACCACGAATCCCGCCGGAAGCGTGTGGAAAACACCGGCTGCAGTTGATCCCGGAGCGATTCGAGCAGTTCGCGGAGCGGCCTGCTATCGACGTGCGAAAAACCGAACTCCCCTGGTTGACCTGGTACTTCCCACTCGCCTCGCTGCGCCAGTCCGGCAGCGATCACCGGCGCCGTTTTGACACCAAGCAACCACTGTCGACCATTCTGTCGGTAGCGCACAACGATCCGCTCATGGTGCAGGCGGCGGTCCGGCGTGTCGTAGTAGGTGTTGATCAGCAGTTGTCGACCTCGACTGGCGCCGGCCAACATCGGGTGCTGCGCCAACTGAAGGGCGGCACGTGTCGACAGGGACAGCTTGATCTCGGTTTCTGTGGCCATCCAAACCTCCGGCAGGAGAAGACCGGGCCAGGGCAACATGTCGGTACCCCGGGCAGCATGCCGACTGGCTCGGCACTGATGAGCAAAGTATTGGAGCACCAAGCCGGAGTTTGAAGGATAGCACAGTCCGATGTGGTTTGAGTTCCTGCGACCTGGCGAGGCTTACCACCTATCATGTTTCGGCCCCCTGAAAGAACTTGGGAAGAGGCAGTGCGCTGGCAGCGCGTCTCAAGAGAAGGCGGATGCCGCGTTTGAACCAGGAAAGGGCACTGCGATAGGCTTTGCGGACACTCCAATGG
>NZ_JAEUOL010000241.1 GCF_016789985.1 Accumulibacter sp.
GTGTCGATCAACTCGTGCAGGCCATTCAGAAATTCACCGCTGCCTACAACCAGAACGCCGCTCCCTTTGTTTGGCGGAAACGGGAAGTCAAGGGCGCAGCTACGAAATACTATTGTTAATCTATGCAATTAGACACTAGCTGGCTACTGTGAACACACCCCAGGATCGGACCAACTTTATTTGTTCCAGTCACAAGCGTCTCGCAAGTTTATTCGACAGTAACCGATTTCGCCAGATTGCGTGGCTTGTCGACGTCCGTTCCGCGCACCAGCGCGACATGATAGGCGAGCAGTTGCAGGGGCACGACATGCAGCAACGCTGACAGGGCGCCGTAGTGCTCGGGCAGATGCAGCACGTGTATCCCGTCGGATTCCTTCATTTCGCTGTCCGCATCGGCGAAAACCCACAGTTCCCCGCCACGGGCGCGCACTTCCTGCAGGTTGGACTTGAGTTTTTCCAGCAGGGTATCGTTCGGCGCAACGGCGATGACCGGCATGTCGCGGTCGACCAGTGCCAAAGGCCCATGTTTCAGTTCGCCGGCCGGATAAGCCTCGGCATGAATGTACGAGATCTCCTTGAGCTTCAGGGCGCCTTCCATGGCAATCGGATAGTGCCGGCCACGCCCCAGGAACAGGGCATGCTGCTTCATCGAAAAACACTCCGCCCATTGACGAATCTGCAGTTCGAGTTCAAGGATCTTGCCGACGGCCATCGGCAGGTGGCGCACGGCGTGCAGTTCGGCGGCCTCCTGCGCCTCGTCCAGGCGCCCGCGTACCTTGGCAAGGACGAGAGTCAACAGATAGAGCGCCGCAAGCTGAGTAGTGAAAGCCTTGGTCGACGCAACCCCGATCTCGGGCCCGGCGCGAGTAATGAAACGCAGGCTGTTCTCGCGCACCAGCGACGACTCGGGCACGTTGCAGATGCACAAGGTACGGGTCATGCCGAGCGACTTGGCATGGTGCAGTGCGGCCAGCGTGTCGGCGGTTTCGCCCGACTGCGAGATGGTCACCACGAGAGTCTGCGGATCGGATACCGAGTCGCGATAGCGGTACTCGCTGGCCACCTCGACCGAACAAGCGACGCCGGCCATCGACTCAAGCCAGTAACGCGCCACCAGGCCGGCATGATAGCTGGTCCCGCAGGCGATGATGAGCACCTGCCGCACCTCCTTGAGCATCGCCTCGCTCTCGGCGCCGAAGATGCCCGGCTGAACGCTGCGCGCCGCGCCGAGCAGTTCCAGGGTATTGGCCAGCGCCACCGGTTGCTCGAAGATTTCCTTCTGCATGTAGTGCCGGTAGTTGCCCAGCTCGATGGCCTCGGCCGAGAGTTGCGACTCGGTCTCGGGACGTTCCACCGCCGAGCCGTCGACCCGCGTGATGCGGTAACTGTCGCGCTTCAGCTCGGCGCAGTCGCCATTCTCGAGATAAACCATGCGTCGGGTGACCTGCACCAGGGCCGAGGCATCCGAGGCGGCGTAATAGCCGTCATCGCTCAGACCGAGCAGCAATGGGGCACCTTCCCGTGCAACGACCAGCCGGTCAGGCTCGGCCTCACGCAGGACGGCAATCGCGTAGGCGCCTTGCAGTTGCGCGACCGCCTGACGTACGGCACTGAGGAAATCGGTCGTGGTTTTCAGCTCATGCGCGATCAAGTGCGCAACAACCTCTGTGTCGGTGTCGGAGACGAACACATAAGCGAGTGCTTTCAGCCGTTCGCGCAGCGACTCGTGGTTCTCGATGATCCCGTTGTGGACTACCGCCAGACCGGCCGAGATATGCGGGTGGGCATTTCGCTCACAGGGCACGCCATGCGTGGCCCAGCGCGTGTGCGCGATACCTGTTTGGCCGCTGGCCAGGGTTTCATCCACCTGCGCGGTCAGTTCGGCCACCCGGCCAACCGATCGCAGGCGCTGCAGACCATCCTGGTTGATCAGCGCGAGACCGGCCGAGTCGTAGCCACGGTACTCAAGCTTGCGCAGACCTTCGAGCAGAACAGGAACGATATTGCGGTCGGCGACCGCGGCAACGATGCCACACATGGTCAGGTCACTTGTTGGATTTTTGTGGCCGTTTCCAGCCGGAAACGGAAAGCTGCCGGACGCGCGACAGGGTCAGCGTGTCCGCTGGCGCGTCCTGGGTCAAGGTCGTTCCGGCGCCGAGCGTGGCGCCGCGGCCCACCTTGACAGGTGCCACGAGCTGCGTATCGGAACCGATGAAGGCATCGTCCTCGATGATCGTCTGGTACTTGTTGGCGCCGTCATAGTTGCAGGTGATCGTGCCGGCGCCGATGTTCACCCGGCTGCCAACAACCGCGTCGCCGATATAGGCAAGGTGATTGGCCTTCGATTGGGCGGCGAACTTGCTGTTCTTGAGTTCGACGAAGTTCCCGACATGCACCCCGGCAGCGAGTTCCGTACCCGGACGCAGTCGGGCAAATGGGCCGATCACGCCATCCGGCCCAACGATGGCGTCTTCGATGTGGCTGAAGGCGGACAGGCGCGAGCCGGCGCCAATGTGCGCATTCTTCAGAACACAGGCCGGCCCGACTTCAACTGCCTCGTCAAGCACGACCCTGCCCTCGAACACGCAGTTCACGTCGATGAACACGTCGCGCCCACAGATGATTTCCCCGCGCACGTCAAGGCGCGCCGGATCGGCCAGGCGAACACCCTGCTCCATCAGGTGATCCGCAATACGCCGCTGCGCAACCCGTTCAAGCTCGGCGAGCTGCAACTTGCTATTCACCCCCAGCACTTCGGATTCCGCCAGCGGATGCGTGGTGCGTACCGGCAGACCGGCAGCAACCGCCATGCCGACAATGTCGGTCAGGTAGTACTCCCGCTGCGCATTGTCGTTCGACAGGCGACTGAGCCACTCGGACAGGCGCGACGTGGGCAGCGCCATGATACCGGTGTTGATTTCGCGAATCGCGCGCTCTTCCTGCGTGGCATCCTTCTGCTCGACGATGCGCGCCACCCGACCGGCGGTGTCACGCACGATACGACCATAACCCGAAGGATCGGTCAGCTCCACGGTCAGAATGGCCAGCGAGTCACGTGCCGCATGCACCAGTTTCTGCAACGTCTCGGCCCGGATCAGGGGCACATCGCCATACAGCACCAGGGTTGTTCCGGCTTCCGTCAGGAACGGTACGGCGAGCATGACGGCATGGCCGGTGCCAAGTTGCGGATCCTGCAACACCCAGGCCAGATCGGGGGCATCGACGGCGGCACGAACTGCTTCGCCGCCGTGCCCATGAACGATGCACAACTTCTGCGGAGCTAGGCTGCGCGCCGTGTCGATCACGTGCGAGAGCAGCGCCTTGCCGGCGAGCGGATGCAGAACCTTCGGCAGATTGGAGTGCATGCGCTTGCCCTGCCCGGCAGCGAGAATGACGATATTCATTTGTGCAGACTTGGTCAGACGCTACGTTTGCTTGCCTACGTGTTGCCCCGATTCGCAATTGGCCGGCGACGGCCTGACGCGGATTGCCCGCGCCTGACGGTGCCGGAAAATCCGATCGCTAGCCATCGGCCGTTTGTTGCAGCGAATTATTTCAGCTCCATGGGCCGAGAACCCACAAAAATGTCACGCTTTGCTCCTGTTGCCGCCCGGCTGGTGATCAGACAAGGTCGTTTGCCGAGCTTGCCGGCCCAAGTATACGCTGAAACAGAACTGGCTCAGACAAGGACATGGCGGGTCAGCACGGCAAACCGAATCGGCCGCCGGGCAGCTCAACGCGGCAGATCGGAACAGCCCATCAGGAAAAGATCGACTTCACGCGCACATTGCCGGCCTTCGCGAATCGCCCACACGACCAGCGACTGCCCGCGCCGCATGTCGCCAGCAGCAAACACCCTGGCCACATTGGTCGCATAACACCCCTCGCCATCGGTACTGGCGCGGACGTTACCACGCGCATCGAGCTCGACGGCCAGTTGTTCCAGCAGCCCCTGCCGGACCGGCGAGACAAAGCCCATGGCGAGCAATACGAGATCGGCCGGAATCTCGGTCTCGCTGCCGGGGATTTCGTTCATCCGGCCCTCGCTCCAGTCCACGCGCACGACTTTCAGTGCCCTTACCTTGCCGTTTTCGCCGATGAACTCCTTGGTCGAGACCGCGAAATCGCGGGTACAACCCTCTTCGTGCGATGACGAGGTCCGCAGCTTCAACGGCCAGTTCGGCCAAGTCAGACTCTTGTTCTCCTGCTCCGGCGGTTGCGGCATGACCTCGAACTGGGTGACCGACAGTGCCCCGTGCCGGTTGCTGGTGCCAACGCAGTCGGAACCCGTATCGCCACCGCCAATCACGACGACCCGCTTGCCGGTCGCCATGATCTGCGAGGGCACACGGTCGCCAGCATTGACCTTGTTCTGCTGCGGCAGGAACTCCATGGCAAAGTGTACACCGTCGAGATCCCGGCCGGGAACCACCAGGTCGCGTGGCGACTCGGCGCCGCCGGCAACGATCAGCGCATCGAACTCCGCCAGCAGCCGGTCCACCGGCACCGCGTTGGCTGCACTGCCGCCCACCTCCTGACCAACCCGGAACTCGACGCCCTCGGCCTGCATCTGCTCGACACGGCGATCGATATGCAACTTTTCCAGCTTGAAGTCGGGAATACCGTAGCGCAGCAGCCCTCCAATCCGATCACTCTTCTCGAAGACCACCACCGCGTGCCCGACACGTGCCAGTTGCTGTGCAGCCGCCAGACCCGCCGGGCCGGAACCGATCACGGCAACCTTCTTGCCGGTTTTGGTCTGCGCCACCTGCGGAACAATCCAGCCCTTTTCCCAGCCTTTATCGACGATCGCATGCTCGATCGACTTGATGCCCACAGGATCGGTGTTGATGTTCAGTGTGCAGGCTGCTTCACAGGGCGCCGGGCAGATACGCCCGGTGAAATCCGGAAAGTTGTTGGTCGAGTGCAGCACCACCAGAGCCTGTTCCCAGTTGCCACGAAAAACGAGGTCGTTCCAGTCGGGGATGATGTTGTTGACCGGGCAGCCCGTATTGCAGAACGGAATGCCACAGTCCATGCAACGCGCACCCTGTACGCTCGCCTGCTCGTCGCTCAGCACCCGGACAAACTCGCGGTAGTGCTTGAGGCGGGACGCGGCAGGCTCGGATGCCTCCACCAGGCGTTGATACTCCATGAATCCAGTCGGCTTGCCCATTGCTATGCTGCCTCCAGTTGCTTTTTCGCCGCCAGCTCGCTGAGCGCTCGCCGGTACTCGTGCGGCATGATCTTCACGAAGCGTCGGCGATAGCGCTCCCAGTCGTTGAGCACGCGCAGTGCCTGCCGGCTGCCGGTGAAGCGGTAGTGCTTGTCTACCAGTCCCTTGAGCAGCACTTCGTCGATCTCGCCGAGATGCCGCACATCCACCTTGCCATGGCCTTCCAGATCGTCACCGGCGTCGCTGCCCTGGCGAGCGACCAGCTCCTCCTCGACCGGCTCCAGCGATACCTGCGCCATGTTGCAGCGTGACTCGAAGGTACCCTCTTCATCGAGCACGTAGGCCACGCCGCCCGACATGCCGGCGGCGAAGTTGCGTCCGGTCATGCCGAGCACGACCACCGTGCCGCCCGTCATGTACTCGCAACCATGATCGCCGACACCCTCGACAACGGCGGTGGCACCGGAGTTGCGGACGGCGAAGCGCTCGCCCGCGACGCCGGCAAAGAAGGCCTCACCTTCGGTCGCCCCGTACAGCACGGTATTGCCGACAATGATGTTGCTACGGCTCTCGCCCCGGAACCCGGCGTTGGGACGAACGACAATTCGCCCGCCCGACAATCCCTTGCCAACATAGTCGTTGGCTTCACCGACCAGATCGAGCGTTATGCCACGCGCGAGGAAGGCGCCGAATGCCTGTCCCGCCGTGCCCCTGAAACGGATGTCGATGGTTCCTTCCGGCAATCCGGCATGTCCGTAGCGCTCGGCCACCCGACCCGACAGCATCGCTCCCACCGTGCGGTTGACGTTACGCAAGGGCAGTTCGATCTCCAACTTCTCGCCCTTCTCGAGCGCCGGCCCGGCGAGTTCAATCAGCTGCTTGTCCAGTGCCTTGCCCAGACCATGATTCTGCTGCTCACAGTGAAACACCGGCGTCCCGGCTTTGTTCTCGGGGCGATGGAAGATGCGGCTGTAGTCCAGCCCCTGCGCCTTCCAGTGACTGATGCCCTTGTGCATGTCGAGCAAATCACAACGACCGATCAGTTCATTGAAACTGCGGATACCGAGCCCGGCCATCAGTTCGCGCACTTCCTCGGCGACGAAGAAGAAGTAGTTGACCACGTGTTCGGGCTGCCCGGAGAAGCGGCGGCGGAGCACCGGGTCCTGTGTCGCCACCCCCACCGGACAGGTATTGAGGTGGCACTTGCGCATCATGATGCATCCTTCGACAACCAGCGGCGCCGTGGCAAAACCAAACTCGTCGGCGCCCAGCAAGGCACCGATCAGCACATCGCGCCCGGTCTTCATCTGCCCGTCGACCTGCACCCGGACCCTGCCGCGCAACCGGTTGAGCACCAGCGTCTGCTGCGTCTCGGCAAGCCCGAGTTCCCAGGGCGAACCGGCATGCTTGATCGAAGACTGCGGACTGGCACCCGTTCCGCCATCGTGCCCGGCGATCACCAGGTGATCGGCCTTGGCCTTGGTTACGCCGGCAGCGACCGTACCGACACCCACTTCGGAAACCAGTTTGACGCTGACCGACGCCTTCGAATTGACATTCTTGAGGTCGTGAATGAGTTGTGCCAGGTCTTCGATCGAGTAAATGTCATGGTGCGGCGGCGGAGAAATCAGCCCGACCCCTGGCACCGAGTGCCGCAGGAAGCCGATGTATTCGGAAACCTTGTGCCCCGGCAACTGACCGCCCTCACCGGGCTTGGCGCCCTGCGCCATCTTGATCTGCAGTTGGTCGGCATTGACCAGGTACTCGGCGGTGACCCCGAAACGGCCGGAAGCGACCTGCTTGATCGCCGAGCGCAGACTGTCGCCTGGCTGCAACTGGTAATCCCGCTCGATGCGAGTCTTGCCGACGACGTCGGAAACCATTTGGCCGCCTTGCAGGACCTGGAAGCGTGCCGGGTCTTCGCCTCCCTCACCGGTGTTCGACTTGCCGCCGAGACGGTTCATCGCGATCGCCAGGGTGCTGTGGGCCTCGGTCGAGATCGAGCCGAGCGACATGGCACCGGTCGTGAAGCGCTTGACGATCTCCTTCGCCGACTCGACCTCATCGAGCGGTACGGCTGGTCCGGCCGGCTTGAATTCGAACAGGCCGCGCAGAGTCATGTGGCGCCGTGTCTGATCATTGATCAGCTTGGCGTATTCCTTGTAGGTCTCGTATTTTCCGCTGCGCGTCGAGTGCTGCAACTTGGCAATCACCTCCGGTGTCCACATGTGCTCCTCGCCGCGCACGCGATAGGCGTATTCACCTCCCGCGTCGAGCATGGTCGCCAGCACCGGGTCATTACCGAATGCCTGCCGATGCAGGCGAATCGCCTCTTCCATGACCTCAAAGACACCGATTCCTTCGACCTGCGTCGAAGTTCCGGTGAAATACTTGTCGACCATCTTCTTCTGCAAACCGACCGCCTCGAAGATCTGTGCGCCGGTATAGGACATGTAGGTCGATATGCCCATCTTGGACATCACCTTCAGCAGACCCTTGCCGACTCCCTTGATGAAGTGCTTGATCGCCTTGTCACCCTTCTCGGCATCATCCCCCACCATCTGCTGCAGGGTTTCCAGGGCCAGATAGGGGTGCACGGCTTCGGCGCCGTAACCGGCCAGCAAGGCAAAATGATGCGTCTCGCGAGCCGCGCCGGTTTCAACCACCAGGCCGACTCGCGTGCGCAGACCCTTGGTCACCAGGTGGTGATGGATCGCCGAGGTCGCCAGCAGCGCGGGGATTGCCACATGCTCGGCGTCAAGCCTGCGATCGGACACGATGAGAATGCTCGACCCCTTGTGAACGTGATCCTCTGCCTCGGCACACAGCGACGCAAGACGCGCTTCGACGCCCTCGTTGCCCCAGCTCAAGGGGTAGCAGATGTCGAGCTCAGCCGAATGGAACTTGTTGCCGGTGTAGGTGGCGATACGCCGCAGCTTCGCCATGTTGTTGAAATCGAGCACCGGCTGCGCAACTTCGAGACGATACGGAGGGTTGATCTCGTTGATCCCGAGCAGGTTGGGTTTGGGGCCGATGAAGGAGACCAGCGACATCACCAGCTGTTCTCGAATCGGGTCGATCGGCGGATTGGTCACCTGCGCAAAGAGTTGGCGGAAGTAGTTGAAGAGCGGCTTGCTGCGATTCGACAGAACGGCCAGGGGCGAATCGTTGCCCATCGAGCCGGTCGCCTCCTCCCCCGAAGTCGCCATCGGCTCAAGAATGAACTTGAGATCCTCCTGGCTGTAACCGAAGGCCTGCTGCCGGTCGAGCAGCGTCGCCGGGAAGACGGGCTCGGGCACGCTCTTCGGCGTCGGGAGTTCGTCGAGCTTGATGTTGATGCGGCTCAACCAGTCCTGATAAGGCTTGGTGCGCGACAGCGTCTCCTTGAGTTCCGTATCGTCGATGATGCGACCCTGGTCGAGATCGATGAGGAACATCTTGCCCGGTTGCAGACGCCACTTCTTGATGATGCGCTCTTCCGGAATCGGCAGAACACCCGCTTCCGAGGCCATCACCACCAGATCGTCGTCGGTGACGAGATAGCGCGCCGGACGCAAGCCGTTGCGGTCGAGGGTGGCACCAATCTGCCGCCCATCGGTGAAGGCGACGGCGGCCGGACCATCCCAGGGCTCGATCATCGCGGCATGATACTTGTAGAAGGCGCCCCGCCGCTCGTCCATCAACGTGTGCGACTCCCAGGCTTCGGGAATCAGCATCATCATCGCGTGTGCCAGCGAGTAACCGCCCATCACCAGCAATTCCAGCGCGTTGTCGAACGATGCGGAATCGGACTGGCCAGGATAGATCAACGGCCAGATCTTCTCCAGATCGGCGCCCAGCAGCGGCGACCAAGTGCCCTTTTCGCGCGCCCGCATCCAATTGTAGTTGCCGCGCAGGGTGTTGATCTCTCCATTGTGCGCGATCATCCGGAACGGGTGGGCCAGCTGCCAGGTCGGGAAGGTGTTGGTCGAGAAACGCTGATGCACCAATGCCATGGCCGAAACGCAGCGGGGATCCTTGAGGTCGGTGTAGTACTCGCCTACCTGATCAGCCAGCAGCAGACCCTTGTAGACTACCGTGCGTGCCGACATCGACGGCTGATAGAACTCCTTGCTGTGCTTCAAGCCCAGGGCCTGAATGAAGTTCGCCGCACTACGGCGGATGACGTAGAGTTTGCGCTCCAGTGCATCGGTAACCATGATGTCCGGGCCGCGACCAATGAAGATCTGGCGGATGACCGGCTCCCTGGCCCGCACCGTGGGCGACATGGGCAGAGCTCGATCCACCGGCACGTCGCGCCAGCCGAGAACGACCTGATGCTCGGAGCGTACGGCACGCTCGATCTCTTCCTGACAGGCCAGTCGCGAAGCCGATTCCTTCGGCAGGAATACCATGCCGACACCATAGTCACCGGGGGGCGGCAACTGTATACCCTGCCGCGCCATCTCTTCACGGAAGAAAGCATCCGGAATCTGGATCAGAATGCCTGCCCCGTCCCCCATCAGCGGATCAGCACCAACCGCTCCGCGGTGATCGAGGTTACGCAGGATCAACAGGCCTTGCTCGATGATCGAGTGACTCTTCTGGCCCCGCATATGCGCCACAAAACCGACGCCACAGGCATCGTGCTCATTGGCCGGGTCGTAAAGCCCCTGCCCGACAGGAATAGCCGAATCCATCACGCTCGAATCCTCATAAAACAAAGACGATACCCAGGCGACCTCGACTGCAAGTGTCACGCAGCCGC
>NZ_JAEUOL010000269.1 GCF_016789985.1 Accumulibacter sp.
GGTTTCACTCCTTGCTCGATCTGCAGAGCGCGACCGACGAATCCGGTGATTTTCTCGAACACGTCAAGGTCGATCTGTTTCCGCACGAGATCTACGTATTCACCCCGAAGGGCAAGATCTTTGCCTTGCCGCGTGGTGCCACGGCGGTAGACCTGGCGTATGCGGTGCACTCCGACATCGGCAACCACTGTGTCGCGGCCAACATCAATTTCAAGTCGATGCCGCTGGTGACCGAACTGACCAACGGCGACCGGGTCGAGATCGTCACCGCTGCCGATGCGCACCCGAGCCTGGCCTGGCTCAGTTCGGTCAAGACCGGCCGGGCACGCAGCAAGATCCGCCACTATCTGAAAAGCGCACAGCATGACGAGTCGACGGCGCTTGGCGAGAAGATGCTCGACCAGGAGTTGCGGGCGCTGGGGGTGGTTGCCTCCGAATTGCCGGTGTCAAGCTGGAAGAACGTGTTGCGCGATTCCGGCAACAAGCTGATCAGGGAGGTGTACACCGACATCGGTCTTGGCTTCCGTCTTGCCGGAGTCGTCGCCCGTCGCCTGTTGGCGCGCGAGGACGCGGCGGCGGTGAGCGACCGGCTGCCCGCCTCGCTGGTCATCCGCGGGACCGAAGGCATGGCCGTGCAGTTCGCGCCCTGCTGCCAGCCGATCCCGGGCGATCCGATCATCGGTTCGATCTGGAAGGGCAAGGGCCTGGTCATCCATACGCATGATTGCCTGGCCATCCGCAAGGCGCGCAGCGCCAAACCGACGAAGTGGATCGATGTCGAGTGGGAGCCGGAACCGGGCAAGCTGTTCAGCGTCCGCATGCGGGTGATGGTGCAGAACACGCTTGGTGCGCTCGGGCGTATCGCCACCGAGATTTCCCGCTCGGGGACCAACATCGAGCATGTCAACATGGAAGAGAAGCATCCCGGTCTCTACACGACGATCAACTTCACGGTGCAGGTGGCCAACCGGACTGCCCTGGCGCGCCTGATGCGCAGCGTTCGTCGCTTGCCCGAGGTGGTGCGCATCTTTCGCGATCAGGGGATGACTACTTGAAGCTGCTCGGTGCAATGGGTCGCCCGCCGGGGCCTCGCCAGCGGCATTACCCGGCTTGAAGGTTCTCGTCCTCGGCGCCGGTGTCGTCGGCGTCAGCAGCGCCTGGTATCTGGCCAAGGCAGGACATCAGGTGACGGTGCTGGATCGCCAGCCGGCCGCCGGGCTGGAGACGAGTTTCGCCAACGGCGGGCAGATCTCCGTTTCACATGCCGAACCATGGGCCAACCCGCATGCGCCGCTACGCGCTCTGGCATGGATGTTGCGCGAGGACTCGCCGCTGCTCTTCCGCTGGCGCCGTGATGCCGCTCTGCTCGACTGGAGTCTGCGCTTTCTGCGCGAGTGCACCCCGAGTCGAACGCGTGACAATGTGCGCCAGATCGTCAGCCTGGCGCTGTACAGCCGTCGCCAGTTGCAGGCACTGCGCGCCGAAGCGGCACTGACCTACGATCATCTCGAACGTGGCATCCTGCATGTCTATACCGATCGTCGCGAACTGGCGGCTGCCAGCGCGGCGGCAGCCGTGATGCGCGAGTTCGGCTGCGAGCGCCAGACGGTCAGCGTGGACGAGTGCATTGCCCTGGAACCGGCACTCGAATCGGCACGCTCGCTGCTGGTTGGCGCCGACTATACTGCGGCGGACGAGTCCGGTGACGCACATCGCTTCACGCAACAACTGGCTGCCCGTTGCGCGGCGCGTGGTGTTGCCTTCCGTTACGGCGTGACGGTGGAGCGGCTGCAACCCGTCGCTGGCCGACTGGCGGGGGTGCTTGCCGGAGGCGAACTGTTTCAGGCTGATGCCTACGTTGCCGCACTGGGCAGCTATACACCCCTTTTGCTGCGGCCATTGGGCCTGCGCTTGCCGGTTTACCCCGCAAAGGGATATTCGGCCACCGTTCCCCTGGCGCCGGCCAGCATCGCGCCGACCATCAGCCTGACCGATGATGGCCACAAGATTGTCTTTTCACGGCTCGGCCAGCGCCTGCGCATCGCCGGAACCGCCGAATTCAATGGTTATGGCATGGAACTTAACGCCGTACGCTGTGGCGCCCTGATCAAGCGGACGAAGCAGCTTTTTCCTGCCCTGCAACCGGCGGGGGAAATCGAGTTCTGGTGTGGCCTGCGCCCGGCGACGCCCTCCAATGTACCGCTGATCGGCCGTTCGAGCATTCCCAATCTGTACATCAACACCGGGCATGGGACGCTCGGCTGGACGATGGCCTGCGGCTCGGCGGCCGCCCTGGCCGACATTGTCAGCGGCCGTTCTCCCGAGCCTCCCTTTCGCTTCCTTTGAGCCCGCCCAGGCGGCGCTGGAGACCACATGACTACCGTGATCTATGAATTGCGCGAACACGTTGCCGTTCTCACCCTCAACCGGCCGGAGTCGCTCAATGCGCTCAATCTCGCGATGATCGACCATCTGCGGGCCAGCACGGAGCGTGCCGCCTTCGATCGGCAGGCGCGCGCAGTACTTCTGCAGGGGGCAGGGGATCATTTCATGGCCGGCGGTGACATCAAGTGGTTTCGCGACCAGCTTGCCCTGCCGCCGCAGGAGCGCCAACGGCGCTTCGAGCAGGTGATCGCTGACGTCCATGGCTCCATTCTTGCGCTGAAAGGGATGGGCAAGCCGGTGGTCGCTGCCGTACAAGGTGCCGTGGCCGGCTTCGGCATGTCACTGATGATGGCCTGCGACATGGTCGTGGCGGCCGACAACGCCTACTTCACCCTGGCCTACAGCAATATCGCGCTGTCCCCCGATGGTGGCGCCACCTGGTCACTGCCGCGACAGGTCGGTCTCAAACAGGCAATGGAGATCGCCCTGCTGGGCGAGCGCTTCGACGCCGCGCGCGCCCGCGAGCTTGGCCTGCTCAATCGTGTCGTGGCGCCGGAACGGCTGGCAGGCGAAGCACTGGCTCTGGCGCAGAGACTGGCCAGCGGGCCCGCGGCTGCCTTCGCGCGCACCAAGGCACTGCTCAACCGATCCAGCGAGACTTCACTGGAAACGCAGTTGCAGGCCGAACAGCACGCTTTTGCCGCCTGCGGGGCCGAAGCCGACTTCACCGAAGGGCTGGCGGCCTTCTTCGATCGACGGCCGGCGTCTTATCATCAGTAGCCTCCGCGCATGCTGATCGACACCCATTGCCACCTCGCGGCGGCCGCTTTCGCCGACGATCGTCAGTCGGTGGTGAGCGCGGCGCGGCAGGCCGGGGTGTCGACCCTCGTCGTCCCGGCGGTAGACGCGGCCGGGTTTGGCGAGGTGCGCGCGGTCTGTGCGCTGCATGCGGGTTGTGCCCCCGCGTTTGGCATTCATCCGCTGTACGTGCAGCAGGCCGACGAGGACGACCTCGACCGTCTGCGCGCGGCTCTGCTGTGCTCGTCGCAGGGGCAGCAGCCGGTGGTTGCGGTGGGCGAGATCGGTCTCGACTTCTTCGTCGCCGACCCGGACGTCGCGCGGCAGGAGCATTTCTTCGTCGAACAGCTCAGGATTGCCCGTGCTGCAGATCTGCCGGTGCTGCTGCATGTTCGCCGCTCGATCGACCAGGTGCTCAAGTACCTGCGCCGGATTCGCGTACCGGGCGGCATCGCCCACGCTTTCAATGGCAGCCGGCAGCAGGCCGACGAGTTCATCCGGCTTGGCTTCAAGCTCGGTTTTGGCGGTTCGCTCACCTATGGCGGTTCGACCCGCATACGCCAGTTGGCGGCGGCCCTGCCGCTCACCGCGATCGTCCTGGAGACCGACGCGCCGGACATGCCGCCGGCCTGGCTGGCCGGTGAACGGAACCTGCCGGGCGAGTTGCCGCGGATCAACGACGTGCTGGCCACGCTGCGCGGCATCGATGGGCGCGCACTGGCGCTGGCGACGGCGACCAACGCGCGGGCCGTGCTGCCTCGGTTGCGTTCAGACGACTGATCGGTTAGGGTACGGCCTGTGACGGCTTGGGGCGACACCTTGCGGGGGGATGGGACAACCAGCCGGCGGGTGAACACGACAATCCGGGGCGAGGTTTTTTGGGCCGGTGGCAGACCAGCGGTCGGGCTCCGACCGGCTTACCGATCACGAAAGATTTCTTTGCCGAGCGCAAACGTTGGCATCTCCATCATGAAAAACAGCTTCGATCGACCGGTTGCCACGTGCGTGGCGGCGAAGAAGGTTCTCCCTGCCATTCCGCAGTACCTCCAGGCCCACTATTGGTGGGCCTACGTCCATCCACGCGCGGTGCATGTTTTCGAGCGGCAGTGGCTGGTCAACCTGATTCTCTGGGGTAACTACAAGCGGCTGTGCAATGCGGTGTTGCAGGACTATGGCCACTACCTGCCCGGGCGCACACTGCAGATTGCCTGTGCCTACGGCGATCTGACACCGCGCCTGGCGGATTGCGTAACGTCCAACGGCATGCTCGAGATCGTAGACATCCTGCCGATCCAGCTCGAGAACCTGTCGAGCAAGCTGGGCAGTGAAGTTCCGATCAAGCTGCATTGCATGGACTCCGCGGCGCTTACCTTTGCCGACGCGTCCTTTGACCGGGCATTGTTGTTCTTCCTGTTGCACGAACAGCCGCAGGTGGTGCGCGAGAAGACACTCGCCGAAGCGCTGCGGGTGGTCCGTCCGGGAGGTACGCTGACCATCGTGGACTACGCGCCGCCGAGCCGCTTCAACCCGTTGCGCTACTTCTGGAAGCCTGTGCTCGATCGCCTGGAACCGTTTGCACGGGATCTTTTCAGTGAGGAACTTGCTGCCTGGTTGCCAAAGGACGGTGGTTTTGTCACCCTCGGCAAGCAGCGTTTCTTTGGTGGCATGTATCAGATGTTGACCCTCAAGGTTGCTGAAGCAGGCAACGCGCGGCAAGCTGGTAAGTAGGTAGTCAGCCGGTCCCGTCGCAGTGTCTGCTGCGCGGGGCTTCTCGCAAGTTGATCGCGACCGGCTCTGGTCCGGTGCGAGAAAGGATCAAGCGTGGAGATATACAAAGCAGATGTGGTGATCGTGGGCGGCGGTGGGGCTGGCCTGCGGGCGGCGATCGCCGTGGCGGAGTCCGATCCGGCGCTGCGCATCGCTCTGGTGTCCAAGGTTTATCCGATGCGCAGCCATACGGTTTCTGCCGAAGGCGGTTCGGCCGGGGTGAAGCAGGCGACTGACAGCCTCGATTATCATTTCAATGACACGGTCCACGGCGGTGACTGGCTGTGCGAGCAGGACGTGGTCGAATACTTCGTCGCGCACTGTACCGAGGAGCTGACCCAGCTCGAGCACTGGGGCTGCCCGTGGAGTCGCACGCCGGACGGACATGTCAACGTGCGTGCGTTCGGCGGCATGAAGATCGAACGGACCTGGTTCGCGGCCGACAAGACCGGTTTCCACATGTTGCACACACTCTTCCAGACGTCGATCAAGTACCCCTCGATCAAGCGCTTCGACGAGCACTTCTGCGTCGACCTGATCGTCGAGGATGGCCGCGTGCAGGGAGTGGTGGCGATCGAGATCGGGTCCGGGGAGTTCACCCTGGTCGAGGCGCGTTCGGTGGTCATCGCCACGGGCGGAGCCGGCCGGGTGTTCCGCGAGAACACCAATGGCGGCGTCGTCACCGGCGACGGCATGGCCCTGGCCTATCGGCACGGGGTGCCTCTGCGCGACATGGAGTTCGTTCAGTACCATCCGACCTGCATGCCCGGCACTGGTCTCCTGTTCACCGAAGCCTGTCGTGGTGAAGGGGGTTTCCTGGTCAATAAGGACGGCTATCGTTACTTGCAGGACTACGGTCTCGGCCCGGCCGAGCCGACGCCGCGCAACAAGGCGATGGAACTCGGGCCGCGCGACCGCCTCAGCCAGGCTTTCTGGTACGAGCAGCAAAAGGGGCGCACCATCGAGGGGCCGCACGGGTCGGTCGTACACCTCGATCTGCGTCATCTCGGTGAGCAGAAACTGCGCGAGCGCCTGCCGCAGATCTATGAGCTGGCCGAACAGTTTCTCGGGGTTGACCCGGCACATGCGCCGATTCCGGTACGGCCTGCGGTACATTACACGATGGGTGGGATCATGGTCGACGGTCTGTGCGCAGCACCACTGTCTGGTCTCTATGCTGCCGGTGAGTGCTCGAGCGTCGGCATTCATGGTGCCAATCGGCTGGGTTCCAACTCGCTGTCCGAGTTGCTGGTGTTCGGCAAGGTGGCCGGCGTGGAAGCGGCGCGTTTCGCCAGGTCGACCTCTCCTGGCGATTCGGCAAAGCTGCTCAGACAGGCGCAGGCCGTCGAGCAACGGGTGACCGGCCTCAAGCTCAAGACAGGCGGCAGCGAGCGTATCGCCACCTTGCGCAGGGAAATGGCGCAGACCATGGAAGACGGTTGCGGTATCTATCGCCTGGCGGAAACGATGCAGAAGACCTGCGACAAGCTCGACGAGCTAAAGGTGCGTTTTCGGGATGTCAATATCGAGGACAAGTCGAGTGTCTGGAATACCGAGTGGCTGCTGGCCATCGAACTCGAGTATCAGCTCGACGTGGCACAATCGATGGCCTATTCGGCGCTCAATCGGCGTGAATCGCGCGGTGCGCACCAGCGGCTCGACGGCTTCGAGCAGCGTGATGATGTCAACTTCCTGAAACATTCGCAGGCACACTATGTCGCCGGCGGCTCGCCGCGCATCGACTACGGTCCTGTCAAGATCACCAAATCGCAGCCGGGCACCCGTGCCTACGGTGCCGCAGGCGAGAAGGCTGAGCAGGAAAGGAAGGCCTCCAATGTCTGAGAATCAGAAAGTCATCGAAATCGAGGTTCTGCG
>NZ_JAEUOL010000278.1 GCF_016789985.1 Accumulibacter sp.
ACCATTGGAGTGTCCGCAAAGCCTATCGCAGTGCCCTTTCCTGGTTCAAACGCGGCATCCGCCTTCTCTTGAGACGCGCTGCCAGCGCACTGCCTCTTCCCAAGTTCTTTCAGGGGGCCGAAACATGATAGGTGGTAAGGCCGAGCGATGCCTATTGCCTACAGCGCTTGGAAGCTGGCATGATTCCGGTCTCAAGTCTCTGATCCACACGGATGATTGCCGGTGCGTGCTGCGGCGAGTCAGCGTTTCAACCCGAAAGGAGGGTGTAATGAGTCAGGAATCGAACGATCTGGGTGTTGCCACGGTGGTGCTCGAGCGCCTCGAGAAGGAGCGGCTGCCGCGAGCTCTGGATCTCAAGGCCAAGGTTGATGCAGGCGAGACGCTTGACGAAATCGACATCGCATTTCTCGAAAGGGTGTTTGCCGACAACGAGGATGCCAAGCCTTTCCTGGACAGGCATCCGGAGTATCAGGAGCTGGCGGCAAGGATGGCCAGGCTGTTCGAAGAAATCACGGCCAAGGCGCTCGAGAACGAGAAGGCGCAGCCTCAGGGCTGAGTCCTCGCTACGGCCGCTGGTCCGAGGCTCGCAGCGGCTGTTCAGAGCCCGAGCAGCTGACGGGTGTGGCGTGCGATCATCAGTTCTTCGTTGGTCGGCACCACCCACGCCGAAGTCCTGCTACCGGCAAGGCTGATGCGCGGGCCACCCGACGCATTGGTCGCACTGTCAAGCTCGATTCCCGACCAAGCTGCCTGCCGGCAGACCAGTTCGCGGATGCGGGTGCTGTTTTCGCCGATCCCGGCGGTGAACACCAGTGCGTCGAGGCCGCCCAGGACAGCGGCCAGAGCTCCGAGTTCACGGTTGATGCGGTACACAAAGTGATCGATCGCCAGCCGGGCGCGCGTCTCGTCGCTGGCCAGCAGTACGCGCATGTCGTTGCCGATCCCGGACAGGCCGAGCAGGCCGGATTTCTTGTAGAGCAGGTCCTCGATCTGTTTGGCGGAAAGACCTTCCTGCTGTAGCAGGTAGAGCACGATCCCCGGATCCATGTTGCCCGGGCGGGTGCCCATCAGCAGCCCGTCAAGTGCGGTAAAACCCATCGAACTACCGACGCTGCGCCCGCCGTGCATCGCGCACATGCTGGCGCCACTGCCCAGGTGGGCGACCACCACCCGCCCGTCGGCGATCTCGGGCGCGATCTGTGGCAGGCTTGACGCAATGTACTCGTAGGACAGTCCGTGGAAGCCGTAACGCCGGATTCCGCGCTCGTAGTACTCATAAGGCAGACCGTAGAGTTGCGCCACCCTGTCCTGTGTACGGTGGAAGGCGGTGTCGAAGCAGGCCACCTGCGGCAGATCCGGTTGCACTTCCTGCACGGCACGAATGGCGGCCAGGTTGTGCGGCTGGTGCAGCGGCGCCAGGGGGATGAAGGTTTCGAGTTGCTGCATCGCCTGTGGGCTAACCAGCAGCGGTGCCGAGTAATCGGGGCCGCCGTGCACCACACGGTGACCGACCCCGGCCAGGATCCCGCCGTGGAAGCGGGAGCGCAGCAAGCTAGCGATTTGCTGCAGGGCCTGTGCGTGGTTCGATACCTCGCTGTTGCTCCATTGCAGTTCGGCGATGCGCTGGCCGTTGCCGTCCCTCGCTTTCAGTCTTGGCGCCGTGCCGAGGCCTTCCACCTGGCCGACGGCCACGGCGTGCAAGTCACGGTCGGCGGCTACTTCAAAGATCGAGAACTTGAGGCTCGAAGAGCCCGCGTTGAGAACCAGGATGGCGCTCGCCATGTCAGCCTCCGCTCGCTGTCAGGCCGGAGATCGCCGCCGCGCCGGCCATCAGGCAGGCCACCGCGCACGACGCCAGTTTGGTGCGCTGGTTGTCGGCACGACTGGTGAGGATGATCGGCACGCGTGCGCCGAGCACGATCCCCGCGCCATCGGCGTTGCTCATGAAGGTGAGTTGTTTGGCGAGGATGTTGCCGCTGGCCAGATCGGGGACGATCACGATGTCGGGATCACCGGCAACCAACGAGTCGATCTTCTTGATGCGCGCCGCTTCCTTGCTGATCGCGTTGTCCAGCGCCAGCGGACCATCGAGCAGGGCGCCCGTGATCTGGCCGCGATCGGCCATCTTGCACAGCGAGGCCGCGTCGGTCGTGCAGATCATGCGTGAATTGATCGACTCGACGGCGCAGATGATCGCCACTTTTGGCTGCTCGATGCCGAGGACATGGGCCAGATCGATCGCGTTCTGGCAGATGTCGCGCTTGGTGTCGAGGTCAGGCGCGATGTTGATTGCAGCGTCGGTGACGATCAGTGGCTTGTGGTAGGTCGGCACGTCCATCAGGAAGGCGTGCGTGATGCGTCGCTCGGTGCGCAGACCGGTGTTCCGGCTGACCACTTCGGCCATCAGTTCGTCGGTGTGCAGGCTGCCTTTCATCAGTGCCGCAGCCTTGCCGAGGCGAACCAGCTCGACGGCGCGATAGGCTGCGGCATGGCTGTGCGGTACGTCTTCGAGCTGTACGCCGCTGAGGTCGAGCCCGGTCTGTCCGGCAAGTGCCCGCAGTCTGGCCAGCGGGCCGACCAGGATCGGTTCGATCAGACCCTCGCGCTTCGCCTGCAGGGCGGCACCGAGTGACGACTCGTCACAGGGATGCACCACGGCGACCGACACCGGCGGCAGTTGCTGGCAGCGTTCGACGAAACGCCCGAAGTTGTCGTGGCTCTGGATGGAAACCTGTGCCGCGTCGGGGCGCTGCATGATGACCTTGCGTTGCGGCGCGATCACCCGGGCGATACCGGTCATGATCGTGGTGCCTTGCGCATTGACGCCGCGACAGTCGAAACTCACCCGCCGGGTGGCGGCATCCTTGTCCTGGGCAGTGATCGAGATGGTGACGGTCTCGCCGATCGCCAGCGGCGCCAGAAACTCGAGGTTCTGCCCCGCGAGAACGGTGCCCGGGCCGGGCAGTTGCCGGCACAACAGGCCGGACACCTGCGCCCCGAGCCACATGCTGTGGGCGTGCAGATCGGCTGGGCCGATTTGCCGGTCGAGTTCCGAATCGAGGTAAGTCGGATTGATGTCCCCCGAAACGGCGGCAAAAAGCTGAACGTCGCGCAAGCTCAGGGTGTGTTCGGTGCTTGCCGTATCGCCGATCTGGATTTCGTCGAACGGGTGATTCTGCAGGGTGTCGGAGCTCATGATCGGTTCAGCCGGGGGCAGGGTGGTGAACGGGGGTCGGTTGGCTCGCCGCGGGGCGACAGAGCTCATTCTACGCGCTCTCCTTGTCGTCCTCCAGTTGGCTGGCAGAGACCAGTTCATCACGCCCGCGCCATTGACGGATCGCCTGGCGCATGGTCGGGTAGGCGCGCTGGCGCAAGGATTCGTCCGGGTGACCGGTGGTCTCCAGCCAGCGCTCGAACTCGATCTGGCGGCCGGCGAGCGTCAGGACGATGCCCTGCGCGGCGAGTTCGGCGTCGAGTCGTTCGAGGGTATCGATGCCGGTGATGTCGAGATTGGTGACCGGAATCAGGTCGAGTACCACGCGCTCCACAGGCGCCTTCTGGCGGGCGATGGCGTGGTGAACTTCGTTGCGGAAGTGGCCGGCGTTGAAGAAAACCAGCGGACCACAAAAGCGCAGCAGGAGCAGGCCATCGATCGCCTCGGCTTCCGGGAAAAACTGGTGGTTGTAGAGTCCGGCTCGTTGCGGGACGGTGACCAGCTCTTCGAGTGCCGGGCGCGCCACTCGCCGAATGAACATCAGCAGCGCCAGCGTCACGGCCAGCATGATCGCCTTGATCGCACCGAAGGCGAGAACGCCGAGCATGGTGATGGCGCCGAGAACAAGCGCGCCGCGCTCGATCTGGTGATAGCGTCGAAACACCTGCATGTCGAGCAGGGACCAGGAAGCGAAGAGCAGCACCACGCCGAGCGCCGGAATCGGCAGCCAGGCCAGCGAGCCTGTGCCGACCAGCAGCAGCAGGCAGATCGCCAGGGCGGCGATGATGCTGACCATCTGAGTGCGGCCGCCATTGGCGTCGTTGACCGCGGTGCGCGAATCAGCGCCGGTGACGGCGAATCCCTGCGACAGTGCCGAAGCGATGTTGGCCATGCCGAAGGCAGCGAATTCGCGGTCGACATCGATATCGTAGCCATTGCGTTCGGCAAAGCTGCGCGCGGTCAGCATGCCGCTGGTAAACAGGACGAGGGACAGGCCGGCAGCCGAACCGGCGAGGTCGCCGACCTCGTGTAGCGGCAGGTCGGGCCACTCGAGGTCCGGCAGACCGCTGACTACCGGGCCGATCAGGGCCACACCCATCTGATCCAGTCGCAGCAGATAGGCCGCGAGGCCGGCCAGGATCATGGTCACCAGTGAAGCCGGCACACGTTTCGAGACGCGTGGCATCAGCAGCATGACCAGCACACAGCCGCCCGACAACACGACCGTTGGCCAGTGGGCCTGCAATACCAGCTCGGGGATTTCCACGAGCTGCCGAAAGAAGCGGGTGGCTTGCGGTTTGCTGCCGAGAACCTTGCCGACCTGTCCAATCATGATCGAGATCGAGACGCCATTGAGCAGCCCGACCAGGATCGGTCGGGCAAGAAAGTCTGCCAGCCCGCCGAGGCGCAGAAAACTCGCGGCAATGCAGAAAAGGCCGGTGAGCAGAGTCAGGGCAATGGTGAATGAGAGGTACAGCCCGCTGTTGCCTGCCGCCAGTGGCGCGACCACGGCAGCGATCATCGCGCAGGTGGCAGCGTCGGGACCAATGATCAGTTGCCGCGAGGTACCGGCGAGGGCATAAACGACCATCGGCAGGATCGAGGCATAAAGCCCGGTCGACGGACTGAAGCCGGCCAGTTGTGCATAAGCGATGGCCACCGGGATGGCGACCGCCGCCACCGACAAGCCGGCCTTGAAATCGTGCGGCCAATTTGCTGCCTGGTACTTCAGCAACGGCTGCAGCCCGGGCAACAGGCGGTTCAGGTGGGTCATGGCTAGCATCGTGCCCTTTCCAGTTTTCTTTCGATCGAGTCCAGCGACGCCCGGTTGATTGTGCAGGCGGGGGAATTATAACGGAATCGCGCGGGGGTTCGAATCCTTCGTGAGACTGGGGCATGCGCGGTGTGCCTGGGCTTGCTGCCGAGTGCCGGGTGACGGTGCGACGAAAGAGTCGGCTGGCACCGCGCCCCCTCACGCTACACGGAACAGCACGGCAAGATCGGTAAGGTGGAAGTTGCAGAAAGGATGTTGCACGACCCACGCGCTGGGGTAGCAGGGGCGCCGGTGCGGCACCCCGCTCCGTTGGCGTGGTTTTTCGTTCGGGCTGGCTGATGGGGTCGTTTTGCCGTCACCTCCTGCGGCGACCAAAACTCTTGTCGGGTGTGGCCCCTGCGCGGCCTGCAAGTGCGCCACCGCATTCCACGCCAGTTTGTCCTGAATCCTGGTGCCTGCCGGGAAAGCGCCGGGGAATCATTGGTTCAGCGCGTCAATCCGCTTGTTGTTGACATCACCTGTGTTGACGGATCGACGTGGCCTCGGCATGCTCTCTTCCCTGTGGTCACTGGCGACGACCTTGGCTTCGGCAACAGGGGGCCAAGGCGCAAGGACTGCCGGTCAAGGATGTGGGGCCAACAACTACCAAGGAGGAAGGTCATGGATTTCGATTACGAAGAGTTGTCATCCAAGTCGCACCGTGGCGGACACCTGTATCAGGTACGGGTCGCTGACCTGCACCCGACACAGTGCGCGGTCGGGCTCGACGAGGTCCATGCCCGGGCCGAGTCGATCCGCAACAAGAGCAAGGATGAGTTGATGGCCTACCTGATCACCCGACCGGTTCCGGTGGTGATCGGCAATGACAACAAGTTCTGTCTGACGGATCACCACCATCTGGCGCGCGCGGTGTGGGAGGCAGCCAAGAAGGATAACGAGGCGGGCATCGATGAAGACAATGCACGGGTCGTCGTCGAGGTGCTGTACAACTGGCACGTCCTCAAGGACTATGATTTCTGGAAGGCGATGCAAGGCAATGCCTGGGTCTATCTGTTCGATCAGGCGGGCGGGGGCCCCATCCAGCCGGCGAAGTTGCCCAGGCATGTCAAGGATTTGCGCAACGATCCCTACCGCGGCCTCGCGTGGTACGTACGCAGCCACTTCGGCTATTCCAAGAGGCCGGCCGACTTTGCCGAGTTCCAGTGGGCACAGTTCTTCCGCCTGCGATTGATCCTGGATAACCGCCTGCTCAAGAACGAGATCGATGGGGTGGACATCCTGCTCTCGGAAATGAAGGAGGCCGATCGCAACGCGATCGTCGAGCAGGCCATCTACCTTGCCAGAACGCCCGAGGCTGCCGGCTTGCCGGGCTATTCCGGGTTCGTCAGCGGCACCTGACGCGGCGGCGGACAACCGGCGGCGGAGCGCGCTGACCACTTTTCTTTGGCTGGCGGTGTTGTTTGCCTTGAGCGGTTCGCTTCGCTGTTCGGTGATGTGGGCTGGTCGATCGCCTACGTCGTTCTGCTCCTGCTCTACGTGCTGATGCACTACATGTTCGTCAGCCAGTCGGCGCAGACCCTGGCACTGCTCGGCGTTTTTCTCGACGTCGGTGTGCAGACCGGCGTACCCGTGTCTTTGATGGGCTTTGCACCGCCCTTTGCCAGCAGCTACTTCTCGATGCTGACGCCGCAGCGTGGCAGCCAGAACGTCATCTTTGTGGCCAGCGGTTACCTTGATCAGGGGGAGCTGTATCGCCTGGGCTTGTTGGCCACGGCCTTGTGCGCGCTGGTGTTTCTCGTCACGGTACGCCGTGGGTGCTCTGGGTTGGCTGAGCGGCTTACCGAGCATCGTCGCTACCGCCGGCGTGCCGGCCCCTGGTAGACAAAGACCGGTGCTCATCGCAGCGGTAGATCTTTGTAGTATGCTCAAAAGAGTTGTCTGACGACCGGAGCCTCATGGGTACCAATGAGCTGACCAGGATCGCTCGCCGACCGCGTTTGAGCGAGAAAGTGTCCATTGCGCTCGAGGGCAGGATCGCCAGGGGCGAACTCAAGCCGGGAGAGCAACTGCCGGCCGAAAAGATTCTCGCCGAGACGTTCGGCGTCAGTCGTGCCGTCGTGCGCGAAGCGGTCGCGCACTTCGGGGCGGATGGTCGCGTCGAGACGTGGCAGGAGGCAGGCGCCGTTGTCGCACCGGTGTCGAAATGTCTGAACCTTCGCTTCTGGCAGGGTGGTCGTCCGGCAGCGACCGAACTGTGCGAGATCTTCGAGTTGCGTGCGATGATCGAAAGCTCGATTGCCGAGCTGGCGGCGCGCCGCCGCATGCCGGCGGACATTGTCGCGATGCGGCGCCATCTGTCGGCGATGGACGATGCGCTGGCCAGTGGTGGTGATGGTTCCGCGGCCGACGACGATTTTCATCTGGCGATTGCTGCGGTCACCCACAACAGCCATACCTGTCACTTGCTGGAATTCATGGGCCGGCACTTCTCCAACACCCGGCGCCTGGTGTGGACGCTGCCTGGCCGTGTCGTGGATGCGCTGGCGGCGGCACAGGCAGAACACCGGGCGACCTTCGAGGCGATCGCCGCCGGGGATGCCGCTGCTGGCGCGTCGGCGCGCACACGCTCACTTGCGCTGTGCGGCGTTGCGGGTGGGGATCGTACTGGCCCAAGATCTCCTGTGCGCACGGGCCGGGGATGCCGCAGAAACGCAACTGCCGCCGAACAGCGGGTCGGTCGCTGTCATCAACTGACTGAGGACGGAGCATGAGCATGGAAAACACGATTGCCGATCGTCGCTTCACGCTTGACCGGGCAGAGCTGATCAGGCGTTTGCGCGCACTGTTGCCGGCGCATGCACTACTCGCCGAAGAAGAGGACATGCGGCCGTATGACTGCGATGGTCTCACTGCCTATCGGCAGTTGCCGCTGCTGGTGGCCCTGCCGGAGAGCGAAGCGCAGGTGCAGGGCATCCTCAAGGTTTGCCATGAACTGCAGGCGCCGGTTGTCGCGCGCGGTGCCGCCACCGGTCTGTCGGGCGGGGCGACGCCGCATCCCGACGGCGTGCTGATGTCGCTCGCCAAGCTAAAGAGAATCGTCAGCGTCGACCCCGTATCGCGTAGCGCGGTGGTCCAGCCCGGGGTGCGCAATCTGGCAGTCTCCGAGGCGGCTGCACCGTACGGCCTCTATTACGCACCGGACCCCTCGTCGCAGATCGCCTGCACGATCGGTGGCAATGTCGCCGAGAACGCCGGCGGCGTGCACTGCCTCAAGTATGGGTTGACCGTGCACAATGTCCTGCGCATCCGCGCTGTGACGATCGCCGGCGAAATCGTCGAGTTCGGCAACGCGGCCCTCGACGCGCCGGGTTACGATCTGCTGGCCCTGCTCAACGGATCGGAGGGTCTGCTGGCGGTGATCACCGAGGTCACGGTCAGGCTGACTCCCAAGCCTGAACTGGCGCAGGTGGTGATCGCCTCGTTCGCCGATGTGCGCCGGGCTGGTGACGCAGTCGCCAGCATCATTGCCGCCGGCATCATCCCGGCCGGTCTCGAGATGATGGACAGGAAGGCGATCCACGCCGTCGAACCCTACGTCAATGCCGGTTACGACATGGAAGCCGAGGCCATTCTGCTGTGCGAATCGGACGGCACACCGGAAGAGGTCGCCGAGGAGATTGGCCGCATGACGGCGGTGCTCGAGGAGAGCGGTGCGGCGGGCATTCGCGTGTCGCAGAACGAAGCCGAGCGCCTGAAGTTCTGGGCCGGGCGCAAGGCAGCCTTCCCGGCGGTCGGCCGGCTGACGCCCGACTATCTCTGCATGGACGGTACCATCCCGCGCAAACGTCTGGCCGAGATGCTCGACGCGATCGCCGTGCTCTCGACCAAGTATGCGTTGCGTTGTGCCAACGTCTTCCACGCCGGCGACGGCAATCTGCACCCGCTGATCATGTACGATGCCAATCAGGCAGGAGAGCTGGAGCGTGCGGCGGCCTTCGGCGCCGAGATCCTCGAACTCTCGGTTCGTTTCGGTGGCACGATTACCGGCGAGCATGGGGTTGGCATCGAGAAGATCATGCTCATGGCCGAGCAGTTCACGATTGCCGAGATCGATGCCTTCCATCGCGTCAAGGCGGCTTTCGACGAGCGGGGCTTGCTCAATCCAGGCAAGGGCGTGCCGACCCTGGCGCGTTGCCGCGAGTATACCCAGGCGCGCGTTGGCAGCGTCGCCACTTTGCCGAGGTTGTGATGGACACCCTGATCGAGAACTGGATCGCGCGCGTCGCCCAGGCGGCCGGCGTGGGCGGCAGACTGGCCATTCGCGGTGGCGGGAGCAAGGACTTCTACGGTGGTCCGCAACGTGGCGAGGTGCTTGAGGTCGGCGGCCTGCGCGGTATCGTTGCCTACGAGCCGACCGAGCTGGTGGTTACCGTGCGTGCCGGAACGCCGCTCGCCGAACTGGCCGGGACACTGGCCGGAAAAGGCCAGTGGCTG
>NZ_JAEUOL010000287.1 GCF_016789985.1 Accumulibacter sp.
TGATCGGCACACGCGCGATATCCGGTTCGCTGGCGATCAGTTTCAGGAAGCGGTCCATCGCTGCCTGTGAATCGAGCATCGCCTCGTCCATGTTGATGTCGATCACCTGGGCGCCGTTTTCCACCTGCTGTCGGGCGACTGCCAGCGCGTCGTCGAAGCGTCCTTCGAGAATCATCCGCGCGAAGGCACGCGAACCGGTGACATTGGCGCGCTCGCCGACATTGACGAAGAGCGAATCCTGGCCGACGTTGAATGGCTCGAGGCCGGACAGCCGGAGCTTTTTCTCGAGCAGCGGGATGCGCCGCGGGCGGATGCCGGCCACCTGGCTGGCGATGGCCACAATGTGTGCCGGTGAGGTGCCGCAGCAGCCGCCGACTATATTGACAAAACCCTGTCTCGCCCAGTCGCCGACTTCCGCAGCGAGTTGCTCCGGTGTTTCGTCATAGCCGCCAAAAGCATTCGGCAGACCGGCATTCGGGTGCGCCGAGACGAAGCAATCGCAGATCCGGGAAAGTTCCTTGACGTACTGGCGTAGTTCGGGAGCCCCCAGCGCGCAGTTGAGACCGAAGCTAAACGGGCGGATGTGGTTGAGCGAGTTCCAGAAGGCCTCGGCAGTCTGCCCCGACAGTGTCCGCCCCGAGGCGTCGGTGATCGTGCCGGAAATCATCACCGGCCAGCGCCGGCCGGTCTGCTCAAAGTACTGCTCGATGGCGAACAGGGCCGCTTTCGCGTTCAGTGTGTCGAAAACGGTTTCGACCAACAGGAGGTCGGCACCTCCTTCACAAAGCCCCCGGATCGCCTCGCCGTAGGCGTCGACCAGTTCTTCGAAGGAAGTGTTGCGGTAGCCCGGGTCGTTCACGTCGGGCGAGAGCGACGCCGTCCGCGAGGTCGGCCCGAGCACTCCGGCGACATAGCGCGGCCTTGCCGGGTCGCGGGCTGTAAACTCGTCACAGACTGCCCGCGCCAGTTGGGCTCCGGCATGGTTCAGCTCATGCACCAGGCTTTCGAGGTGGTAGTCGGCCTGCGAAACCCTGGTCGAATTGAAGGTGTTGGTTTCGAGGATGTCGGCGCCGGCCGCCAGGTATTCCGCATGGATCGCCCGGATGAGGTCCGGGCGGGTCAGCAGCAACAGATCGTTATTGCCCTTGAGGTCGTGCGGATGCGCTGCGAAACGGGTGCCGCGGTAATCGGCCTCCTGCAGCCCATGGCGCTGGATCATTGTGCCCATGGCCCCGTCAAGGACCAGGATCTGTCGTTCCAGGCGGGCTTTCAGCTCGGCGGTGCGGTCAGGCTGCATGCGTTTCCCTTGGTCTTCTTTCTGGCAAATCATTTCGGTAAAAACAAAAACCCGTCGGCGCAAAGCTCGACGGGTTGTTTTCTAGGCCTCGCTTTAGCGGAATTTTTAACGCGCCCGCAATCTGTTCGTGTCAAATCGGCGCAGCCCCTGAGCAAACCCGGGCAAGGCTTTGAATCTACTCGCCGGGACCCCCATTGTCAAGCTACAGGGCTGGCGGCAGCAGCGCACTACATCAAACAGCCGACATGGCCGCGCTCATCTGCCGAGCGTAGAATCCACCGTTCCGACTGCAGGAAAGTGTGGTGCCAACTCATGTTTCACAACAATCAAGCCCGGGGGTCGGCTTTCCAGCCGGGTGGGGAAAACCCGCTACGACGTCTGATCACGCTGCGCCGGGTCGAGGTGCTGGCGCAAGCTGTGGTTCTGGTGCTCGCGGTGGCATGGCTGAAGATTCCGCTCGAGGTGGTGCCGATGACGGCGATCATCGGTCTGCTCGCCGCAGCCAATCTGGTTAGTCAATGGCGGCTCGACCAAGGCTGGCCGATCGGCGAGAACGAGATTTTCGGACATCTGGCATTGGATGTCGGAATCCTTGTGCTGCTGCTCTACTTCGCCGGCGGGTCGGCCAATCCATTCGTCTCGTTGTTCCTGTTGCCGCCTACGCTGGCCGCAGCGATGCTGCCGGCACGCCACGCCTGGGCGATGGCGGGAATCACCCTGCTCGCCTACACTTTCCTGATGTTCTGGAAGCTGCCACTGCCGCCGCCACAGGGTGATCTTGCCCAGTTCGACGAGTTGCTCGCCCGTGCTACCGGCGGGGCAGGCGAGCATGCCGCGCACGGCAGCGGCTTTGCCCTGCATGTGCTGGGCATGTGGCTGAACTTTCTGATCAGTGTTGGTGTAGTGGCCTTCTTCCTGACGCGCATGGCGGCTGCCCTGAAGGAGCGTGAGCGTGAGCTCGCGGCGACGCGCGAGGACGCGCTGCGCAACGAGCAGATCCTCTCGCTGGGCACTCTTGCCACCGGCGCTGCGCATCAGCTCGGGACGCCGCTCGGGACAATGGCGGTGGTGATCCGCGAACTCGAGCTGAATCATGGTGACAACGTCGAACTCAAGGAGGATCTGCTCTTGCTGCGCGAACAGGTCGAGCGCTGCAAGCAGACGATCTCGCAAATTCTTGCCTCGACCGGCCAGCGTAGGGAAGAAAGCATGCGCTCTCTGGCACTCGACGCTTACCTGCACCACCTGCTCGACGAGTGGCAGATCATTCGCCCACATGCGAGACTCAGCGTGACCTTGCAGGGTGAGCAACCAGCGCCCTCGATCGTGGCCGACCGAACGCTCGAGCAGGCGCTCCTTAACCTGCTCGACAACGCGGCCGACGCCAATGGGGCTCAGGCGGAGACCATCTGCTTCTCCGCCGGCTGGGATGACGAGACATGCCGCATCGAGATCCTCGACCGTGGCCCCGGGCTGGACGGCAACACCGCAAAGCGCCTCGGCGAAGCGTTTTTCAGTACCAAGCACGATGCACTCGATCGGCCGCGCGGCATGGGCATCGGCCTGTTTCTCACCAACGCGACCGTTGAGCGCTTCGGTGGCAAGGTCGAGCTGTTCAACCGGCAGGACGCACCGGGCGGCGCCTGTACGCGCGTCACGCTGCCGCTCAGCCGCTGGCAAGCCTGACCCCCAGCCATGATGCCACAAGCAGGTGGGCACCCGTCCGAGGAGGAGTGTGCAACCTTCGCGATCGGGCCGGACCGGGCGTCGATTGATCGCGCGATCTGGCGGGTGCCCGGGACAGCACGCTTGGACGGCATGCCCGAGAGAGCTCCGGTGGCCGACCACCTTTTTGCCGGATGTCACGCCAGCCGTACTCGGCCGGCCCGGCTGCCAGGCAGCCACTTGTCGTCTGGTAAACTCGCCAGGCGCTGGCTTGACCGGCAGCCGGCAGAATCGTGATGATCTATCGACTGCTTGCCGACGGAGTGGTTCTCGCCCACTTTCTATTCATCGCTTTTGTCGGTGCCGGAGGTCTGCTCGTGCTGCGCTGGCCAAGGCTGGCGGTGCTCCACCTTCCGGCTGCGTGTTGGGGCGTTCTGATCGAGCTGACCGGATGGATATGTCCGCTGACGCCTGTCGAGAACGAACTGCGGCAAGCGGCAGGTGAAACCGGCTACCAGGGCAGCTTCATCGCGCACCATCTGCTGCCGCTGATCTATCCCGCTGGTTTCACGCGTGGCATGCAACTGGCGCTCGCCGCGGCAGTGATCGCCGTCAACCTGACCCTCTACGCTTGGCTGCTCTGGCGATTGCGCGCGGCCAGCCGGACACCGGGCAGTCACCCGACCAGTCCTGGACATTTCGAGCGTCGCTAGCCCATCACTTCGATCAAGTGTGCCTTGAGCTGGGCGCGTCCTGATGGATTGGACAGTGCGATGATCGTGCTGCCAGGATTCACCAGATCGTCGACCTTGGGATTGAACACCCAGGCGCCATCCTCCTCACGCACCGCCAACAGGATGTAGTCCGGACTGCGCAGGCGCAGATCGCCGACCCGCGTGGTGGGGAACCCGGCCGGAACCCGTACTTCTTCGAGCCGCACGTTCTTGTCCGAGCGGATCATCTCGTCGAGGAAGCTGACCACATGCGGTCTTACCATGGCCGATGCCAGGCGGATGCCACCGGTGAAATCCGGCGAGATGACTGCATCGGCGCCCACCTTGCGCATCTTCTCGACGTTCCTCGACTCCTGGGCGCGTGCCACGATGCGCAGATCCGGGTTGAGCTGCCGGGCCGTGATGATGATCATCAGATTTCTCGAATCGTCACCGGTGACCGCGAACAGGCCTCGGGCATCGGCGATGTCGGCCGCTTCCAGGAGATCATCGTCCGAAGCATCGCCCTGCAGGTAGAGCAGACCGGGAAACTTATCGAGATTGTCCTCGAAACGCGCATCCTCGACATCGATGGCAACGAAATGGCGCCCGGTATTCTGCAGCTCACCACCGACGCTGCGACCGACACGCCCGAAGCCGCAGATGATGAAATGCTGGCGCAGTCTCTGGATACGTTTCTCCATTCGTCGTCTCCGCAGGGAATGGTCGAGGTCCTTTTCGAGAAAGAACACTGACAGGCTGGTGAACAGGAAGGTCAGCGCGCCAAGCCCGGAAATGGCGATGGAGCCGGCAAAAATTCGATCACTCGGGGAAAGAAGCGGGACAATCTCGCCATAGCCCACCGTCGAGATGGTGATCAGCGTCATGTACAAGGCGTCTGACCAGTCGCCGTTGTCTTCGGCGATCTGGTAGAAACCGACGGTGCCGATGGCAATCAGGGCCAGCACCGCGATTCCGGCCCAGACGATGCGAACGACGATGCGCTGCAACTGGGTAGCGACACGCATCTCGGACTCCCTCATCCGGCGCTGGCGGCGAGTCTGCCGACGACCCGGCAAGGGGTTATCGAACATGTGCTGGGAGAGCGGAGCCCACCTGGCGGACTATGCCAATCATGGGGACGATCCGGAGCAGCGTGTCCGGATCAGGGGATCAATAGCACAAGCCCAAATATGCATGGTGGGCGAGACTCGCACATTTGCCAGCCTTTGTCCAGCCTCGGGTCACGGCCTCCGCTGATCGACCGTGATGCTTGGCGCGCATTGGTTTACCATCGGCGGGAGCGCAACCCTGACAGGGACTGCGAGTCATTCACCGGGGAGGACACATGCCGCCGGATTCAGCAGAACTCGAACAGATCAGCACCCGAACACTGGCGCATTACGAACAGCATGCCGAGGACTTCCGTGCCGGGACAAGCCAGCATGACGTCAGCCAGAACATCGCCGCGCTGCTGCGCCACATCGGAGGGCGGCCACCGTTCACGCTGCTTGATCTCGGTTGCGGCCCAGGACGCGATCTGAAGGCCTTGACGCGCCTCGGGCATCGGGCGATCGGGCTCGACGGTGCGCGGCGCTTCGTCGAAATGGCCCGTGCCGACAGCGGTTGTGCGGTCTGGCAGCAGGATTTCCTCAGGCTCGACCTCCCGAGCGGACATTTCGACGGAATCTTTGCCAACGCCTCGCTGTTTCACATTCCGAGCCGGGAGTTGCCGCGCGTTCTGCGCCAACTCCATGCCACCCTCAAGCCGGACGGTGTTCTGTTTTGCTCGAACCCGCACGGCGACGATCAGGAGGGCTGGAACGACGAGCGCTACGCGGCCTACTACAATCTTGCAACCTGGTGTCGATTGCTCACCGCTGCCGGCTTTGCAAAACTCGAACACTACTATCGTCCTGCCGGGTTGCCGCGCGCGCAGCAACCGTGGCTGGCCAGCGTCTGGCGCCGTTTGGCGGAATGACGCACGATAGCAACCCGAGTGCCGATCGCTCCCCCCATCACTCAACCGTTGCAGGACCTACGCCATGTCAGCCCAGCGCTTTGCCAGACGCAGTTCAGACCTGCGGGTCAGCCAGAGAATCGCCGAGGCTGTTCTCGATTACGTCGGACAGCCCCCGGTGACCACCGAACATGCCAGGGCAAGCCCTGAACCTCATGCCCAGGCGCTGGCCCGGGCAGCGGCCAGGCAGGCGGCGGCAACCGCCGGCAGCCTGACCCTTCCACCTGGCCCGCTCGGCTGGCTGACCCTGCTCCCCGAGCTGCGCGCCTTGTGGAGGCTACAGACACAAATGGTCGCCGACATTGCCGCCGGTTACGGGAGAGTTGCCGGTCTGGGTCGGGAAGAGATGCTCTACTGCCTTTTCCGGCACACCGACCCGCAACTCGTCCGGGAGCTGGTGGCCAGGGCGGGCAAGCGCTTCGTCGTACAGCGTGCCAGCCGTCCGGAAGTCCAGGCGGTGGCTGTGAAGATTGCCCTGCACATCGCACAGCGCATGGTCGGCCGGGGCGTGGCGCGCTGGCTGCCAGTCTTCGGAGCACTTGGTGCCGGTGCCTACGCCTACTACGACACCGTGCAGGTGGCCCGCACGGCCATCGAGTTCTTCTCGGGGGCGATTGACGCAGAGGTCGTGGTTGTCGATGGTGGCGACGAGAGCCTCGAGCAGGCGGGCGCCGGACCCTGCCACGAGCCAGGCTGAACGGCTGGCCCTGGCCATCCCCGGACGCCGCGGCGGCTGGCGGCAGACTGCTAGAATACACGCCATCGATCGGCTCCAGAGGCGGACAGCAGGGTGAGAGAAACCATCAGACATCTCGACGAATGGGCCAGGCCGCGCACGGTCATCGTGCTGACCCTGTTGCTGCTTGGTGCGCTCTGGGCAGTGGTCATCGTCTCGTCCGTGGCGGCCCGCGACGCAAGCATCGCGGCCACCGGCCGCATCCTGCAGCAGATGACGGCCGCCGTCGAGGAACAGACACGCCAGCAATTTCGCCTGCTCGACACCTTTCTCGTCAGCTGCGAGCACTGGCTGCAAGCCAATCCCAAGCGCGACCCCGGCAGTGACCCGGCGTTCCGCAAGCTGATCGAGAGTTTTCGCGCGCGGACCGGCGAATCCATCGAAATCCAGCTATTGGCGACCGACGGCCAGCTATTGCAGGTCGCCGGCGAAGCTGCCGGACGGCTGACCCATCTGGCGGCTGCGGAGTCTTTCAGCGGTGCGCTGCCGAGCGCCGGGTTGTTGATCGGTACGCCCCGGCGCGATCGCTCGGGCGACGGGCAGACTCTGCCCGTCGGGCGGCCATTGCAAACGCCTATGCACGGCATTCGCATGTTGCTTGCAGTGGTCGACCTGGAGACGCTGCGCCGGACCTACGAAGCGCAACGCCTCCAGCCGGGCGGCACCATTGCCTTGCTCCGAAGCGACGGCACGTTGCTCGCACGCGCCCCTGAACCTGTGGGGCCTTCCCGGTCGATGCCGGGACAACCGTTACCGCGCGATCTGGCGTTGCAGCCCAAGGCCTTCGTCGTACTCGATGACTCGGGTGGGGAACGGGTCGGCGAACTGGTCAGCTACTCGTCGATGTCGGACTTCCCATTGCTCGTCATCGTCCAGCAGGACTACCCGGAGGCACTGAGCGCATGGCGGCGACAGACCTTGTGGATCGTTCTGCTGGCGCTCGGAGTGACCGTGCCGCTGGCCCTGGTCGCCTGGCGCTCCCTGCGGCTGCTGCGCGTGCTGGCGCATCGCGACGAGCAACTGGTGCAGCTCGCGGCGACCGACCGGCTGACCGGCGTCAGCAGCCGACCACATTTCGTCGACACCCTGGCCGGTGAACTGGCGGATGCGCAGCGTCAGGAATTGCCGTTGACCGTGCTGCTGTTCGACATCGACTTCTTCAAGCGGATCAACGATGGCTACGGGCATGTGGTCGGCGATCAGGCACTGATCGCCTTTGCCCGCGCAGCGACCCGCTGTCTGCGCCAGCGGGATCTGCTTGGCCGGCTGGGTGGTGGGGAATTCGCCATCCTGCTGCCCGAGACCGATCTTCGCGAAGCCCTCCTGCTGGCCGAACGGGTGCGCTCGGCAGTCGCCGCGATCGCGATTCCGACCGAGAACGGCACCGTCCAGTTCACGGTCAGCATCGGGGCCAGCGAGGCGTGCGGCGCCGACCGATCGACCGATGACCTGATCAAACGAGCCACCCAGGCGCTACACGAGGCCGAGGCAGGCGGCCACGACCGAATCGTGGCGATCTGAGGAGGAGCCGCCCCGTCGTCGCCCTGCCGACACGAGGTCCTGAGGCTGGCGCCGGATTGGCCCAGGCGATGCCGGCGATCACCCCGCCGAGGACGATCGGGACAGATCTAACGCCCCTTCCACTCGGCCTGCCGCTTGCCGATGAAAGCATCGATCCCCTCACCGGCATCCTCGGTCATCATGTTGCAGGCCATCACCTCGGAGGCATACTGGTAGGCGGCTTCCAGCCCCATCTCGAGCTGACGGTAGAACATCTGCTTGCCCATCCCGATGGCTACCGACGACTTGGCAAGGATCGAACGGGCGAGTTGGTCGACTTCGGCGTCGAGTGCCGCGCTGGCGACCACCCGGTTGACCAACCCTTGCTGCAGTGCAGTTTGTGCATCGATGAAATCGCCGGTGAGCAACATTTCAAGGGCCTGCTTGCGCCCCAGGTTGCGCGACAGCCCGACCGCGGGGGTGGCGCAGAATAGCCCGACATTGATCCCCGAGGTCGCAAAGCGCGCGCTCTCGACCGCCACAGCCAGGTCGCACGTCGACACCAACTGACATCCGGCGGCCGTGGCGATGCCGTGCACGCG
The DNA here is from genome assembly GCF_016789985.1 of Accumulibacter sp. Taxonomy (GTDB): domain Bacteria; phylum Pseudomonadota; class Gammaproteobacteria; order Burkholderiales; family Rhodocyclaceae; genus Accumulibacter. The sequence continues at coordinate 8,534 of NZ_JAEUOL010000287.1, forward strand.
GGCGATCACCGGTTGCGGCATCCGGGTCAGCGTCATCATCATCCGGCCGCAGCGTTGGAACAGGTCCTGCATGAAGGACTTGTGATGGTTGGCGCGCATCTCCTTGAGGTCGTGGCCGGCACAAAACGCCTTGCCG
>NZ_JAEUOL010000009.1 GCF_016789985.1 Accumulibacter sp.
TGAAAATTTCGAGGCGGCCGAGCAGCATTGCCCAGGTGCAGACCCAGGTCTGGAAATCGGTGAGCACGGCGTAGGTGGTGGCCGGCCCGACCAGGTTGAGGCCAGGGCCGGTGTTGTTGATGCAGGCGACGATGGCCGAGAAGGCGGTGATCACGTCGAGCCGGGTGGCGATCAGGAGCAGGGTCAGGGAGACGATCGACACGACATAGATGAACAGGAAGCCGAGGATCGCGTGCAGCACGTGGTCGGGGATCAACGTTTCGCCGAAGCGCACGCTGTGCAGGCTGCGCGGGTGCATCGCCCGCATCAGTTCGCGGAATACCTGCTTGTAGAGGATCACCGCGCGCACCATCTTGATACCGCCACCGGCCGAACCGGAACAGGCGACGAAGCTGCCGAGGAAGAGAATCCAGAGTTGCCCGAACAGCGGCCACTGGGCGTAATCGGTCGTGGCAAAGCCCAGCGAGGTGGCCAGCGACACCGAGTGGAAAGCGACGTAGCGCAGCGTGGTCGGGAAATCGTCGTAGAGTTCGTCCGGCCACAGGTAGAGCGAAAGAGCGAGGATGCTCAGGGCGAGAAAGCCGAGGAAGTAGTGTGCCTCGACGTCGAAGCGATAGACACGCAGCGAGCGCTTCGCCAGGGCGAGGAAATGGGTGCTGTAGTTGATGCCCGCGAGCAACGCGAAAAAAATGACCACCAGTTCGATCTCGAGGCTGTCGAAGTGGCCGAGGCTGGCGTCCTTGGTCGAAAAGCCGCCCAGGCCCATGATCGACATGGCGTGCATCAACGCGTCCCAGGGTTCCATTCCCGTGTGATGGAGGGCTGTGGTGCAGGCGATCGTCAGAATCACGTAAACGACCCACAGCCCCTTGGCGGTCTCGGTGATCCGTGGCGTTATCTTCGAGTCCTTCATCGGACCCGGTGTTTCGGCCTTGAGCATGCTGCGTCCGCCGAAACCGAGCATTGGCAGAATGGCCACCGCCAGCACCACCACGCCGAGGCCGCCAACCCAGTGCATGAAGGTACGCCAGAAGTTGATCGACAGCGGCAGGTGATCGAGGCCTGACAGCACCGTTGCCCCGGTGGCGGTCAGACCCGAGACGGCCTCGAAATAGGCGTCGGTCCATGACAGGTCCCTGATGTGCAGATACAGCGGCAGGGCGCCGAAAGCCGGCAGCAGCGACCAGATCAGCACCACCAGCAGAAAGCTGTCGCGCACGCTCATGTCGCGCTTCTGCCGGCGAACCGAGAACGACAACAGGACGCCACTGGCGATGGTGATCAGAACGGCTTCGTCGTAGGCGCTGTGGGCCCCGTCCGCGGTCAGCCACGCCACGCTGAGCGGCAGCAACATCAGACCGCCGAAACCGACGATCAGAATGCCGAGAATATGGAGCGCCGGTGCGAAGCGGTTGAGCATGATTTACCCCTGCGACTGGAAAACGAGATCAGTCAGCCGCCCGCCCTCGCCGTCATGGAGGCGGCGCTGCTCGTTGCCAGTGCCCGCAACGGCTGGTGCGCCGGGCGGCACCCGTGACATGATGAACGGATCAAACGCCAACATCCAAGTATCGCCGCTGGCGATCATTGCCGTCAATCGGCATCTTCCGTCCGGAGCTTGCGCGGGGGCAGACGATCTGCGCCGCCTGAACGGATGCCCCTCTTGCTTCCCTGCCAAGGACCGAGATCGCCCGCTGGCCGGGTTCCAAGTGGTGGCAGCCGGCGGGGCAGGGCCGCGGGAGCTGTTCCGACCCCGCCCGTTTCATGCCAATCAGCTCTAACCGGGCAAGTCTTGCCGTAGCGTGGCTTATCGGGCATGATTCGCGCCATGACAAGGACAGCTCCCTGCCGCCCGCCCGCGGGACACGTGAATGCCCGTTGCCAGTCTGTTTGTCCACCGATTCCCGGCGGACAAACAGGCGATCAAAGCTAGCATGGGTCTCGGTTCGCTGCTCCGCGTCATCCGCGAACTCCTGCACGAGGCGGCGCGCGACCTGGCGCCGACACTGATCGTGGTGGTCGTGTTCCAGGCCTTCTTCATCCAGCGCATGCCGGACAGCCCGGTGGCGCTGATCGGCGGCTTTGCGGTCGTTCTGCTCGGCCTGGCCCTGTTCGTCAAGGGGCTGGACGCAGCGATCTTCCCGGCCGGCGAGACGATGGCCTTCGACTTTGCCCGGCGTGGCTCGTTCGTCTGGCTGGTATTCTTCGCCTTCTTCGTCAGCTTTGCCTCGGTAGCCGCCGAGCCGGCACTGATGGCCGTGGCCTACAAGGCGGAAGCGGTGTCAGGCGGCAGCATGGGAGCACTGACCTTGCGCATGGTGGCAGCACTCGGCGTCGGCATTGCAGTGGTGGTGGGCGTCTGGCGCATCGTCCTCGGCCACTCGATCGGCAACTACCTGATTCCCGGTTATCTGATAGTCATCGTGCTGACCGTCTTTTCGCCGCCGCAACTGGTCGGTCTGGCCTTCGATTCCGGTGGTGTGGTCGCCTCGACCGTCACCGCGCCGCTGCTCACCGCGCTGGGTGTGGGCCTGGCGACCAGTATCCGCGGGCGTAATCCGCTGCTCGACGGTTTTGGCCTGATCGCTTTCGGCGCCCTGGCGCCGATGATCATCATTCAGCTCTACGGGATCCTGTTCTTCGTTCCTGCAACGGCCGGCACGTCGGTGCTGATGATGCCGAGCGACGATCAGCACCAGTACGCCGCGCTCGAAATGCTGATCGATTTCGGGGTCATGGTCCGCAACCTGCTGCCGATCATCGCCGTCGTACTGTTTTCGAGCTTCGTCATCCTGCGTCGCCCGCTGGCCGATCCCAGGGGCCTGGCGGTCGGCATGGTGCTGGTCGCCGTCGGTCTGTTCATGTTCGACGAGGGTTTGCAGGTCGGCCTCTTCCCGCTCGGCGACGAGATGACCAATGGCCTGATGCGCGACGGCGTGCCGATGTGGGCGGTCTACCTCTACGGTTTCCTGATCGGTTTCGCGACGACCATGGCCGAGCCGGCACTCATCGCGCTGTCGATCAAGGCCGACGACGTCAGTCTCGGGCAGCTCAAGGGCTTCTGGCTGCGCTTTCTGGTCTCGGTTGGCGTGGGCATCGGCATCGTCATCGGCTGCGCGCGGATCATCGACGGCACGAACATCGCCTACTGGCTGATTCCCGGTTACCTGCTGGTGCTGGCGATGACCAAGCTTGCACCTGACTTCATTGTGCCGATCGCTTACGACTGCGGTGGGGTGACCACTTCGACGGTGACCGTGCCGCTGGTGACGGCGCTCGGTGTCGGTCTCGCCGAACGTACGCCGGGTCGCGACCCGATGATCGACGGTTTCGGCCTGATCGCCTTCGCCTCGTTGCTGCCGATGATTATCGTCATGTCCTATGGCATGCTTGCCACCTGGTTGCTGCGCGCCAGGAAACCTGTCAAGGAGTCAACACGATGAAGTTTTCTGCTGTCGTACTGATCGTTCCCGAAGAGGACGAGAATCGGGCGGTCGACATCCTCAAGGAAGCCGGTGCCACCGGCATCACCATTCTCAAGGGCAAGGGCCTGCGGCACAACGAGCGCAAGACCTTCCTCGGACTCGGCCTCGAGCGCAAGGAGTCGCTGCTGCTCTGCGTGGTCGAGAAGCTGCTCGCCATGCGCATCTTGCGGACGGTCAAGATGCAGATGAAATTGGATCTGCCGGGCGGTGGCCTGGCCTTCTCGCTGCCGCTGGGCAGTGTGGTCGGCATCGGACTGGCGCAGATGCAGGCTTTTCGGCGCGAGGTCGAGGAGGACCTGTGAGCGGCCTCGCTGCATTCATCCCCTGCCTTGCACAGAAAAATCACTGACTCGAGGAGAGTTTGCCATGTTGGTTGCCGGAATCATGAAGAAGAAGATCATCACCATCAGCCCGCTGGCCACCGTGCGGGAGGCGCTGATGATGATGAAGGAGCGCGGCGTCAAGTCGCTGGTGGTCGAGAAGCGCCATTCGGGCGATGCTTACGGCCTGGTCGCCTATCGCGACGTCGCCAAGGCGGTGATCGCCGAGGACGGCGACATCGATCTGCTCAATGTCTATGACATTGCCCAGAAACCGGCGCTGCAGGTCTCGCAGCATCTCGAAATCCGCTATCTGGCGCGTCTGATGATCCAGTACTCGGTGAAGAGCGTGCTGGTCATCGACAACAACGAGTTGCAGGGTTTCGTCTCGGACACCGATGTCGTCAGCCATCTGATCGACCGCGCGGCGAGCAGCCGCTAGCGGCGCGCCGTGATGGAAAAGCTGATTCGCCGTTACTCGGCGTATTTCCCGCGCTGGTGCCAGGCTTTTGGCGACCACGAACCGGACCCGGTCGGCGAAGCCCGGGCGGTCGAGTGGCTGGTCGGCGCCGACTGCGTCGGGGTGATCGTCCTGCCGGAGATTCGCTACCGCCTGATGCACGCACTGCTGGGCGAGAACCGCCCCGAAGTCGAGTTCCACCGCCGCTCGATCCGGCTCAACCGTCACGATTACGACGAGGTCGAGGTACTCGGGCATCCCGGCTATGCGGCCTTGCGTCAGATTCTCCTCGACAGTGAGGAGGCACACATGTTTCTCTCCTATCATCTGATCTACCCGCCCGGAACCCGCATCATCACCGTCTCGCGCAAGCCGCCGCTCGGCCTGCTCTACAAGGAGATGGCGCCGCTGCCGGTCAGTGTCGGCGAGTGAGTGCGGGCGGTGCGCGGCCGCCCACACCTTGTCGCCGTTGAGTCTGTCGCGGCAAAGGCCAGGCCTGGCCAAGCCCTGCATTCCTGTCCCACGCGAACCAGCCTGACGTCGGTCCGTTACTTGAGCAGGCGCCGCCGTGTCAGTCCGCTGGCGAAGCAGAAGCCGACGCCGGCGACGAGCAGCAGCACGGCCAGATGGCCGGCGATATTCTCGGGAACCTGTCCGAGCAGCAGCGGCCGCGCCAGTTGCACGGCGTGCGCCAGCGGCAGCCAGGCGGCGATCGTCTGCACGACGCCCGGCAACTGGTCGGTCGGGAAGAACACCCCGGAAATCAGCAGCATCGGCGTGATGAACAGCGTGAAGTAGTACATGAAGAAATCGTAGGACGGCGCCAGCGCACAGACGATCAGGCCGAGGGCGGCAAAGGCGAGGCCGGTGAGAAAGATCACCGGCACGATCCACAGGGCGAGCGGCGCGGCGGCCAGACCGAGCGCACCGACGACGAGCAGGATGGCGACGCCGGCCAGCAGGCTCTTGCTGGCCGCCCAGACCAGTTCGCCGGTCAGCACGTGGTCGAGCGAGAGTGGCGTGTTGAGGATCGCGTCCCAGGTTTTCTGGACATGCATGCGCGAGAAGGCGGAGTAGAGGGCTTCGAAGGTCGCCGAGTTCATGGTGCTGGCGACGATGGTGCCCGCCGCGAGGAAGCGGACGTAGTCCACCCCCTGTACGGCCGGCAGCAGTCTGCCCAGACCGTAGCCCAGACCGAGCATGTAGATCAGCGGATCGGCTAGGTTGCCGAGGATCGAGGGGATGGCGAGTTTGCGCCAGACCAGAAAGTTGCGTCGCCACACCGGCAGCCAGCGCCAGCCGGGGCGAGGCAGGGCGATCCATCGGTGGCTCATGCTTTCAGTCCCTGAGATCCCGCCCGGTCAGCTTGAGGAAGACGTCCTCGAGGCTGGCGGCGCGATGAACGTAGCGCAGGGTCAGCGTGCCGGCGAGTGCGCCGAGTAACGGTGCTGCGTCGCGGCAGTAGAAGAAGGCGGTGTCGCCGGCTGTTTCCAGACGTTCGCCCAGGCCCTGCCTGCGCCGCGCCCAGGTGGTGGCGGCGTCGCCAAAGATCTCGACCACCTGTGGCTCGATGTGCCGGGCGATCAGTTCGCGCGGCGCACCTTCGGCAATCAGCCGGCCGTGATCGAGAATCGCCAGACGGTCACAGAGGCGCTCGGCTTCGTCCATGAAGTGGGTGGTCAGGATCAGCGTCTTGCCGTGGGCGATCAGGCGTTTCAGGCGATCCCAGATCAGGTGGCGGGCTTGCGGGTCGAGGCCGGTGGTCGGTTCGTCGAGAAAGACGATGTCGGGGTCGTTGATCAGCGCGCGGGCCAGCGTCAGGCGTCGCTTCATGCCGCCGGACAGCGACTGGATGTTCGCCCCTTCCTTGCCGGAAAGACCGGCGAAGTCGAGCAGGTCGGGGATGCGCGCCCGCAGCACGGCATCGCTGATGCCGAAGTAGCGCCCGTAGACCAGGAGATTCTCGCGGCTGCTGAAATCGGGGTCGAGGTTGTCGAGTTGCGGGACGACGCCGACGCGTGTCCGGGCCACCTCTGCCTGTTCGGGCAGCACGTGGCCAGCCAGGCGGATGGTGCCGGCATCGGCCGGGGTCAGGCCGAGGCAGCAGCGCAGGGTGGTCGTTTTGCCCGCGCCGTTCGGGCCGAGCAGCCCGAAACAGGTGGCAGCGGGAACCGTGAAGTCGACGCCGTCCACCACCGTCTGACCAGTGTAGGATTTGCGCAGACCGCTGACCTGCAGGGCGGCGCCGCCGAACGTGGCGGTGTCTGCAGCGGCGGCGTTCAATGACGCCATGCGCGGCTGACGATTTCGCGGATGACGTGCAGGCGGCGGTGGAAGAAGTGGTCGGCGCCGGGGATGACGATCACCGGCAGTTCGAGCGGCTTGGCCCATTCGATGACGTTGGCCAGCGGCACGGTGGCGTCCTCCGAGCCGTGGATGACGATGGTGTCGCCGGGAACCGCCTTGGTATGGTAGCGGCGCGCGCCTTCGACGAAACCCGAGGCGGTGCCGACCAGCACCAGTCGCTGTGCCGGATGGCCGGATTCGAGCAGGGCTGCGGCGACCCGTGTCTGGACGTAGGCGCCGAAGGAGAATCCGGCCAGCGCCACCGGCAGATTTCCATAGCGGCACTTCGCTTCGGTCAGCACGGCCAGCAGGTCTTCGGTCTCGCCCTGGCCATCGTCATGTTTGCCCTCACTCTGCCCGACGCCGCGGAAATTCGGACGTAGCGCGACGTAATCGAGATGGTTGAAGGTGCGCGCCAGCGTCTGCACCACCTTGTTGGTATTGCCGCCACCGAACAGCGGATGCGGGTGGGCAATCAGCGCGATGCCACGCGGCGCGCCGGGGTTCTCGATGGTGATGTCGATCTTGCCGACCGGGCCGTCGAGCAGCACATGTTCCGGGTGCAGTTTCATTGTTGTGGACTCCTTTCGCTGGCTGGGGTGCGGAGATCATCGGTCTCGTTGCTGTGCCTGGGTCTGCCATCGCGGCAGGCCGGGTGGTTACGGTTCCGTTGCGGGTGCCTGCCATCCGCCGGCACCCGATTGACGGGCCGGCTTGTCCACCGGCCAGACGACCTCGTCATCGACCGCGTACAGCGAGCAGGGACGTTTTGCGACGCGCGCGCAATTCTCCAGTGCCGATGCCGGAGAGTCGGGTCCGCTGTGTGCCCAGCCGACGTTGCCCGTGACAGCGATGGCGAATGCGCGTGGCCGGGGCAGGGTCAGGAAATTGGCGTAGAGCTCACGCCGGTGGTCATCGAGATACGGCACCGCCTCGACGTCCTGCACATCCGCGTACTCCGTTCTGGCAGGCCGGGGGGTGAGCAGGATGGCAAAGCGTACTTCGGTCGGCAGCCCGACCTGACGCAGGAAGCGTTCGCTCTCCGGCCACCAGATCGCCACCCCCTGTGGGCTGTCGAACATCAGATGCGCGTCGCCACCGGCGAAGGTGCCATAGGAGACCAGTTCGGCCTGTCCTCCGGCCGCGGCAAAAGCGCGGTACATTTCTCCGGGCAGTTGCTTACCCCAGTAGCTGTCGTTGTCGCCGTAGAACCACAACGAGGGAACCTGGCTGCTCCTGCCGTAGGCGGCGAAGGCATCGACCAGGGCCTGCTCCCAGAGGCAGCCCTGAGCGGTGTAGCGCAGGCCGCCGGCGAAGTTGAGAATGCCGCGCAAGCCCGGGAAACCGATTGCGCCGATGGCCATCGCGGTCAACCCGCCGTGCGACTGGCCGATCACCAGGATGCGGTCGGCATCGACGTCGGGTCGCGTCCGCATCTCGCGCAGGAAGTCGATGATCGTTTCCGCCTGTACGCGGCCATTGCTTTCAATGTTGCAGCCCGGGTCGACAGGGCTGCCAGCGGATTTCGCGAAGCCAGGTCGCATGGGGATGGCCACCAGGTAGCCGCGCCTGAGGAACTCGTGACTGGCGGCCAGATAACGGGCGCGCGGCTCGAAGCGCGGGTCGCCGGCAGTCTTGCCGTGGTTGATGACGACCAGAGGAAAAGGGCCCGCTCCTGGCGGGACAAAAAGTGTGGTCTCGAGGTCGATGCGCGACCAGCCGGTGCCGACAGTTATGGTCACAAGCTGTTCGTTCAGCGTTTTCGGAATCAGGGGCTTGTCTTCATCGGCCGGGAGGGCTGCCGGGCAGAGCAGGTGGGTTGCGGCGACCAGCAGGCAGCGAGAGAGCACTTGTTTCATGGGTTCCCCCAGGCATTTGCGGTGCAGCGCGGGCAGTGGCACGGCACCGGCGGCCGGGCCGTCGAAGCCGCGGCCCGGTTTCAGATGCGTAGCCGTTCGACGACGCGTCCATGCACCAGGTGCTCCTGGATGATTTCCTCGATGTCTTCGTTGTCGACGTAGCTGTACCAGACGGCTTCCGGATAAACGACGAGAACCGGACCGTTGTCGCAGCGGTCCATGCAGCCTGCCTTGTTGATGCGCACCTTGCCGGCACCCTTGAGGCGCAGTTCGCCGATGCGATCTTTGGCGTAGGTCTGTGCGGCTGTGGCACCGGCGTTGTTGCAGCAGGTTTCTCCCTCGCCCCGCTGATTGCAGCAGAAGAACACGTGATGCCTGAAATAGCTCATGGAAGCGCTTCCTCCGGTTGGTTGGCTGGCTGCGACGATCGATTTTAACCCAGATCATCGACTGCAACTCATTTTGCATGAAACGCGCCACTGGGTCTGACGCCGGGTGCACGTTATGCTGGCGGTCGACTCTTTCGCTCCGGATCTGCCATGATCGTTCTGTTCACCGACTTCGGCATCGACGACCCTTACGTCGGCCAGATGAAGGCGGCTCTGCTGCGCCACGGCCGGCGCGACATGCCGCTGATCGATCTGCTGCACCGCGCGCCCGATTTCGCACCACGGGCCGCCGCCCATCTGCTGGCGGCCTTGCAGACGAGCTTCGATGCGGGCAGCGTGTTTCTGGCGGTGGTCGATCCCGGCGTTGGCAGCGATCGCCCGGCCATCGTTCTGGAAGCGGATGGCAAATACTATCTTGGACCGGACAACGGCCTGCTCGGGGTGGTTGCGGCGCGTGCCCGGGCGCTGCGTATCTGGCGCATCAACTGGCGGCCCGCCGGGTTGTCGGCTTCCTTCCATGGTCGCGACCTGTTCGCGCCGCTCGCCGCGCGCATCGCCGCCGGCGACTGGCCGACGGCGGAGCTGGCGCCGTGCGCCGATCTGGAGCAGACGCTGCCGGCGGACGACCTGGCGCAGGTGATCTACATCGACCACTATGGCAACGCGATGACCGGGTTGCGGGCAGCGAATGTTGCTCCGCCGGCGAGGCTGATGCTGGACGGCTTGCCGGTTTCGTCGGCGCGGGTGTTCGCCGAGGTGCCGGCTGGCCAGGCGTTCTGGTACGAAAACAGCGTCGGCCTGGTGGAAATCGCGGTCAATCGTGGCAGTGCGGCATCCCGTTTGCAGCTTGCCGTGGGTTCACCGGTGGCAGTTGAGGACGACGGTCAGACGAACGCGTGACGTGCCCCGGTATGGGGAAGTGCGCGATCAGGCCTGGCGCCAGCGATCGATGTCTCGCCGCGCAAGCAGGAATGGCTATTTGCTGTCCGCCGGTGGCCGCTCAAGCCCCTGGTCGATCATCGACACAGGATCTTCCAGGGGTTCGAGGTGGGTCGTGACGTGTGCATGGGGCAGGAAACGACGAATCTCGTCCTCGATCCGCTCGACGCAGTCGTGGCCCTGCTGCACCGTCCAGTCGCCTGGTACCAGGACGTGCAGGCTGACGAAGCTGCGGCTGCCTGACTGGCGGGTACGCAGGGCATGAAAAGCCAGTCCCTGTTGGCGATGGGTGGCCAGCAGCGTTTCGATCTGGCGCAGCTTTGCGGTGGGCAACGAGGCATCGAGCAGGCCGGCGAACGAACGTCGTATCAGATGCCAGGCGGTCCACAGGATGTTGCTGGCGACCAGTAGCGCGATCATCGGGTCGAGCCAGAGCCAGCCGCTGAGCCAGACCAGGCCGACCCCGCCAATCACCCCGGCCGAGGTCCACACGTCGGTCAGCAAATGATGCGCATCCGCTTCGAGGGTGATCGAGTCGTGCGCCTTGCCCACCTGCATCAGGATGCGGGCAGTGGCGAAGTTGATCAGCGCAGCCAGCACCGACACCGCCAGGCCGACGCCGACTTCTTCGAGCGGTTGAGGATTGCTCAGCCGGGCAATCGCGGCGTAGCCGATGCTCAGGGCCGCCAGCAGGATCAGGAAGCCCTCGAAGGCACTGGAGAAATACTCCGCCTTGCCGTATCCGTAAGCGTGCTCGTCGTCCGCCGGCAGCGCGGCCAGCGTCAGCATCCACAGGGCCATCAAGGCGCCGGCCAGGTTGACGAATGATTCGATGGCGTCGGACAGCAGTCCGACCGAGCC
>NZ_JAEUOL010000037.1 GCF_016789985.1 Accumulibacter sp.
GAGTGTTGCTGGTGGTTGGCAGGGTCGAGCAGAAAGGCCAGCGGTACCTCGAAGGCTTCGGCGACTTCGAAAGTGTCGAGTTCGAGCTGGAAAGGCGGGGTCACCATGGCAACCACCGGAGTAACGCGGAAGCCGGTGCTGGTCAGATATTCGGGTAGATAGCCGGCGATCTCGATATGCGTCGCGGCCAGCCCGATCTCCTCGGCCGCTTCGCGCAGCGCCGTATGCACTGGCGATGGGTCTGTCGGCTCGCGACGCCCACCCGGGAAGCTGATCTGTCCGGGATGATCCTTCAGATGGGCGGTACGTTGCGTCAGCAATACGGTCGGTTCACCGTCCCGCCGGACAATGGGGAAGAGGACCGCGGCCGGCATCAGTTCCTCGTCGCCAACACCGTCCTCGAGCACAATGCGCGTCGGACAGGGCTCACGCAGCAGGACCTGCAACACGTGGTTCAGATCGACCGGAGCGCGGACCGCGTCGATCAACGCGTCAGCCGATGACGACACGCTCTTCCTCGATCTCGGCATGCACAGCAGCCAGTGCATCGCGCAGGGTTTCATCGGGCAGCGAGTTGATGGTGCTGGCCACCAGATCGGCCGATTTCACCGCGCCAAGCGGCAACTGACGGCTGTCGAGGGAGGCGATCAAGGCTGCCGTCGCCCCAACCACCTGCAGCAGCGTCTGCCTTTCGCCCATCAGCAGTTCGAGTTCGCGGCCCAGCATGCTGCTTCTTTCGTTGCGACGACGCATTTCCAACCTTTCCTAATAGCGTTTCCTGAGAGTCATCGTCTGACCCTCCCGCTGCATCTCCATACGGTTCAAGAAACTCATGCCCAGCAGCGCAAAGGGCATGTCCTGCTGATTGACCAGCGCATCAACATTGTTCAGCACGATGTCGCCAACGCGCACGCTGTCCAGCTTGACGCGCACGACCCTGGTCTGACCATTGGCTGTCATCATAAATCCCGGTTGCCCCTTGCCGGTATCAATGCCAAGCCGGCGCGCCTCGCCGGCACCCAGTGAAACCATTGTAGCGCCCGTATCGACCATGAAGCGGACCGTCGTCCCGTTGATACTGCCGATGGCATAGAAATGACCTCGCGCATCGGCGGTCAGGGTCGCCTTGCCACCACTCCGCTCGGTGGCTGACGAGGCAACGTTCTGCCCAACACGCAGAATCCGCTTCTTTCCGTCGGCCTGGATGGTTGCCGTGTCACGATCGACCGCCAGCACACTGACGCCTTCGGTGGTCGTGGCACCAACTGCCACGATCCGTGGCGCCCCCCCGTCGATGGTGAGCAAGGCCTTGCCCGGGAACACCCCCGCCAACCCCACATCGACAGCCAGCGCCGGACTGCCGACGAGAGCAAGCAGCAGAACGGGCAGCTTTCTCGCCACCCCTGCCGGCAACCAGGCATCTCGATCAGCACCGCACAAGAGCATTCCGCTTCCTCCTTCAGACAAACGCATTTGGCCATGCGCTACTCAACGGATCAATGCATTTTGCCACACTCCACCCGCAACACCGGGCAAGGTACCGAGAGGCTGCGGCAGGCAGTCGAACTCACCTCGGGAACAAGGGAACTGAGCAACCGAAAGGCCGCACCATACCGCCAGCCTCGCGAGTTTACGAGTAGCCGCCCGCTGCCCGCCACCTGCAGCTCGTCGGCTGCCACTGGCTGGGCAATCGGAGACGGTGCCAACGGCAGTGTCGCCCGCCTGCGGACTGGCGCTCAGCGATAGACGAGCACGGGTATTTTGGAGTGCGTGAGCACCTTGTTGGTCTCGCTTCCGAGCAGCAGGGCGCTGAAACCGCGTCGACCGTGAGAAGCCATGAAGATCAGATCGCAGCCCGCCTGGTTGGCAGCATCGATGATTGCCTGATAGGGAATGTCGCTGGTCAGCGCCAGCCGGTCTACCGGAACACCGGCCTCCTCGCACAACTGCGCTACAAAATCAAGCGTCTGCGCTGCCTGCTGCTCGGCCAGCTCGGCAAATTTCTCCGGTGTCGTCGGGTCGATCAGAGCTCCCTCGCCATAGTAGCTGACCGGATACTCCGGTTTGGCAAAGAATGCCGTGATGCGCGCCCCCGCTTCCTTGGCAAATGAAACTGCCCGGCGTACGGTATCCTTGGAAAGTTCGGAGCCGTCGGTTGGAACAAGAATGTGCTTGAACATGGCATAACCTCCTGTCTTGAGTAATTTAACTATAGGCATGAAATCTGCCACCCCTGTTGATCAAAATCAAACTGCTGACTGGCGAAATGCGCAGCTTCCAGCGGTACTGAGCAGACATCATCGACCCAAACACGCCTGGCTGGCCGGCCGGGCTCGCGCCGAAGCCGGTTGCGAACCTCCCTGGTGGTGCCATCCTTGACCACCAATAGCCTCCCGCTGCACGATGCGACCCTTTGCCCCACCCGTCCGGACGCTCCGCCAGCGGGATTTCTTGATGCGGATCAATATTGACAGACACGTGCAGGCCGACAATCACAGACTCGACCCAGCGAGAACCGTCATGCCCACCATCACCGATTTCATGTCCAAAGACCATCGCTCCTGCGACGAGCTGCTTGTCGCGGTCGAGCGCGCCGTGGTTAACCTTTCCTGGGAGCAGGCGCGTCGCGCATTTCTGCCGTTCCGGACCAGCATGCTGCAGCATTTCGCCGCCGAAGAATCGATCCTTTTCCCGGCGTTCGAACGTGGCACCGGCATGTATCGCGGGCCCACGCAGGTGATGCGTGCCGAGCACGCCCAGATGCGGCAACTGCTGGCGGCGGTGGAGTCGGCTCTGGCCGAAGAGGAAGCCGACGACTATGCCGGCAACGCCGAAACGCTGTTGATCATGATGCAGCAGCACAACGTCAAGGAAGAGAACGTCCTCTACCCGATGTGCGACCAGCATCTGGCAACCCAGGTCGCCGTGCTGCTGTCCGAACT
>NZ_JAEUOL010000056.1 GCF_016789985.1 Accumulibacter sp.
AACGCGGCAGCCAGGGAACTCGGCATGAAGTACAGCACCTTCATGAATGGCCTCAAGAAGGCGCAGATCGAGGTGGACCGCAAGGTACTGGCCGATCTGGCGGTTTTCGACAAGCCGGCTTTTGCTGCTCTGGCCGTCCAGGCCAAAGCCCAGCTCGGCGCCTAGGCTCGACGAGTCTCAGGAAAGGAGGCGCGAGCCTCCTTTTTTTCGGTGAACCATGCACAACCTCGACCAAATTGTTGACGCAGCCTGCGCGGCGTTTGCGGCAACCGATGACCCGGACGCGCTCGAGCAGATCAAGGCGGTCTATCTCGGCAAGAGCGGACGGATCCCCGAGCTGCTGAAGGGCTTGGCCAAGCTTCCGCCGGAAGAACGGAAGGCTGTCGGCGCGGCGATCAACCGTGCCAAGGATGCTGTCGGAGCGGCGCTCAATGCCCGGCGGGAGGCGATCCGCAAGATGACGCTGCTCACCCGCCTGGCTGAGGAGGCACTGGACGTGACGCTGCCCGGCCGGGGCCAGGCGCGCGCCGGTCTGCATCCGGTGACCCGTACGCTGGAACGCATCGAAGCGCTCTTCCGGTCGATCGGTTTCGAGGTGGCCGACGGCCCGGAGATCGAAGCCGACTTCCAGAACTTCACGGCGCTCAACACCCCCGAGGATCATCCCGCGCGCTCGATGCACGACACCTTCTATCTGCAGGAGGAGTCGGGAGAGGTTGCCCAGGGCGTGTTGCTGCGCACGCATACCAGCCCGATCCAGGTGCGCTACATGCAGGCGCATGTCGCCCGCCATGCCGCTCTCGAGGTCATGCCCGAGATCCGGGTGATTGCACCGGGACGGGTCTATCGTGTTGACTCCGATGCAACGCATTCGCCGATGTTCCATCAGGTCGAGGGACTGTGGATTGGCGAGAACATCAGCTTTGCCGACCTGAAGGGTGTGATCGGGGACTTTCTGCGCCGCTTTTTCGAGAGCGATGATCTGCAGGTGCGCTTTCGACCGTCCTTCTTCCCCTTCACCGAGCCTTCGGCAGAGATCGACATGGCCTTCATGAGCGGAGCGCACAAGGGTCGCTGGCTCGAGATCGCCGGTTGCGGCATGGTCCACCCGAATGTGCTGCACCATGTCAACATCGACCCCGAGAAGTACACCGGTTTCGCCTTCGGCATGGGCCCCGATCGTCTGACAATGTTGCGCTACGGAATCAACGACCTGCGCCTGTTCTTCGATGGCGACCTGCGCTTTCTTCGGCAGTTTGTGTGACGGCCTTCCTCCTGGCATTGAACGGTCATGAAATTCTCTGAATCCTGGCTTCGCAGTTTTGTCGACCCCGCCTGCGTGGGCGAGGAATTCTCGCACCTGTTGACCATGGCTGGTCTCGAGGTCGAAGAGGAGGAGATCGTCGCTCCTGGCTTTTCCAGGGTCGTTGTCGGTCATGTGCTGAGCGTCGACCGGCATCCGGGCGCCGACCGCCTGAATGTTTGTCGGGTCGATGTGGGGGCCGGTGAAGTCCTGCAGATCGTTTGCGGCGCACCGAATGCGGCAGCCGGGATCAAGGTGCCGTGTGCGCTGGTCGGCGCCGAACTGCCGGGTGGTTTCCGCATCAGGCTGAGCAAGGTACGTGGTGTCGAGTCGTTCGGCATGCTCTGTTCGGCAAAGGAACTCGGCATTGCCGATGATGCTGCCGGTTTGCTGGTTTTGGCGGATGCCGCACCGGTGGGTGAAGACCTGCGCCGCCATCTCGATCTCGACGATCGCCTGTTGACCCTCAAACTGACCCCCAACCGGGCGGACTGCCTGTCGCTGGAAGGGGTTGCCCGTGAAGTCGCGGCACTCACCGGCGTACCGGTGCGCTTCACCGAGGTCGAAGCGGTCGAGGCCAGCATCGCCACCGCCCGTACCATCGTGCTGGATGCACCCGACGCCTGTCCGCGCTACTGTGGACGGGTGATCGCCGGCGTTGACGCGAAGGCACCGACGCCGGAGTGGATGCGACGTCGCCTCGAGCGTAGCGGTATCCGGCCGATCTCGGCGTTGGTAGACATCACCAATTACGTGATGCTCGAGCTGGGTCAGCCGCTGCACGCATTCGACAATCGACAACTGAACGGGATGATCCATGCCCGGATGGCGCGGCCAGGGGAGCGCATCACTCTGCTCAACGAGCAGACGCTGGACTTGCAGGGCGATGTCCTGCTGATTGCCGACGATGAACGACCGGTGGCGATGGCCGGGATCATGGGCGATGAGTACAGCGGAATCACGCTGGCGACGACCGAACTGTTTCTGGAGGCGGCGTTCTTTGCGCCGCGCGCGATTGCCGGCCGTGCTCGCCGCTACAACTTCGTTTCGGATGCCTCGCATCGCTTCGAACGTGGGGTCGATTTCGGTGGCACGCGGCGCGCACTGGAACGTGCGACGCGTCTGGTGATCGACATCTGTGGTGGGCAAGCCGGACCGGTCAGCGAAGTACAGGCCAGTCTGCCGGAGCGGCGGCCGGTCCATCTGCGACCGGATCGGGTCACCAAGGTGCTTGGCCTGAATATTGCTCCGGAGCGCATTGGCGAACTGTTTGCACGTCTCGGTCTACCCTTCGTCCGTGACGGTGCGGACTTCGTCGTCATCCCGCCAAGCTATCGCTTCGACCTCGAGATCGAGGAAGATCTCATCGAGGAGATCGCCCGTCTGCACGGCTACGAGAATGTGCCGTCGCCGGCCCCGCGTGCTGCCCTTGCCATGCTGCCGCAGACCGAGCAGAGAAGGCCGCCGGCGAGGATTCGGCAAATGCTGGCCGACTGCGGTTATCAGGAGGTGATCAACTTTGCTTTTGTCGAGGAAGCCTGGGAAACCGACTTCGCTGCCAACGAGCGGTTGATTCGCTTGGCCAATCCGATTGCCAGCCAGTTGAGCGTCATGCGTTCCTCACTGATCGGTGGCCTGGTGGCCAACGTAACAACGAATCTCAAGCGTCGGCAGAGCCGCGTGCGTATTTTCGAGACCGGACGTTGTTTTCGACGCGATCCGTGCGGCGAACCGGTCCCCGGATTCGATCAACCGTGGAAGCTCACCGCGCTGGCCTATGGAACGGTGCTTCCCGAGCAATGGGGCAGTCCGGTGCGCAATGCCGATTTTTTTGATGTCAAGGGCGATCTGGAACTCCTGCTCGCACCGCTTATCGCCAGTTTCGAGAAGGCGGCCCATCCGGCGCTGCACCCGGGGCGCAGTGCGCGCGTTCTGATCGATGGCAAGGCAATCGGCTTCGTCGGCGAGTTGCACCCACGGTGGCAACAGAAATACGATCTGCCGCTGGCGCCGGTGCTCTTCGAACTCGATCTTGAACCCCTGGGCGTGGCCAGCCTGCCGCAATACGTCGAGGTTTCGCGCCAGCCCGTGGTCATCCGGGACATGGCCATCGTCGTCGATCACGCGCTGCAATTGCAGCAACTGCTGGACGCCTTGCGTGCCAATTGCCCGGCAATCATACGCGACATCCAGCTATTCGATGTCTATGTCGGCCGCGGTGTGGAGGTTGGCAAGAAAAGCCTTGCCTTCCGTATAGTGATGCAAGATACTCAAAAAACCTTGCTCGAAGCCGAAGTGGACGCCGCCATGCAGCAGTTGGTGGAGTATCTCCAGAGCGTGTTCGCAGCACAGCTTCGCGTCTGAAGAGGGGCAGGAATGACGCTAACCAAGGCAGAACTGGCCGACTTGCTGTTCGAGAAGGTTGGCCTCAACAAGCGTGAGGCCAAGGATATGGTCGAGGCGTTCTTCGAGGAAATCCGCAATGCTCTTGAACGCGGTGATGGTGTGAAACTTTCCGGCTTCGGAAATTTTCAGCTGCGCGACAAGCCACAGCGGCCGGGTCGCAACCCGAAGACGGGTGAAGAGATCCCGATTAGCGCAAGACGAGTGGTTACCTTTCATGCCAGCCAGAAACTGAAGGCCGATGTGGAGCACGCTTATGATGGAAATCAGTCATAAAGAGCTGGCCCAGGAACCGTTGCCGGCCATTCCTGCCAAGCGCTATTTCACGATTGGTGAAGTCAGCGAGTTGTGCGGGGTGAAGCCGCATGTCCTGCGGTACTGGGAGCAGGAATTCTCGCAGTTGCGCCCGGTCAAGCGCCGTGGTAACCGGCGCTACTACCAGCATCACGAGGTTCTTCTGGTTCGTCGAATCCGAGAGCTTCTGTACAGCCAGGGTTTCACCATCAGCGGCGCTCGTAACCGTCTTGAGGATGCTGAGGCCGAGAGCGAGAGCAAGTCTTCGGCGCTGGCGCCTGAAGTCCTGCGGGCGGAGTTGTTGAGCATTGCGGAAACTCTGCGAACATGAATGCCGCAGCAGATTTTCGAGTATAATCCGCGGTCTGTCGGGGCGTGGCGCAGCCTGGTAGCGCACTTGCATGGGGTGCAAGGGGTCCCGAGTTCGAATCCCGGCGCCCCGACCAGTTAAATCAAGCACTTGGCCAACCCCTCGGGGTTGGTTTTTGCTTTGTATTAGCTGGTCGGCTAATATTCACAATGCCATCCGCCTAAGACACTCGAAGTGGCACTGGTTGTTTATCCAGAACCCTCTGTATGTGTCATCTTCAGAAAACGACTGCACCAATTGATGGGGCATAACACCAGGTGTTTAGGCGGCTCCTGATGGCCCAATATCAGGAGTCATCTGCACCAATCTCGACTTGCTCCATACTCGTGTGCACCAAAGCGAGGTGAATCGCCCCGAGTTTCGTAGAGGCCGAGGTGGGCCCCGTTTGTTTGGACAGGAAATGCTCGAGGATAAGTGGAGCCCTGCCAGATGTGGTCTGGCTGACCGGTGATACGATTGGTTTTGACCTTCTGGAATTTTATCCGAACCGAATAGAGCTCGGTGGAGCTTGTGGGCGAAGGGCTTACCACCCATCACTTTTAATGTAATCTCTGATTATTACGAGGCAACACATTGAGAGACGATGGGAAAGACAGATAAGATAGCGGACGAGGTACGGTTTGGTCTGGAAGAGGCCCTCCCTGGGATGCGCAAGACGATCCTGAAAAAGCTACCGCTAGCGGTGGCGGCGATGATTCAGGCGCGCACACCGAACACGATGGAATTGTCGACGCTACTGGCGCTGGACACGGAACGTGCGGACATGCGCGAGCAGTGGTTGCGGCGACTGCTGACGAACCGGCTGATCCGCAGTG
>NZ_JAEUOL010000060.1 GCF_016789985.1 Accumulibacter sp.
ACGGTCTGTTCTCCTGGCTGGTCGGACGCAGCATCGTGCTCGATGCGGTCGCTTTTCCGTATCCACGCCCCGAGCCTGCGGAGGATTATGCGCTGATCTACACCGCCCAATCGACCTTTGATGCCCGGGAACTCGGCGCGCTCTTTGCGGCCAACCTGCTGGAATTGCCGATCCGTCGCGACGAGGCCGCCCTGCAAGCCTTTCTCGATGGCGCGCCGGGCAAGCTGACCACACTCTATCGGCGTGATCGCGAAATGGTGCTGCGCGTTCGTAACGCGCTGCGCGACAGCTTGCCGGCAGCGGTGGCACTGGCCGACATCGCCCGTTCATTGCATCTCTCGCCCAGGACGCTGCATCGGCGGCTGGAAGAAGAAGGTTCGAGCTTTCAGGCAATCAAGGATGCCCTGCGTCGTGACCTGGCCATTACTCGCCTGGCCAAGACCCGTCAGGGGCTGGCACAGATCGCCGCCGACCTGGGTTTCGCCGACAGCGCGGCTTTCTACCGCGCCTTCCTGAGATGGACCGGCATGGCACCCGCACACTATCGGCGACGCATGCAAGCCACTCTGGAGGGAGTGAAACCGCAGTGACCACGAAGGAACCACGCCAGCCTGATGCAGTTCAGGCGGTGGCGGGCGGGCAGCCGACGGCCGCGGCAGGACCGTCTAGTAGTTCGTACCGTCAATAAGATCACCAATGAAATTGATGCATTTCTCGTGTCAGGCAAGGCGCAAACCACAGCCATAGCCGTAGCTATGGCGAGGATTTGCAACGCCGCATGGCGCGAGAAGGCGCGATTTCATGCAATTGGTTTGGCGGAACGAACTACTAGCGGTCGGTCAGGAAACGGGTCGCGTCTTCGAGGTCGGCGTGCGTGCTGCCGCTGTACAGCGCATTGACGAACTTGCGCCAAATGAGATCCGGTTCGCCAAGCCGGAAGCCATACACTCCCATACCCGATTCCCGGGAAGCCGCAACCTGGATGCGTGACACTTCGGCCGGCCCGAGCTGGATCGTCACCTCACCCCAGACATTGATCGGCACGGCAATCAGCGTGTGTGCCTGGAATCCATAGCGCGAGAGCTGGACAATTTCGAGGTTCACCCTGTTTTCCTTGCCATCGGCGGTGACGATCGAGAACTTGGCCGGGCAGCGCACCGAAAATCGCCGATGCCGCCGACGCCCCTTGGGGTCCTGTGATTTCTCCGTAACCACCGGAAGAACGGCCCGATAGGCGGGCAGGTCGTAGATCGTATGCAGCAGCTCCTTCTTGCGATCGCTCAACTGACTGAACACCGTCGTTCGCTCATTGAAAAAGTAATTGAGCAAATCCGGGGTCAATACCGGGTCATTGGTGGTGTAGAAGCGCCGGGGAGGCAGCTTGATGTTGGGCAGCTTGACCTCGGTGAAGAAGGCATACAGATTTCGCTTCGGCGGTTTCTCGGCGTAGTGCTTGCGGAAGATCTCGGGAGCGGTCGTCAGATCGAGTGTCGCGCCGACCGCCGGCGCACCATTCACGAAATCGTAGTTTTCCACCACATTCTGGGTCAGGCGCCGGAAGAACAGGAGGGATTCATACATCTCGATGTGGCTCGGATTGACCGCAATCACCAGATGTCTGGTATCGAAGAAGGTCGTGCAATATTCATACATGAACTTCATCAGGGGGAACAGGATGCTGCCGCCGGTCCGCCGGAATCGTCGGTGAACCGCCAATGCCGAGACCTCGGCAATGTTTCCCTTCTTTTCGCGCAGCGCGGTCAGGTCGAAGATCCTCTGCAGGGGGAAGCCGAGGACGCTCTCCCTGATCAGCGACAAGGTGCCAACGACCTCGCCGTCGTACTTGGCGCACAGGGTCGTCGTCGTCGGCAGCGCATGGTAGATGGTGACGCGCATCCCGGACGGATCGGGTTTCATGAACCCGCTACTCACGTAGGCGTCATGCAGCAGGGTAAAGCAGGCCTCGAGCTCCTCCCGGGTGTCGGCGATCTTGAGCACCAGCCGATCGGTCGGCGTCGGGTCACAATCCACGAAGTTGCGGTAGACAGCAAAACGCCTTTCTCGCGGGAGAACGTTGAACAATCTCCTCAATGTCCCGCTCAGCAGCTTTCGCACCGGCAAGACTAGTTTTTTGATCATCTCCCTCCCCTCAGCAACGACCAGCGTCCGCTAGGCACGCTTTACCTTGCCGGTAAGAAGCCACGTCCAGTTCTGCATCGCTCACCGGTAATCAGACAGTTGACCGTACCCAAAATCCCGTCGATGGGTGCAAAAGTCTGACACCCTGCGCAGAACCCTTCATCATGCCCGTGCATATTACCCAAAAGCGCCGTCCTCTGCCGCTGCCTGTGCCGGGGCCGTTGGTGAAGTGTTGTCGTGGCCTGATTTCAACAGACACCTTGCCGGGAGGCTGCTGCCCCTGTGGAGGCAATGCCCCAACCTAACCGGCCATTGTCATAACTGCCTCAGTGGGCAAAGAAAGGGGCCGCCTGTTCGGCTGGCACCGGGCAAGATCTGTATCCCATTGAGACGGAAGTAAAATTTCATATCCCGTGACCTTTTATGTCAACGTTGTTGGCGCGTTTTCTACGGACCTCTTTTCGCAAGCTGTTTTTGCCAAGGCACGCCTGCAGGAGAAAGCGCTCTCACGAACAGGCTTCCTCAGTTTTCCCCGCCTGATCGCCTGCCTGCTCGGCGGAGGCCTCTCCAGAATGCAGTCTGAACTGGACGCGTTCCTCGCCCACCTGGCGAACCGCGCCGACCTGAGGCGAGAAGTCTCCGCGCAAGCCTTTGCCTAAGCCCGGATGCAGGTGTCGGCCGCCGCCTTCCCGCTCATCAACGATCATTTCCTTGCCTTGGTCGATGAGTAATCCGGCTTTCCCCTCTGGCACGGCCTACGCGTCGTCGCCGGTGAGGCCACAGTCCTGCGCTTGACCCTGTTCGGCAAGACCCGTGACGGCAAGTCATTCGCCCGGTGTTGGCCACAAGGCGCGCGTCCTCGTCACCTCACTCCCCGACCTGGACGCCTACCCCCGCCGCCCAATCCGGAGCGCCCTATCACTCGCGGTGGCGGATCGAGAAAGCCTTCAGACGGATCGAGCGCCGCCTGGCCCTGGAACACCTCGCGGGCATGTCCTGGTCGGCCGCTCAACAAGACTTCGGCGCAAAAATCCTCTGCAACAACCTCAATGCCCTTGCCATCCATGCCGCCAGTGAATCGCTCGATGCCAACGTCCGCGCACCTTACTTCATCAACCGGAGCGATGCTCTCGACAATATCACCTCCGTCTTCGACGAACTCATCAAGAACCTCGTCCAGATAAAACCAGCCCGCTCATATCCCAGAAACTGCACTCAAAAACCCCATTTATCACACGCTTATGCTTATAAAAATGGGGCAGGATAATGTCGTGACAGGTTGAGAGCATCGAGAAAATCAGGAAACTCGTGTCCAGCAGAACGGCTGCCGTCACTGGGCGCTATCCCGCAAATTTCCCAGCCATTCCGTCGCATTCGGCACGTCGGCCCAGGCGGCTGTTCCGCGGCTGACCATCTGTTGAAATTCGTTTTCGTCGTAAGCCGGCTGATATGCCTCGAACGCCAGCAAGCGAGGATTGCGAAGAACCCCGGTCAGCAGATTTTCCTCGGCGGAGATGTGCAGCAAGGCCGGGCGATAGAGACGATTCTGCTCTTCCTGTGCGAGCAATTCCTGCGTAGCGGCAACCACGAGAACAGTGCCGCCTTCCGTTTCAAGACGAACGTTGGCTCGGGTCTTGCCGCCCCAATCGACGATCCGGCCGGCCAGGTATTTTTCGACCTGAACCCACACATCCTCGACCCTGCGGAAGTCGGGCGATGAATCCACGGCGACGCGCACCTGTGCCGCAGCATCGGCAACCTTGTATTTCCGGTAAGGATTCTGCCGCACTGCTGTCTGCCAGCATTCGATAACGGCAGCGCGTTTCGCGTCGATCAGGCTCAACGGGACGTACTTCGGCCCGACCTCGGCATCGTTGATGCGGTCGCTGACGGCAAAGCGGAGTTCGTTGAGCGGTTCCATGAAGCCCATTGTAGGCCGAAGGCGGGGCTTCGTCAGCCGGAAAATAGGCCAGCCAGCAGGGCGTCGAAGGTCGCTTGGGCCTTGGTGGTGGCGGTGGATTGTTGGGACTGGATGGATTTAACTTCGCTGACCTTGGCAACGAAGTCGTCTTGTAGTTGCACAGAAGGAAGCAGCACAGGTATTTGATTCATAGCTGCCTGATTGATGCCGGAAATGGTGATGCCGGATATCCGACTCAACACGTGAGCCTTGCGGGTGCTCTCGTTGTTCAGATAGTTCAGAAGATATTCCGTTCTCACTCCATCTTGTCTCGGCGTCAGTCTGATAAAGGACGATTCAAACAATAGCGGTTCATCTGACTGCGGCACTCCACATAGTTTTGCGGCACCGTCAAAGTTCAGCGAACGCCTTGCCACTAATAGGTCAGTTCTTGTCAATCCATAGTCTTGCAACTGCTTTTCGTCCGCAAGAACTCGGCGCAAATGGCCTCGTTTCACTTCCCCATAGAAGGCATCGGACATATGAACCATTTCCACGCCGACACCTGATCCCTCCGACGCATATTTTTCTTTGGGGAGATACAAGCCATTCTTGAATGGCCGGGACAAAACATCTGGAAGCAATGCGACCGGCCACCCTTTCGGATTTGTCGCCGGATCGCCAAACATATCCAGAAATAGCGCCGGGATGAGTTCCGCCGCTTTCTTCTCGGCCTCTCGACGCAAGCGAACAATACCCTCGGCACGGGAAAGGAGATCAACGATGCGGCGCTGCTCGGGGAGTGGTGGGATTGTGATCATTTCCCGGTAAGCATCTTCTCGGGTAAGGCCGGGAACGCCTGTTGCCGTTTTCAAGCGAGAGAGGTCCAGTTGCCGAAGTAGGTAGAAAATAAACTTGATGTCAAAGGCAAAGCCCTCACGTGGCCTGACGTAGTAGGTGGTATCAATCGGGAAGCATGGGACTTCAACGAACTGCACCGCACCTGCGCTACCTTTGCAGGGCCTCCGCACTCGGCTGTCATAGCGGTCTGAGGCCAAGAATCCTGAGCCGAGCGTCGTCGTCCCAAGCGGCCCGTTTGCGCTTCAGGCGCAAGCTGGTCTTGGTGTTGTCGGTCGCATCGAGGCGAATCAGGTTGAGAACGATCTTCTTCAGGAGGGAGAGATTCTGTGGGGCGTTGTCCTTGCGCACGAGGCTGGCATCTTCGCCGAAGGTGACGTCGAGCACCCAGTGCAGTCGGTTCTCGACGCCCCAGTGGCTTCGCACGGCGGCTGCAAGTTGCTCGGCAGTCAGCTCGCGAGAGCTGATGTAATGGCGCCGATCGAAGCCCGATTCCTGGTCACCGATCTGGCGCAGGGAGTCGACTCGAGCGATCGTCCGGCACTTGGGCCAGTCCGCCAGATCAACGATGCCTTGCGCGGGCAGAACCGAGGCAACTTGTCCGACGATTCGACCGCGCGACTTGTGGGCTTGCCCGTGACGATCCACCGCCGCGCATCCAAACTGGTCAATGAACTCGGTCTCGATGGCTGCGAGGAGCGTCGGCTGGTTGCCTTTGACTGCCAGCAGGTAGTCGCCCCCTTGATCGGTGATTTGACGGGCAATGCTCTTCTGGCACCCCATGGCATCGATGGTGACCAGCAACCCATTGATATACAGTGCTTTGAGCAGTTCCGGGATGGCGGTGATCTCATTGCTCTTGCTGGCGACCTTTTCCTGGCCCAGCACGATGCCCAACTCCGTCCCGAAGGCGCTGACCATATGAATCGCCGTCTCGCCGCCACTGCCCGAACCGCGCACCGTCTTGCCATCGACCGCAACGCCGCCCCTCAGGGCGCCCACCACCTCGGCCACCCAGCGGCGGAATGCGGCCTCAAATTGCTTCGGGTCCAGCGCTCGGAAGATCCGCAGAAACGTCTCCTCCGAGGGGACGCCGTTCTTGAGCACCAGGAACTCGCGCAACCAGACCTCCTTCGTCCGTCCCCAGTACGCGATGTCTTCAATGGTGTCACAATCGGACAGCGCGGCTGCCAACGCGATCACGAGAATCTCCACGAAGTCATGCAGCGTCCCGTTGCTCGGTTTGCGCGGATCGTCCACTTCCTTCAAGCAGCACATCAGGCTTGCCCTCTTCGTCACCATCATTTCGGTCGCCCAAAAGACGAGAGTAGACCTGATGTCGATAGGGTTTACAAGCTATCGGCATAAGCTCATGAATGTAAACGATTTTCCTTCCTCGGGTATGACCCAAGGGAAGATGTCATCCGAGTGCCGAGGCCCTGC
>NZ_JAEUOL010000114.1 GCF_016789985.1 Accumulibacter sp.
GGCGATGGAGTTCTCGACGCCGTTGACCGCCTGCTCGATCGGAATGCCGACGGTGGTGGCCACGACCTCGGCGCTGGCGCCCGGATAGGTGGTCGTGACCTGGATCGTCGGCGGGACGATCTGCGGATACTGGGCGACGGGAAGGGTGAGCAGGCAGACCAGTCCGAGGACGGTGGTGATGATTGCGATGACGTTGGCGAGGATCGGCCGGTCGACGAAGAATCTGGACATGCCTGCCTCCTGGCGGATCAACTGCCGGGTCTGGCCGGGGCCGTGGGCTCGCTGCCTGCGGCAGGATGCGGGCTCACCTGACGACCCGGGACGGCCTGCAATAGTCCCTCGACGATCACGGCGTCGTCCGCTTGCAGGCCTTCGCTGACGACCAGGCGTTCGCCGACCTGCAAGCCGACCTTGACGCCGCGACGCTCGACGATATTCCGGGCGTTGACCACCAGGACGTATTCCCCCTGCTGGTCGAAGCGCACGGCATCGCCGGGGACCAGCAGGGCATTGGTCTTCTCGAGAGCGGAAATCCGTACCCGCGCGAAAAGGCCGGGAAACACGGTGGCGCCGCGATTGGGGAAGATGCCGCGCACCTGCAGGGTGCCGGTGGTCGGGGCGACGCCGAGAGAAGCGAAGTCGAGGTGTCCCTGGTGCGGATAGCCGTCTTCGGTGAGCAGGCCGAAGGTCGCGGGAACGACGCCACGCGTGATCGGGTCCGGAGGCAGGGCCTTCTGCCGCTCGATGACGCGCAGCAGCTCGCGCTGGTCGATGCTGAAATAGACGTAGATCGGGTCGATCTGATCGATCTCGGCGAGCGAGGTCGGCTGACCGATACCGCCGACCAAGTTGCCTGCATCGACGAGATGCCGGCCGATTCGTCCATTGATCGGCGCCCTGACCAGCGTGTAGCTCAGCTTGAGTTGCGCAAGCTCCACCTGCGCCTGCGCGGCACTCAGTCTGGCCGCGGCCTGATCCTTCTCGGTCCGCCAATGATCGACCTGGGTTTCGGTCGCCGCGTCCAGCCTGACCAATCCCGCATAGCGCCGCAGTTCCGTCGTGGCGTGCCAAAGCGCCGCCTTCTCCACCGCCACCTGTGCCTGCGCCTGCTTGAGCTGCGCCTTGTACTGAGCCTGCTGGATGGTGAACAGCAGGTCACCCTTTTTCACCTGCTGGCCGTCGGCAAAGTGAATCTTCTCGAGATAACCCTCGACGCGCGCCACGACGGCAACCGACTGGGTGGCTGCCGTGTTGCCGGTAAAGTCGAGGTGGTTCGCCACGCTCTCGGAGACAGGCCGGGCGACGGTGACGGCCGGCGGCGGCGGGGTCGCCGCCTCCTTCGCACCCTGGCAACCACAAATCGTCATGCTCACCACCACGGCAACCAGCGTGGCGAGCTGCCTACCGCCGTGACGCAAGGTCGATCGCTCCATCTCCGGTTTTCCCCCACGCTCCGCACGCTCGACCGATCACCATTCGGGCGGCCGGACGAGCGGTCCGACATCCCCCGGCGCCGGCAGATCGGGCACCTGCGGCCGCAGCAGGTCGGGCGTCAGCAGCGTCCCCCAGTCCGTTCGCCCGGCCATCTCTTGGCGTGTCACGGCGGGCACGAAATCCCGACCACGCCGCACTTCCCAGCCACCCCCCAGGGCCCGATACGCCTTGATCAGACCGAGCGGGATGTTGCCCTGCGCGATCGCCAGACTGTTCTGCGCCTTGTAAAGGTTCTCCTCGGCATTCAGCACGGTCGTGAAGTCCACCGTGCCCTCCTTGTATTGCAGGAGCGCGATCTGCAGCGCGCCGGTCGCTGCCTTGACGCTCTTCTCCAGAAAGACGGCCTCGTCGCGCGACTGGCCGAACTCGCTGATCCCGTTCTCGACTTCCTGCTGTGCCCTGAGCACCGCGTTCTGGTAGTCGACGAGCAGTTCCTGAAACTTGGCGTCCTGCACCCGCACGTTGTTGGTGATCTGACCGTAGTTGAGAATGTTCCACTGCACCGCGGGTCCGGCGACGATGCTCAGGCTGCCGGCGCCGAGGCTCGCCTGACCGATGCTGGAACTCGCCGAGCCGATCGTGCCGAGCAGCGAGAAAGCCGGCAGGAGGTCGCCCTTGGCCAGCCCGATCTGGGCGGACTGGGCTGCCGCCCGGAGTTCGGCCTTGCGAATGTCGGGCCGGCGCCGCAGGAGATCGGCGGGAATGCCCACGGCCAGGGTGGCGGGCGCGACCGGGATTCCCGACGCCCCCGCCAGCAGACGGTCGAGCGGCGCCGGAGGCATGCCGAGCAGAACGCTGAGCGCGTTCGTCGCCCGTCTTCGTTCGATGTTCAGTTGGGGAATCGCTGCTTCGGTCGCACCGAGAACGTTCTCCGCCTGATAAACGTCGCGCCTGGTCACCACACCGCCGGCGAACCGCGCGCTGGCGATCGCCAGTGCCTGTTGCTGGCGGACGATGTTCTCCCGGGCAATCGCCAACTGAACGTCGATGGTGCGGATCCTGACGTAGGTGCTGGCCACGTCACTGGTGAGCGTGACCAGCACGTCGTCGTAGGCGGCGACGGAGGCGAGAAAGGCGCTGCCGGCGGACTCGATCCCGCGCCGCACCTTTCCCCAGAGATCGAGCTCCCAGCCGGCCTGCGCGCCCAACGCAGCCTGCCAGAAAGTGTTGTCGACGACCGTGTAGGGCACCGAGAACGGGAGCCGGTTGTAGCTCGCCGACGCGTTCACCTGTTGCTGTTGCGGATAGAACTCGCCGATGGCGACGCCGAGCTGCGCGCGTGCCTCGAGAACCCGGAGGCCGGCTGCCAGGAGGGTCAGGTTCCGTTCGTAGGCGGTCTCGATCAGGCTCGACAACAGCGGATCGTTGAGCGACGACCACCACTCGCGATACTGCTCGCGACCCGAATCGATCGTCGTCGTGCCGGTTTCCATCCAGTCTTCGGCCACCAGCACCGGGGGGCGCTTGAAATCCGGACCGATCATGCAGCCGGATGCGAGCAGCGCGAATGCCCAGACCATCCAGGCCCTGGGGCGCCATTGCAAGAAATGCCGAGGCATGTGTCTACACCCCAAACCCTACCCAGGCCGCAGCTCTCCGATCTTCCATGCCCTACGGGAAAATCGACGATGCTGGAAAACCGGAATCCGGAAGTGGCAACGCAGTCGATCCAGCAGATCGACTGCGTTGCAGCAAGCTTCCGCACAAGATCGTGCTGGTGGCGACCACTGCGATCGGATCGATCGCTTCGCGCGCGGCCACCCGGTTCTTCGACACATCGGCCAACACCCGGACCGACCCGTCTATTGCCTTGATTGCTGCAACTTCTGGAGTGCCTGGGCGCAGCCTACGGTCATCTTTTCTTTCTGTCTCGACAGGCAGGCCTTGAGTCGACCGCCTCCCGGCTCCACCTTTGGGCAAAGCCGCTCGACGTCGGCCTTGCAATAGGTGCGCAGTGCCTGGATTTCGGCTGCCTGTTGCGATTTCTGGGCAAATGCCGGCACGACGGCCAAGACGAGGGAGAAGAGTACTACCACACGAGCAGTCATCAGCAAGCTCCTGCATGGCCAACTTTGGGGAAGCGGGTCGCGCCGGACATGCGACCGATTCAAAAATGTAGTCGCGAATGGTGATTCCGTCAATTGCGGTGTACGACAAGCGCAGGAAACAGATTGCCCCGACTCGACCGGCAGCCCGTTGCGTGCTGGCGTTGTTCACGTTTGATCAGCCCTGCCTGATCGGCACCACTGCTCGGGCGTCGGTGGCGACATGGGCGGCCATCGATCAAGACGGGCAGAACAGCGATGCAGACACTGGCGATCGACCCGCCCTGCACCCTGCCACATCGACTGCCGCCGCTTTTCTCGCCCAGGCTGCACGACTCTTCGCTGCTTTCCGGCATACCGGCCGTAACGGGAAGTCGCTCGGCGCTTCCGCAACTCATTGCACTCGTCATTGCCGCACGCTGAATGAATTGCGGCCGTTGGCAACAAAACCGTTGTACAGGCTCGGCTTTTTTTGTCACCATTCGCTCCGCATCCGCGGGAATGAGCGCCGTTCCTTCCTGACGTATCGAAAATTGGGGCGGCACACGACCCGGCGCATGGTTAACGGTGGTTGATCGATCATCCTGAAGGAGGAGTTTCAAATGAAAAAAATGCTGCTGCTGTCGGCACTTCTGGCGCTCTCGTCGACCGGTGCCTGGGCAAAAGACTGGACCGACATTCGCATGGCGTCCGAAGGCGCTTATCCCCCGTTCAACGAAATAGGCGCCAATGGCGCATTGAAAGGCTTCGACATCGACATCGGCAACGCACTGTGTGTCGAGATGAAGGCGAAATGCACCTGGGTGAAGCAGGAATGGGACGGCATGATCCCGGCCCTGATGGCCCGCAAGTTCGATGCCATCGTCGCCTCGATGTCGATCACCGAGGAGCGTAAAGCCAAGGTCGACTTCACCAACAAGTACTACGCCTCGCCGGTCGTCCTGATCGCCAAGAATGGATCACCGCTCAAACCGGAGCTGGCCAGCCTGAAGGGCAAGAAGGTCGCGGTCCAGCGCGGCACCGTTTCCGACAATTTCGCCACCAAGTACTGGGATGGCAAAGGTGTGGAAATCGTTCGCTACGGCAAGCAGGATGAAGCCTACCTGGACCTCAAGTCGGGCCGCGTCGACGCCACCTTTGCCGACTACTGGGAAGCCTATGGCGGTTTCCTGACCAAGTCCGAGGGTAATGGCTACGGCGTCGTCGGCGAGCAGCTTTACGGCAAGAATGCCGAAGAGCGTGCCGTCATCGGCGAGGGCATCGGCATTGCCGTACGCAAGAAGGATCAGGATCTCAGGGCACAACTGAACAAGGCGCTCGCCGCGCTGCGTGCCAGCGGCAAGTATGACGAGATCCGCAAGAAGTACTTCCCGATGGACATATACGGCCAGTAAAGCCTCACCTTGCGAAGCGCCGGGCGCCGCGGCGACCGGCGTTGCCTGCGGCATCGGTTGTTGCAGACGTCCGTGGCTTTTCCAGAGACCCCACTGGACAAGGCCCCGGCACGTTTCATTGACCACCGGCCCCTCCCGCCAGCACACGGGAGGACATTCGTGAGTCGCCGACGCGACGTTCATGCTAACGAGCAGCGCGAGGAAGAAGTCAGCCATGGATGCACTGATCGAGTACTCACCCAGCTTGCTGGCCGGCGCCTGGATCACACTCCAGGTGGCCCTCCTGTCACTGATCCTGGCGGTTGCCTCCGGCCTGCTTGGCGCTGCCTGCAAATTGTCGCGCATCGCACCGCTTCGCTGGTGGACCGCGCTCTATACCACCGTCGTGCGCGGCGTCCCCGACCTGGTGATGATGCTGCTGTTTTTTTACGGCGGCCAGGTGATCCTCAATGCCATCAGTGACCATCTGGAATGGGAGATGATCGAACTGAACGCCTTTGCGGCCGGCGTTCTGACCATCGGATTCATTTTCGGCGCCTACTTCACAGAAACCTTTCGCGGCGCCTTTCAAGCGGTACCGGCGGGCCAGATGGAAGCCGGCCGGGCCTATGGCATGAATGGCTGGCAGGTTTTCTGGCGCATCCTGTTTCCACAGATGCTGCGCTACGCCCTGCCGGGAATCGGCAACAACTGGCTGGTCCTGCTGAAAAGCACCGCCATCGTTTCCATGATCGGTCTGGCCGACATGACCTGGCTGGCCGATCAGGCTGGACGCTCGACTCACCAGCCTTTCACTTTCTACATGGCCGTTTGCGTACTCTACCTGGCGATGACCGCCGTCTCGAACCACGTTCTGCAACGCCTGCAGCGCCGCTACAACGTCGGTGTGCGCGAAGCGAAGGTCTGAAAAAAGGAGCCGCTCATGGATTGGTTTGACCTGAACGTCATCAGCGGCAGCCTGCCCGAATTCTGGCGCGGATTGTGGGTGACCTTGCAGTTGACCATCATCTCGCTGGCAATCGGCTTCGCCCTTGCCATTCCACTGTCGATCGCCCGGGTGTCGAGCAACCCCTGGGTGAGCCGGCCGGTCAGCGCCTATACCTACTTTTTTCGCGGCACACCGATGCTGGTGCAGTTACTGCTGATCTACTACGGCATCGGCCAGAGCGAATGGGTACAACAGCAGTGGGAAACCGGTAATTCCTTCTGGTTGCTGTTCCGCGATGCCTATTTCTGCGCATTGCTCGCCTTCACCCTCAACACCTGCGCCTATCAGCTCGAGATGTTTGCCGGCGCCATCCGCAACATTCCGCTTGGCGAAGTGGAAGCCGCCGAGGCAATGGGCATGACGCGCTATACCTCGCTGTGCAGAATCGTCCTGCCATCGGCATTGCGGCGGGCGATTCCACCCTTGAGCAACGAAGTGATCCTGATGCTGCAAGGCTCGGCGATTGCCAGTGCGGTGACCCTGGTCGATCTGACCGGCGCGGCGCGCAACGTCTACTCGCGTCATTACGCACCGTTCGAAGCCTTCATCTTTGCCGGACTGCTCTACCTTGCCGTAACCTTCGTGCTGGTCGGCCTGTTCCGCTTCGCTGAAAGCCATTGGCTCGCCCACCTGCAACCGCGCAGCGCCAGCGCCAAAAAAGACTGATTGGAAAGGCTGCCATGACTCTCAAGCCCAATACCGAACTCCTCCGCGTCGAGGATCTGCACAAGCAGTACGGCGACAACGAGGTGCTGAAAGGCGTTTCGCTGACCGCCAGTTCAGGCGACGTGATCAGCATCATCGGCTCGTCCGGCTCGGGCAAGAGCACCTGGCTGCGCTGCATTAATTTTCTTGAGCTACCAACTTCCGGCAAGATCATCGTCGCCGGCGAAGAGGTCAAAATGCTCCCCGGCAGCAAGGACGCGCTCAAGGTTGCCGACCCCAGGCAACTGCAGAAGATCCGCACCCGCCTGTCGATGGTCTTCCAGCACTTCAATCTCTGGGGCCACATGACCGTGCTGCAGAACGTCATCGAAGCGCCGATCCACGTGCTTGGCCTGTCAAGGAAGGAGGCCATGGAACGTGCCGAACGCTATCTCGAGCGCGTTGGCGTCTGGAAATTCCGCGACACCTACCCGGCGCACATGTCGGGCGGCCAACAACAGCGGGTGGCGATCGCGCGTGCGTTGGCGATGGAACCGGAGGCCCTGTTATTTGACGAGCCAACCTCGGCGCTCGATCCGGAACTGGTGGGCGAAGTCCTCAAGGTGATGCGCTCGATTGCCGAAGAGGGCCGCACCATGCTGGTCGTCACCCACGAAATGGGCTTCGCTCGCGAAGTCTCGAACCACGTGATTTTCGTCCATCAGGGACGTGTCGAAGAACGAGGCAACCCGAGAGAGGTGTTGACCAGGCCGAACAGCGAGCGTCTGCAACAGTTCCTGTCGGGCAACCTCAAGTAGTCGAACGCCGCTTGGGCACTCCAGGCTGCAGGGCAAGGTGAGGAGGCAGGGCCAGAGGCGGGCAAAGCACCACGCCAACAATCCTCGACCAGGCGGCAAACGGCTCAGCCGCGATAAGTCCGCAAGTGAATGCTGGTCTCGGTACTCTGGATCCCCTTGATCAGGCGAACCCGTTCCAGCACCGACGAAAGTTCCGACAGGTGGGCCGCCCGCAGGCCGGCCAGCAGATCCCAACGACCATTGGTATCGTGAATCTCGGCGACACCGGGTTCACCGAGCAGACTGGCGATGACGGCGCGCGTTTCGTTGCCTTCGACAGCGATACTCATCCAGGCATGAATCTCGTTCGGCTGCGCGTCGGGCCGCAGCCGAACGGTGTAACCGACGATCACTCCGTCATCTTCGAGCCCCCGAATACGGTTGGTGACGGTGCCGCGTGACACCTTGAGCTTGTGTGCCAGGGCGGCAACAGTCAGGCGGGCGTCGATGCGAAGAAGGCCGATCAACTGTTGGTCAAGCACATCCATTTTGCTCACTCCGTCAGTTCGACCTGCGCATTGTGACAAAACAAGTGGCAATTTGCTACAAAATTGGCGATTCTGTTTGACGTCGACTTGCTTCAATATTTCTCCGTCGCAACGTTCAAACAGAGGAGACAAGCATGTCGAACCACACCAGGCTGCACAAAGACACCGCCAGGCGTGTCAATACCCGGTACCTGAGCGCCGAGCGCGTCGCCGAGATCATCAACCGGAAGGGCATCGCCGAATGCCTCGCCGGTGTCGCGTCGTACATCACACAGGACTTCCTGCGCTGGACCGACTTCGACAAGTGCCCCCGCATGGCCAATCATTCGGAGGTCGGGGTCATCGAACTGATGCCCGTGTCCGACGCCAGGAGCTATGCCTTCAAATACGTAAACGGTCACCCATCCAACTATCGCTACAACCTGCCTACCGTGATGGCCTTCGGGGTTCTCGCCGACGTGGCAACCGGCACGCCGGAACTGATCAGCGAACTGACGATCACCACGGCGATTCGCACAGCCGCCATGTCGGCTGTCGCGGCGCGCGCGCTGGCCCGCCCCGGCAGCAAGACCATGGCCCTGATCGGCAATGGCGCGCAGAGCGAATTTCAGGCGCTGGCCTTCCATCATCTGCTCGGCATCGAGATGTTCCATCTCTTTGACATCGATGCCGGGGCCACCGACAAGCTGGTCGCCAACCTGAACCGCCTGGGTCTCGGAAGCAGGCGTTTCGACAGCACCCGCGAGGCGGTCACCGGCTGCCACATCGTCACCACCGTAACCGCCGACAAGACCAACGCCACCATCCTGACACCCGAGATGATCGAGCCCGGCATGCACATCAATGGCGTGGGCGGCGATTGCCCGGGCAAGACCGAACTGCACGCCGACGTGCTGCGACTGGGTCCGGTGTTCTGCGAGTTCGAGCCCCAGTCGCGTATCGAGGGCGACATGCAGCAGATGCCTGCCGACTTCCCCGTCACCGAGATCTGGCAGGTCCTGTCCGGTCAGGCAACCGGTCGCACCAGCCCCGAACAGGTCACCATCTATGATTCGGTCGGTTTCGCGCTGGAAGACTACTCCGCGCTACGCTATATGCGCGATGTGGCAGCAGAGCTTAAAATGACCGAAACCATCTCGCTCATTCCGGCGCTGGCCAACCCGAAGAACCTCTTCGGCTTCCTCGGCGGGAATCGTGGCGAGCAAACACCGGTTCCCGCCGAAGTAGCGCTGGCAGCCTGATCCGGGGGAATCACCAGCCTGGAGATTGTCATGACCGCACTTCCGGTGAGCATCATCGGTGTCCCGACCGACGTGGGCGCCGGAAGGCGCGGGGCCAGCATGGGGCCGGAAGCCCTGCGCGTCGCCGGCATCACCCAGGCGATCGCGCGCTTTGGTGCCGAGGTGAGGGATTGCGGCAATCTGAGCGGCCCGACCAATCCCGACCTGCCGGCAGTCAACGGCTTTCGCCACATGCCCGAAGTCGTGGCGTGGAACCGCAGCCTGCACGTAGCGCTGCATGCCGAACTCAGGGACGGGCGCCTGCCGATCATGCTCGGTGGCGACCACTGTCTGGCGATCGGTTCGATCAGCGCCGTCGCGCGGCATTGCCGGGAAACCGGCAAGCAGCTCCGGATTTTGTGGTTCGACGCGCACGCCGATTTCAACACCGCCACACTGACCCCCAGCGGCAACATCCATGGCATGCCGGTGGCCTGCCTGTGCGGCCATGGCCCGGCGGATTTGACCCATATTGGCGGCATGATGCCGGCCATAGCACCACACGAGATCCGCCAGATCGGCATCCGCAGCGTCGACGAAGGTGAAAAACGCTTCCTGGCCGGGATAGGGATCGAGGTCTTCGACATGCGTTACGTCGACGAGGTCGGCATGCGCGCAACCATGGAACAGGCACTGGCCGGTGTTGGTCCGCAGACCCATCTGCACGTCAGCCTGGACGTCGACTTCCTCGACCCGGACATCGCACCGGGGGTGGGCACCACGATACCGGGTGGCCCAACGTATCGTGAGGCGCAACTGTGCATGGAAATGATCGCCGATACCGGGCGACTCTGCTCGCTCGATATCGTCGAACTGAATCCGGCGCTCGATCTGCGGAACATGACGGCGGAACTGGCGGTAGACCTCGTGGAGAGCCTGTTCGGGAAAAGCACCCTGATGCGCATGCACCAGTAAGCCGCAACGCCTGGGAACTCCCATGACCGCTCTGCAGGAGCAGCCCACGCGAGCGCTTGCCACCTCGTTGCCAACATCGTCTGCCGGCCAGACGACGTAGACGATTCAAATACGGTGCCCGCCACAGACCCCGGAAAGGCCTTTGGCCAGCAAGCGCACTGCGGGAGCGCCGGGCGACACCGGTACTGGCGGTCAAGGTATTGTCCACCCCCTGGTCGACCGGACGCGCAATGCTTACCCCTTGATTCCCCACCAAAAGCGCGTATCGTGCTGGAGCAGGAGAGTTCATCTTCCGACTGACGGCGCTGGGTATGCGGAGGTTCTTCGTTTGGCATGGGAGGACACTTGGCCAGGCAAGCAGAGGGGACGGAGAAACGACGCCATGCGCCGCTACGGGCTGCTGCCGGAGCGCAACCTGACGGCGCAGCAGCGGCCGAAACAGACACCCAGTCCACGCAAGTGGGCGTCCACACCCCCCCGGTGCCCCAGCTTGAACTGGCAATCCAGCATGCGGAGTTGCAGCGCGCGCTCGAGGAATCCCGCAACCGCTACCTTGACCTGTATGAGTTCGCGCCGGTCGGCTATCTCACCCTTGCCGATGAGGCCGTGATCACCGAGACCAACCTGACTGCGACCATCCTGCTGGGACGGGAACGCCGGGAACTGCTAGGGCAGCGCTTCTCCACTCTGGTCGCCAGCGAAGACCACGAACGCTGGCAGATACTGTTCGGGGGTCTGGCCCGGGAGGAGAGTGACCAGGGTGCCGAGTTGATGCTGACCCGCGGCGACGGCAGTGCTTTCCAGTCCCTGGTCAACTGTTGCCAGCGTACGGACACGGAAACAGGGAAGCGGGCAACACGTATCACCCTGAGCGACATCAGCGAGCACCAGCAGATCGAGGCCGCTCGACTGTTCCTTCTGGAGTGTGGCAACCGCCACCCGGACGAGGACTTCTTCGAATCGCTGGCACGCTACCTCGCGCAAAGCCTGCAGATGGATTACGTCTGCATCGACCGCCTCGACGGCGACCTGCTGCACGCCCGCACGCAAGCCGTCTACGTGGATGGCGCGTTCGAGGACAACGTGTCTTATGCGCTGGCAGACACTCCCTGCGGCGATGTGGTGGGCGAACTGATCTGTTGCTTCCCGGAAAAGGTGCGCGACCTTTTTCCGCGTGACGAAGTGCTCCAGACAATGGGAGCCGAAAGCTATCTCGGAACCACGCTGTGGGATTTTGACGGAAAACCGATCGGCCTGATCGCGATCATTGGACGCCAGCCCTTGCGCAAACGTCACCTGGCGGAATCGCTGCTCAAGCTGGTGGCGCCACGCGCAGCCGGCGAACTGGTGCGCCGAAGAACCGAAATGGCGCTACGCGAGAGCGAGGAATGCTTGTTCGAACTGTTCGACGAGGCACCGCTCCCTTATCAGTCGCTTGATGTCGCCGGCAACATCCTGATGGTGAACCAGGCCTGGCTCACTCTGCTCGGGCGAAGCAGGAAAGAGGTGCTCGGGCATTTCATCGGTGAATTCATCACCGAGACCTCACGCGAAACGCTTGGCCGCGAGTTCCCACAGTTCAAGCAGCGCGGCCGCGTCGACGGCCCCGAGTTCGAGTTCGTGCGGCCGGACGGGAGCAAACGACGGGTGCTGGTCAACGGCCGCATCGCGCGCGACCACGCCGGCAACTTCCTGCGCACGCACTGCATCCTGACCGACATCACCGAACGCCAACAGGCGGAACAGCAGTTGCGCGTCGCCGCTGCCGCCTTCGAGGCGCAGGAAGGCATGATGGTCACCGATGCCGCGACCGTGATCCTGCGAGTCAACGTCGCTTTTACCGAAATCACTGGATATTCGGCCGCCGAGGCAGTCGGTCAGACGCCGCGCCTGCTGCGCTCGGAACGTCACGACACGGCCTTCTTCGCCGCGATGTGGGAGAGCATCCGAAGCAGGGGATCGTGGCACGGCGAAATCTGGAATCGGCGCAAGAACGGCGACATCCATCCCGCATGGATCACCATCACGGCAGTGAAAGGGACGGACGGCGAGGTCAGCCACTACGTCAGCACATTGACCGACATCACCCAGCGCAAAGCGGCGGCCGACGAGATTGCACATCTGGCCTTCTACGACACGCTCACCGGACTGCCCAACCGGCGTCTCCTGCTGGATCGGCTGCAACGGGCCACCGCCACCAGCGAACACAACCGGCAACATGGTGCGCTCCTGTTCATCGACCTGGACAACTTCAAGATGCTCAACGACACCCTGGGCCATGACATGGGCGACCTGTTGTTGCGCCAGGTTGCCCAACGCCTGGCCGGTTGCGTTCGCGAGAGCGACAGCATGGCTCGCCTCGGTGGCGACGAGTTCGTCGTCATGCTTGAAGCCTTGAGCAAGAATCCCCGCGCGGCCGCGCTGGAGGCCAAGAGCGTTGGCACAAAGATCCTTGCCCGGCTCAACCACCCCTACCGTCTTGCCGGTTGCGAACACCATAGCACCCCGAGCATCGGCGTCACGCTGTTTCGCGGTCATCGGGCAAGCGTCGATGAACTGCTCAAGCAGGCCGACCTCGCCATGTACCAGGCCAAGGCGTCGGGACGCAATACCCTGCGTTTCTTCGACCCGGTCATGCAGGC
>NZ_JAEUOL010000161.1 GCF_016789985.1 Accumulibacter sp.
TTCGATGGCCACCGCTTTCTCGGTCGCCACCATCGCCAGGGCCATCAGTTGCTGCACCTGCCGTCGCTCAGGTCCGCTGCGCGGCGTCAGTGCCAGGACGCCGCGGTGGACGGCAAGTTCGTCGAGGTAATCGAGCAGATATGCACTCTCGTGCAGCTTCTCTCCATCGGGAAGCGTCAGCATGGGCACCTTGAACAGCGGATTGATCGGCCGCATGGCATCCATGTGGCGGAAAACCGAGAGCGAGAGGTGCTCGAAGGGAATTCCGTAGTGCGTCATGGTCACCGCCACGCGCCGCACAAAGGGTGAATCATAGAGTCCGAGCAACTGATGCTGCCCACCGGTCGTCGTTTTCGTCATCGTCCTTCTCCGATCGCCAAGAATTCGAAACACACCTCGCCATCCCTCACCCGTTTCAGGCACAGGCGGCTGCCACGCCGCTCATCCGCAAGCCCGGCAGGCGCCACTCTTTCCGGCAGGATCCCGCCGGTGGTGCCAGGCGAACCATTACCGGACGATCGGCATCAATGCGGCCCGCGCTCCACGACTCGACGACCACTCGCCCGGCACCCGTGATGATATGGCGTTCGCCGGGCAGCAACCAGATGTCCCGCGCCTCCTTTTCTTCGGTCAGCCAGACACGACCGTCGGTCGCAATCACGCTCCAGCCAGCCAGCCGCTCGAGAGAGACGGCCTCAGCCCGACCTACTGCAAACTCGATGTATGCCGAGGGAACTGCCATGAGCTTTCTCCTTTACTCGCCTGAATGCCTGCCCGGATGCGAGCAGGTGCCACCATTCTCAATGCCGGAGCAGGCAAGTACAATCGAATTGTTCTCACGTGACATGTGAAGAAAATTGACCGATAGCCGACGTAACCCACCTCTGGGCAGCCTGCGAGTGTTTGTCGCGGCGGCGCGCACGCAGAGCGTCACCGGCGCGGCCGCCCAACTGCATCTGACACATGGTGCGGTCAGTCACCAGTTGCGACAGTTGCAGGATCATCTTGGCGTCGCCCTTTTCGAACGCAGCGGCCGTGGCCTCAAGCTGACGGCGCACGGCGCTGTCTATGCTGAACGACTGGCCCGCGCACTGGAAGAGATTGCCCAGGCAACGGAGACACTGATCGCCACGCGCGACTATCGCCGACTGCGCGTCAGTTGCATGCCGTCCTTCGCCGCCCGCTGGCTGTTGCCGCGGCTGGGCACCTTCATCGCCTGCCACCGCGAGTACGACGTCGAGGTGCAGTCAAGTGCCCGCCTGGCCGACGTCAAGGGTGGCGAGACCGACGTGGCGCTGCGCTTTGGCCATGGCCACTATCCTGGGCTGAGCTGCCGCCTGCTGATGAAGGACTGGTACTACCCGGTGTGTTCACCCGACTTTTTCGACCGGCACCAACTGGGTAGCCCCGAGCAGTTGATCGGCCTGCCGCTCCTGCGATCGAACGATGAACGCTGGCAACCCTGGTTCAGCGCCGCCGGCGTACTCGTCGACGAACCACAGCGCGGTGCGGTGTTCGATGATTCGAGCCTGATGCTGATGGCCGCCGCCTCCGGCCAGGGAGTGGCATTGGCGAGGCACACGCTGGCCGTCGACGATCTGGCGAATGGCAGCCTGCGGCGCCTGTTCGCAACGGCGATCGAATCGACGCACGCCTACTTCTTCGTCGCTCGCCCGGCCGACGAACGGCAACCGGCGGTTCTTGCCTTCCGCGAGTGGCTCTTCCGGGAAGCGGCCTCGTATGCTCCACCCGACGGCCAGCTCGCGCCAGCCAGGCAGAAGTAACCACCTCCAGGCAGTGCCGGAGGCTTTCCGTCGCTGGCCCGGCAAAGGGAGCGGTGCGCCGCGCTCGATGGCGGTGGATCGCCTTCAACCAAGGGGCATGCCGAAGTCTTGACGAAACCCGGAAGTCGCCGCGACCCGTGTCTCAAGGCTTCTTCTGCGGCAACGCAACCGGCAGGGTGAGCTTGAAGTGCATGGCGGCGAGACGCAGGCCGAGGACGATCGTCATTCCCGCCCAGGCGGCGGCAACCGCCGGAACCCCGACCTCCTGCAGCCCGATCATGGACAGGGCGCCGGCCCACGCCGCCGAGGCATAGAGTTCGCCCGGCAGGAAGATCATCGGCACATCGTTGCACAGGATGTCGCGCAGGACACCACCCACGGCACCGGTGATGACTCCCATCAGGCTGGCGACCAGCCAGGGAGCATGCCATTGCAGCGCCACCTGCGTGCCGACGATGGTGAATAGCGCCAGACCCACGGCATCCGGGATCAGGAACAGGCGTGATGGCAGACGAAAGGCACGCGCCACGAAGAAGGTCACACTGGCCGTACTCAGTGCAGCGGCGAGGTAGGTCTGATCAACCACCCAGAAGACGTTGCGATCGAGCAACAGGTCGCGCAGCGTACCACCGCCGAGCGCAGTGGCCACACCAACCATCAGTGCGCCGATCAGGTCCATCTGCTTGCGGCCGGCGTCGAGCACGCCGGTCAGTGCGTTGACCGCCACCGCCGCCATGCCAACCCAGTAGACCAGCGTCTCCATGCTCACCGGTCAGCCCGTCCAGCGCCAGCGCGCGCCTGCCGGAACGGCGTGAAGAAACAAGCGAACGCGCTGACCACCGGCAAACCGTTCATCACTCGCCGACCGGCAGGGCAGTCTTGTCCACCACCCGACGCAGAACGAAACTCGAATGCACGCCGGTCACCCCCTTGATCCCCGTAATCCGATTGAGCAGCAAATCCTGGTAGGCGTCCATGTCCTGCACCACCACCTTGAGCTGGTAGTCGGCCGCCTGGCCGGTGATCAGCAGACATTCCATCACTTGCGGGATTTCGCTGATCGCCGCCTCGAGCTGACCGAAACGCTCGGGCGTGTGCTGGTCCATCGAAATATGGATCAGCGCCATCAGCGACAAACCCAGCGCCCTGGGGTCAAGCAGAGCCCGATAACCGATGATCAGGCCAGCTTCTTCGAGTGCACGCACCCGGCGCAGGCAGGGCGATGGCGACAGGCCGATACGGTCGGCCAGCTCCTGGTTGCTGATCCGGCCCTCCTCCTGCAGGACCTGCAGGATTCTGCGGTCAAAACGGTCGAGTGCCACGCTATTGCACGCCATTCCACGTCTCCAGAATAAACTGGAATAAATTTTAACATGCGGGCATGTCTGCGCAATTTTCTGCCCGAATGCAGCCCAGATCCGGGCAACAACGCAAGCACCTGCCGGAGCATTGCGGGTAGCATTCTGCACGTCAATATCTTCCAGCAGAGAACTCGAGGAGCCACCGCCATGTTGCAGAACCCTTCAAGCAAGTACTCCCCCTTCCCACCCGTCGGGCTGGTCGATCGGCAATGGCCGAACCGTACGATCAGCGCCGCGCCGACCTGGATGAGCACCGACCTGCGCGACGGCAATCAGGCGCTGTTCGAACCGATGAACGTCGAGCGCAAGATGCGCCTGTTTCGCACTCTCTGCGGTATCGGTTTCAAGGAAATCGAAGTGGCCTTCCCGTCGGCTTCGCAGACCGACTTCGCCTTCGTCCGGCAGCTCATCGAAGGCGGTCATATCCCTGCCGACGTGACCATAGAGGTGCTCACTCAGGCGCGCGAGCACCTCATCCACCGCACTATCGAATCGCTCGCCGGCGCCCGCCGGGCGATTGTCCATGTCTATAACGCCACCTCGAAGCCCTTCCGCGAGAACGTCTTCGGGATGAGCAAGGCGGACGTGGTGGACATGGCGGTCAGCGCCGTGCGCCTGGTCAGGGAACTGACGGCAGAATGCCCGCAGACGGAATGGGTACTCGAATACAGCCCGGAAACCTTCACCGCGACCGAACTCGACTTTGCGCTCGAAATCTGCAACGCCGTGACCGAGGCCTGGGGGGCGACCACGGAGGACAAGGTGATCCTCAATCTGCCGACCACCGTAGAGGTGACGACACCGAACGTCTATGCCGACCAGATCGAGTGGATGCACCGCAAGCTGGCGCGCCGCGACAGCATCATCCTCAGCGTCCATCCGCACAACGACCGCGGTACGGCGGTGGCTGCCGCCGAACTGGCGATGATGGCCGGCGCCGAGCGCGTCGAAGGATGTCTCTTCGGCAACGGCGAACGTACCGGCAACGTCGACCTGGTGACCCTGGCGCTCAACCTGTACACCCAGGGAATCTCGCCCGGTCTCGACTTCTCCGATATCAACGCGGTGGCACGGACCGTCGAACACTGCAGCCGCCTGCCCATCCATCCACGCCATCCCTACGTCGGCGACCTGGTATTCACGGCCTTTTCCGGTTCGCACCAGGATGCCATCCGCAAGGGTTTCGGCGCACAGCAGGCGGACGACCCGTGGAGCGTCCCCTACCTGCCGATCGACCCGGCCGATGTCGGCCGCAGCTACGATTCGGTGATCCGGGTCAACAGTCAGTCCGGCAAGGGCGGCATCGCCTATCTGCT
>NZ_JAEUOL010000179.1 GCF_016789985.1 Accumulibacter sp.
CTCAACGGCTTCGAAGCCGGCAAGCACAACGGTCGCGTCGAGGCCATGAACCGCGCACTTCAGGAAGCGCGAGCCCGCGCTCGCGGCTACCGCCGGGTCGAAAACTTCATCGCCATGGCCTATCTCG
Organism: Accumulibacter sp.; assembly: GCF_016789985.1. Classification (GTDB taxonomy): domain Bacteria; phylum Pseudomonadota; class Gammaproteobacteria; order Burkholderiales; family Rhodocyclaceae; genus Accumulibacter. The sequence continues at coordinate 128 of NZ_JAEUOL010000179.1, forward strand.
TCGCCGGAAAACTCGCTCACTTGCCCACTCCGCCGTTTGACCAGATGGCCCTCGTTCCACACAAAACGGGGTAAACCCCTGAAATGGCCGACGTGCCGATTTCACGCTGACCGTCCTGAGCGCTGGCTATTGCCTGCGATTCATCATCCTGCAAAGAGTTGCATTTCAAAGCCTTCAATGGGTTTCCAGTGTCCCTGACGTAGCGCCTTAAGAATCAGTCAGCCAGCCCCCTGACCCACCATTGCCCCAGTGATCTGCTCCGCATCGCCCGCAACCTCGCAGGCCACAAGAAATTGCGCCCACCTCTCCAGCGCCTCCTTGCACTCGTCGAAATAGGTATACCGGTCGTAAATGCCCTCTACACCCGACAGCTTGTGGTTCAGGCACATTTCCGAGATATCCCTGGGCACGCCGAGTGCACGCATGTGGGACTTCATCGTGCTGCGCAAATCGTGCGGGGTGAAGGGACGCACTGCGGGCTTTTCGGTATCGAGCCAGTAGCCGATTGCTGCGCGGATGCTGTCCTTGCAGACGTAAGTGTCGCCACCGTTTCGCGCAGCTCAGTCCCGCATCCAGGTAGGCAGCACATAGGCCGATTCGCCGGCCATTTCACGCAGTTCCTGGAACCACCCGACGACGACAAGCGGAAGAGGAATATCCATTGCCGCGCCAGTCTTGCTCTTGGAAATGCGCCAGCGCGCCTCATCGAGGTGAACGTCCTCCCATTTCGCCTTGTAGAGTTCGGCGCTGCGCATCGCGGTCGCCAGCAAGATGCGGATGGTCAACATATTGCGCCAGCGCATGCCGGCGTTCAACAGAAAGTGTAATTCGTCCTTGGTCAGCATCAGGCGCTGACGCTTCGGAGGGCGTTCTCCCAGCAACGCCGAAAGCATGATGCCGTGGCAGGGCTTCGCATTGACCAGCCGTTTGCCGCAGTCGTGGGTGAACAGGCATTTGGCAGCGATCAGCAGCATGTTGGACTCGTCCCAGGTCGGGGAACTGGCTTCGATCAGCGCGACCACGTCAGCGGCTTGGATCTCGCGAACCGACAGCGCGCCAAGCCGGTTCTCGATGCGCTTGAGGTGGCGCCCGTAGCTCACCTGGGTGCTCCCGGCCAGGCTCACCAGCTTCTTCCGCCCGGCAGTCCTTGACCAGCTCGCGCACCGTCCAGTCCTTGGCCGCAGTAGCCTTGGCTTTCCGCTTATCGGCGGCCGGCTTGCCGCCTTGCATGATTTCGGCGCGCTTGATGGTGGCAATGCCGCGCGCTTCGGCCAGGCTGATGTCGGGATACCGGCCAATCGACAGCTCACGGCGCCGCCCGCCGTAGCGGTAACGGAGAACCCAGCAGGCTGCACCTGCTGTGGAGAGCGTGAACGTCAGGCCATCGCCGTCAGCCTTGGCCAGCGGCGTGCCCGCCTTGATCCAGTGCCTGATCTGCAGGTCCGTTAATTGCCCCTTGTCTCGTGCCACGTGCACATCCATTGTTCCGAAGTGCAGTCATGATTCTGGCTACCCGCTTAGCTACCCAATATTGGCAGGACAGCATGAGACGTCAAAATGCACAAACCCGCAAAACTCATTGTTTTATTAGGATTTTTGTGTGGCAAGTGAGACGGGGTGGGAGGCCGTGAAACCCTACATCAGAACAATGTCGTACTGCTCCTGCGAATAACTGGGCTCGGCCTGCAGCGAGATCGGTTTGCCGATGAAGTCTGAAAGCATTGCCAGACCCTGTGATTCCTCGTCCAGGAAGCGGTCGATCACCGCCTGGCTGCCGAGGACCCGATACTCGCGCGCGTTGAACTGGCGCGCTTCGCGCAGCAGTTCGCGCAGGATCTCGTAACACACCGTGCGTGCCGTCCTGACTTCGCCGCGACCACCACAGGTCGGGCATTCTTCACACAGCACATGGGCAAGCGATTCGCGTGTCCGTTTGCGGGTCATCTCGACCAGGCCCAGTGCGGTGAACCCGTTGACCGTCAGGCGCGTATGATCACGTGCCAGTGCCTTGTTGAACTCGCTGAGCACCGCCGTCCTGTGCTCTTCGTTCTCCATGTCGATGAAGTCGATGATGATGATGCCACCGAGGTTGCGCAGACGTAACTGGCGGGCGATGGTCTGAGCGGCTTCGAGATTGGTCTTGAAGATGGTGTCGTCGAAGTTGCGCACGCCGACAAAGCCGCCTGTATTGACGTCGATGGTGGTCATCGCTTCGGTCTGGTCGATGATCAGATAGCCACCCGACTTCAAGTCGACGCGACGGGCAAGCGCTTTCTGGATCTCGTCTTCGACGCCATGCAGGTCGAACAGCGGCCGCTCTCCGATGTAGTGCTCGAGCAGGGGGGCGACGGTCGGTGTGTACTCGGCGGCAAAAACGCTCAGCTTCTGGAAGTTCTCGCGCGAATCGATGACGATACGCGCCGTTTCCGGATTGACGAAATCACGCAGGACGCGCTGCGCGAGCGACAGTTCCTGATAGAGCAGGGAAGGAGGGGCTGCCGTGGTCGACTGCAACTGAATATCGCGCCAGAGTTTGCGCAGGTATTCGATGTCCTTCGCCAGTTCGGCTTCGCTGGCGCTTTCGGCCATCGTCCGTACAATGAAACCGCCGGTTTCTTCACCCGGCACCAGACGACCGAGTTTCTCGCGCAGCGCTTCGCGATCCGCTTCCCGCTCGATCCGCTGCGAAATGCCGATATGCTTGTCCTGCGGCAGGTAGACCAGCATTCGCCCGGCGATCGAGACCTGCGTGGACAGCCGTGCGCCCTTGCTGCCCATCGGATCCTTGATTACCTGCACGAGAATGCTTTGCCCTTCGAAGAGGAGGCGCTCGATCGGCCGCAAGGGCTCGTCGCTGGGGCGCGGCTCGCGGATGTCGGCCACGTGGAGAAAGGCAGTGCGTCCCAGTCCGATGTCGATGAAAGCCGACTGCATGCCGGGCAGGATACGCACGATGCGTCCGACGTAGACGTTGCCGACGAAACCCCGGCTGGCGCTGCGTTCGATATGCAGTTCCTGCACGACGCCCTGGTGCATGACGGCGACGCGCGTTTCCTGCGGTGTGAAGTTGATCAGGATCTCTTCAGACATGGCGGGGCGATCTGGGAAATGGGAGTAAGATTTGGTCTCGTCGCATTCTACCCTCTCCGCCACCCACCCCGAATGTCTGCCACACAAGTCTTGGTTCCGCCTCCCGAATTGCTCGCTCCCGCCGGTTCACTGGCCATGCTGCGCACCGCCTTCGCCTTCGGTGCCAATGCGGTGTACGCGGGCCAGCCGCGCTACAGTCTGCGCGTGCGCAATAACGACTTTGGTGACCTCGACGCACTGGCCCGGGGGATTGACGAGGCACACGCGGCAGGCGGCAAGCTGTACGTGGTCAGCAACGTCCTGCCGCATAATGCCAAGGTCCATACCTACTTGGCGGACATGGCCCCCGTCATCGCACGCAAACCCGACGCGCTGATCATGGCCGACCCCGGGCTGATCGACCTGGTTCGCGAGACCTGGCCGGCGATGCCGGTGCACCTCTCGGTGCAGGCAAATACGGTGAACTTTGCCGCGGTGCGCTTCTGGCAGAGGCTCGGCATCCGACGGGTCATACTGTCACGCGAATTGTCGCTCGACGAAGTGGCCGAAATCCGTCAGCAGTGCCCCGACATCGAACTCGAGGTCTTCGTGCATGGTGCGTTGTGCGTCGCCTATTCGGGCCGCTGCCTGCTCTCCGGATACTTCAACCATCGCGATCCCAACCAAGGAAGCTGTACCAACTCGTGCCGCTGGGGCTATCGGCTGCAGGCAGCAGAGCATGACGCGACGGGTGACCTGCGGGAGGCTGTGACGCTCAGCACCGGAACGCGCGGCTGGCTGCTGGAGGAAAAGGAGCGCCCGGGCGAACTGATGCCCATCGATGAGGATGAGCACGGTACCTACATCATGAACTCGAAAGATCTGCGCGCCGTCGAGCACATCGGGCGTCTGCTCGAAATCGGGGTCGACGCGCTGAAGATCGAGGGGCGCACCAAGTCCCCCTATTACGTGGCACGCAGCACACAGGTCTATCGCCGGGCGCTCGATGACGCGCTTGCCGGTCGCCCGTTCGATCCGGCCCTGCTCGGCGAACTCGAAGGCCTCGCCAACCGCGGCTACACCGATGGTTTCTATCAGCGCCACCACGAGCACGAAAAACAGAATTATCTGCGCGGACATTCGGAATCGGGCCGCAGCCGCTACGTTGGCGATGTGCTGACTTGGGATGGGCAGAAGCAGCGCGCCCTGATCGAGGTCAAGAACCGCTTCTCGGTGGGTGATCGCCTGGAAATCATCCATCCGTCGGGCAACCGCCAGCTCGCCCTGAATCGCATGCACAGCGCCGACGGCGCCGACATTCGTGTCGCGCCAGGCAACGGTCATCGCGTGTGGATCCCCTGGCCGGCAGAATTGCCGGGTGCGATGCTTGCACGCTTCGTCTGAGGCAGGCAGGATGATGTCTGCTCCTCACCTCTTCGTCGATATCTCGGCGCACGGCTTCGGCCACCTGGCACAAGCGGCCCCGATCATCAATGCCTTGGCTGCGCGTTTGCCCAGGCTGCGCCTCACGCTGCGCAGCGGGCTCTCGACCGAACTGCTGCGGGCCCGCCTGCACCACGCTCTCACTCACCTGGCGGGTAGCAGCGACTTCGGCTACGTGATGCTTGATGCCATGTGCGTCGACCTGGCGGCAACGGCGCAGGCTTACCGCCAACAACATTCTGCCTGGGACAGGCTGGTCGAGCAGGAAGCGCAATTTCTGGCCACCCTGCGGCCAACGCTGGTGTTCAGCGACATCGCCTATTTGCCACTGGCCGGCGCGGCACGCGCCGGGATTCCTGCGGTAGCGGCGTGCTCCCTCAATTGGGCCGAGCTCTTTGCCCACTTTTTCGCTGGCCAGGACTGGGCCGCGGAGGTGCATCACCAGATGCTGGCCGCCTACAACGGTGCCGAGTGTTTCCTGCGTCTGACTCCGGGAATGGCGATGGAAGACCTGTCCCGCAGGCGAAGTATCGGTCCGGTTGCCGCGCTTGGCGAGGATCGGCGGCAGCATTTGCGACGGGAAGTCGCCTGCCCGGGCGACGAACGCCTGGTGCTGATCGCCTTTGGCGGCATCAACAAGGAACTGCCGCTCGCCGGCTGGCCGACAATGAACGGCATCCACTGGCTGGTCCCGCAAGCCTGGCAGTCGAGACAGCCGAACACCAGCGATTTCGAGACCCTCGGGCTGGCGATGCCCGATCTGCTGCGTTCGGTGGATGCCGTGATCGCCAAACCTGGTTACGGTACATTCGCCGAGGCTGCCTGCAACGGCACCCCGGTGCTCTACATTCGGCGGCAGGAATGGCCCGAGCAGGACTGCCTGATCGACTGGCTCGAAACGTACGGCCAGTGCCGGGAAATCAGCGCAGCCGACCTGCTCGCCGGCATCATTGCGCCGGCGCTTGCTGCCCTGTGGCGGCAAGCGCCGCCTCAACCGCCCGTTCCCACCGGTGCGGAGGAAGCGGCGACAGCCCTCTTGTCGTGGCTGACCTCCGATGGCTGAAGGTCCGACCGGTCAAGCGCAAAGGCGTCGGCTGCAGGTACTGGCCGCCGACCTTTCGGAGCTGTCGCCGGGCAGGCTGCGCGTGCTCAACACGCCGGCTGCCAGAAACACCACCGCTCGTTCCGCCCGATGGTCTTCGGGGCGATCGGTCAATGTACGCACCAGGGCTGTACTCCACGGTTGGTCGCGGGCAAAACAGGTACGGCAGGTTCCTTTGCCCTGCCACACTTCCCGATTAGCCCTGGCCACCCAGCCCTCCAATCCCTGGATCGGAGAATGTGATGTCAGACCTCCCCCTTCCCACACCGACCGGCAACCCGACCATGGATGGCGAGCATCGCATCCAGCTGGGCCTGATCAATGCGCTCTGTGATGCGGTCGAGGCGCATGTCGAAGCGGCGCAGATCGAGCTCATCCTCGAGCGCCTGGTCGACTACAGCCAGGCGCATTTTCTCTCCGAGGAACTGTTGATGCGCCTCGATAGCCATGACGACTTCGACGATCATGTCGAAGACCACGCCGACATGCTCGACTCGCTCGCAGCGCTGCTCGCCACGCACCGTACCGGCCGGACCGAACTCATTCCCAATCAGGCACGCAGGTTACTCACCTTTCTTGTCCGACACATCGAGACGCGTGATGTGCGCTATGCCAGTGCGCCGCGTATCTGATGAGCTTCCCTCGGTTTTTCGCCTTCCCAAGGAGGTGTTTCATGCGACCAGTTTTTCCGGAGGGCGCTGACTGATCCAATGCTCCAGTAATTGAACGGGAGAGCAGTGGCCGAGTTTCGAATGCGGCCGTTTCTGAGCTTCCCCCCGAAATTTCGTCTTCCAGGAGATGGGGTATAACGTCCCGGCAAACGGGAAGGAAAGAAGAAGTGGAAGAGACCGAAACGGGAGATCGCGGCGGAGTTCAGGGAGTTGGCCGTGAAGCGGGTCAAGGTCGGCCAGGGCATTGGTGCCGTGCGAGGGAACCGGGGATCAGCGACCAGACGCTGCGCAACTGGGTCAAGGCGTTCGAGGCCGGCAAGGACAACGGGCCGGAAGCCAGGACGATGACACCGGACTTGCTGGAGATGTCAAGGGTGCGGGCCGGGAACGCTTACCACCTATCATGTTTCGGCCCCCTGAAAGAACTTGGGAAGAGGCAGTGCGCTGGCAGCGCGTCTCAAGAGAAGGCGGATGCCGCGTTTGAACCAGGAAAGGGCACTGCGATAGGCTTTGCGGACACTCCAATGGT
>NZ_JAEUOL010000271.1 GCF_016789985.1 Accumulibacter sp.
CCGGTTTTCCCTGGAACGAGCCGCCAGCGGAGCTTCCTGGCCAGGCGGTGATCGATGTCCTGCAACGCGAGGTTTATCAGTTGCGCTGCGAGGTGGACGAGTTGCGCACCGAGGTGCTCGCCGCGCGCGAGGATTGGCGACGCCAGTCGTCGGCGCAAGGGGCGGCACCGGGTGCTTCGCCGCTGTACAACGATGCGATGCAGATGGCGATGCAGGGCCATGATGCGACCGCCATTGCGCATCGCTGCGGCATTGCCCGCGCCGAGGCAGATCTGGTGGTGGCGCTGGCGCGCAACCGCCGTGCCACCCTTTAGGGCAGGGGCGGAGCGTCAGAGGGTTTTTCGACGGCGCACCGGCAGACCGCCAGGTGGCAGCGACCAGGAAACGCCGGTGGTCGGTGTCGCGTCGGCCGTCATCGAACGTCAGTTGCGTCGGCGCCTCGGTCTTGCCGGTTTGCTGCTGGTGCTCCTGCTGGGCGCGCTGCCGCTGGTCGATTCCCTGCTGCCGTCCGATGATCCGGTCAACACGAGTACGCTGTTTACCGAACCCGTTCCGGTGCGGAGGAAGGACCTGGCGCCGGCTGCACCAGCCGTCGCACCGTCAGTCGAGGCGCCGGCGATCGTCGCGGCCGGCGCTGAAACGACGACCGGGAAGCACGTGGCGCCGCCGCTGACCACCGCCGAACCGCAGGCCAGCGGGGCGGCCATCGAACCATCGCCGGCGGCGCCCGCCACCCCGCCGGGCGGCGAGCCGGCGGTCATCCCGCCGGCGACCAGTGGACCAGCGGCCACCGCCACAGCCAGACCGCTGGCGGGGCCTGTTCTGCAATCCGCCGTGCTGCCCGACCTGCGGCGCGCCGAAGAAGCGCAGGCCAGGCTGGCGCAGGCGGGTATTCCGGCAAGCATCGAGCTGCGTCTGCAGGCCGGTCCGTTCAAGACCCGTGTTGAGGCCGAGGCCGCTCGCCGGGAAATGCAGAAGCACGGTGTCGAAACCGTGATCTTGCCGGCCAGGGGTGCGAAACAGTAGTCCTTCAGTCGCCGGCGGTCGGCATTTGGCGACGCAGGCGCCGGGCAAATACGGTCATCTCGCGGGCCGCCTGAATGTCGCCGCGCGCTTCGGCAACCAGGATCCCCTGCTCGTACGCCGCGAGCGCTTCGCCCGGGCGGCCGCTTTCGTGTAGTGCCCTGCCGAGCGACTTCCAGGCAGCCGAGTAGCGCGCGTCCTGTTCGACGGCTGTTCGCAGGTGGGCTACCGCCTGTTCGGGGTTGCCCGCCTTGAGATGCTCGTTGCCCAGCGAGTAGCGCAGCAGCGCACCGTCGCGCGGGCCACCGAGCAGTTTTTCGAGGTTGCTGATCAGTGCGTTGGTCGCCATCGCTTTGGGCTGTCCGGCAAGGTCCGAAGTGGGAGGGGGCAAGGATCTGCTCGGGAGGGCAGATCCCGCAGGCGAAAAAAAACCGCGACGGCCTGCACCGTCGCGGTTGCCGGAACGACTAAAAGCTGTAGCTGCCCTGTACGGCAAGAATGTTGACATTGTTGCTGTAGTTGCCCTTGAGCCAGCCGTAGGCCGCCACGTTGGCCGCTTGCGTGGCGTTTACGCCACCACTGTCGCTGATCGAGGAATCCTTGACCCAGATGTAGCTGTAACCGATATCGAGGACCAAGTCCTTGGTCGGCTTGTATTGCGCGCCGAGTGCCAGCCAGGTGCGGTCGTTGTCAGGCAGGCGCGGCGTGCGGAACTCCGAGTCGTGTACCGGAGACTGGTCGTAGGCAACCCCGGCACGGAACTTCCACTGATCATTGAATTGATAGGCACCGCCCAGTGCCACCCGCCAGGTATTGCGCCAGTTTTCCTCGGTGCTGGAAAGGGTGCGGCCGTCAGCCGCCCCGTCGGTGCGCACGAAGGTGAGATCCTGGATCTTTGCCCAGCCGGTCCATGAAATGTCGCCCATCATCTCCCAGCGGTCGCTGAGTCGCTGCCAGACGCTGAGGATGGCCGTGTCCGGCAGTTTGATGTCGGCTTCGACATTGCCGTTGTACAGGCCTGCGGCGAGCGCTGCGTTGGCGCGGGCGTTCAGTGCCGGCGGCAGGGTGGTGACCGTCGGGCGGTCGAACTTCACGTCACCGGTGACCTTGTACTTGATCGCCGAGCGATACGACAGGCCGACCCGGGTGGCCGGTGAGGGCTGGAACATGACGCCCAGGTTGTAGCCCCAGCCCCAGTCGTCGCCTTCGATCTTGCCGTAACCCTCGAGGTTACGCAGGGCGCCCGCCGGGCCGCACAAGGCCGGAGCGCCGAGCCCGGCACACAGGGCACCGCTGGCGTTGACGTTGTTGCTGAAGGTGCCGTCGAGCTTCTGGGCGCTGATCCCGAAGCCCAGAGCCCACATCTCGTTCGGCTTGAACGAGATCGACGGGTTGATGTTCATGGTCTTGACATCCGACTTGATGGCGCGGAAGCGGCCAACCCAGTCGTCGTCATACTCGGTCGCCAGACCGAAGGGACCATTGATGCCGAGGCCGATGCTGATCTGATCGTTGATCGGCATCGCAAAATACAGGCTCGGGACATAAGCCCAACTGCCGGCGTCGCCACCATTGCCGGCGGTGCCGTAGATCCCCGCCGGGTTGACCGACCCGTCGTTGCTGAACTTGGCCGAAGGCCTGACGGCATTCAGTGCGCCGACCACCTGCATTTTTCCTTTCGGCAGATAGGCCATCCCCGCCGGGTTCCAGAAGATGGTGCTGGCATCTTCCGCCACCGCCGCCGATCCAGCGTAGGCGACACCGAGACCGCTGGCGTTCTGCTCCATCAACTGGAAGCCCGAGGCGCCGGCGTAACCGGACAAGGAAGCGGCAATCAGCGCCGGTATCGTGCGAACCATTAAAGTCCTTCTGTTCAACATTTCCGCGTCTCCCCCAAGAAAAAATATTGACGGCCATATCGATGAAACGGCGAGTTCCACGTGCACCGGTCGCATGATTCTACACTCGAACTTGGAGAGATGTTTCAACTGGTTACCACAGATGTTGCATGAATGCAACAGACGCGAGAAGGCGATTGCCGTTGCTCGCGATGATGGTGCCGGCCATGCTTGCGGTTTAATATCTCCCCTTTCAACCCGACAGCTTGTGGAGAACAGTACCATGACCAGAACCATCATTTCGACACCGCATGCGCCGGCCGCCATCGGCACCTATTCGCAAGCGGTCAAGGTTGGCGCAACGGTCTATCTTTCGGGGCAGATCGGCCTTGAGCCGGCCAGCATGAAGCTGGTCGACGGCATCGACGCGCAGATCGTTCGCGTGTTCGACAATCTCAAGGCAGTTGCCGAAGCCGCCGGCGGCTCGCTGGCCGATGTCGTCAAGCTCAACGTCTACCTCACCGACCTGGTTCACTTCACGACGGTGAACGAGGTCATGGGCTGCTATTTCTCCGAACCGTTCCCGGCCCGTGCTGCGGTTGGCGTGGCTTCGCTGCCGCGCGGCGCGCTGGTCGAGGCGGATGCCATCATGGTGCTCGGGGGCTGATGCCGGGCCAGAATGCGATCGAGGCGCCGCCGGCCATCCGGAGCCGGTTGCGCAAGCTGGGTCTGGAACGACGCGAAGATCTCATCCTGCATCTTCCCTTGCGTTACGACGACGAGACGCGCGTCATTGGAGTCGCGCAGGCTCGGCCCGGCGTGCCGGTACAGATCGAGGCGCAGGTGCTCGCCGTTTCGCTCAGACTGGCGCCGCGACGACAACTGGTGGTCCGGGTCGGTGATGCGAGCGGAGGGGTGCTCGAGCTGCGTTTCCTGAGTTTCTACGCCAGCCAGCAGCGGGCGCTCGAAGCGGCGTGCAGCGAAGGGCACAGGCTGCGCATCTTCGGCGAGATTCGTCCAGGCTTGCAGGGTGCGGAGATGGTCCACCCGCGTTACCGGGTTCTGACCGGCGATGAACCGCTGCCGCGGTCGCTGACCCCGGTCTATCCGACCACGGCTGGCCTCAGCCAGGGCGTCCTGCGCAAGCTGATCGCCCAGGAACTGGGCGAGGCCGATCTCGGCGAACTGCTCGACGCCGACTGGTGCAGCGCGCACGCCTTTCCCACACTGGGCACGGCGCTGATGCTGCTGCATGCACCGCCGCCGGAGGTGCCGGAAGCCGCCCTGCAAAGCCGCAGCCACCCCGCCTGGCGACGCATCAAGTTCGACGAGTTGCTGGCGCAGCAGCTCTCCTTGCGCCACGTCTACCTGGCCCGGCGGCGTCACGGGGCGCCGCGCCTGCACGTCGCAGGAAGGCTGACCCGCACTCTCGAAGCCTCGCTACCCTTCGCCCTGACGCGTGCGCAGCGGCGGGTGGCGGCCGAAATTGCCGCCGATCTCGATCAGTCCAGCCCGATGCAGCGTCTGCTGCAGGGCGATGTCGGCTGCGGCAAGACGATCGTTGCCGCACTGGCGGCCTGTCAGGCGATCGAGGCCGGGTACCAAGCGGCGTTCATGGCACCGACCGAGATTCTCGCCGAACAGCATTTCCTCAAATTCTCGGCCTGGCTCGAACCGCTGGGAATCGAGATGGTGTGGCTGGCCGGCAGTCTGGGCAGGAAGCTCAGGCGGGCGAAACAGCAGCAGGCGGCGACCACCGCGCAACTGATCGTCGGCACGCACGCCCTGATCCAGGAAAACGTGGACTTCGCCCGTCTCGGGCTGGTCATCGTTGACGAGCAACACCGCTTCGGTGTCCGCCAGCGGCTCGATCTGCAGCGCAAGGGGGCCAACCCGCACCAGTTGATGATGTCGGCGACGCCGATTCCGCGCACCCTGGCGATGAGCTATTACGCTGATCTGGACATTTCGTTGATCGACGAGCTGCCGCCGGGTCGCTCACCGGTCAGAACCCGGCTCTTCTCCGATGCACGGCGCGATGAGGTGATCGCCGGGGTGCGCGCCGTGGTCGCTGCGGGACGCCAGGTGTACTGGGTCTGCCCCTTGATCGAGGAGTCCGCCAAGCTCGACCTGCAGGCAGCATTCGACACCCATGCCGCACTGAGTGCCGAACTCGCCGGGCTGCGCATCGGCCTGGTACATGGTCGTCTCCGCGGCGAGCAGAAAGCAGCCGTGATGGCCGCCTTTGTCGCCGGCGAGATCGACGTGCTGGTCGCGACGACGGTCATCGAAGTGGGGGTCGACGTCGCCAACGCCAGCCTGATGGTGATCGAACATGCCGAGCGCTTCGGCCTCGCCCAGCTCCACCAGCTACGCGGCCGCGTCGGCCGTGGCGTCCATGATTCGCTCTGCGTCCTGCTCTACCAGTCACCGTTGTCGGCCACGGCGCGGGCACGCCTGAAGATCATCTTCGAGTACACCGATGGTTTCGAGATCGCCCGCCAGGACCTGCACCTGCGTGGTCCTGGCGAGTTCGTCGGCAGCCGCCAGTCGGGCGTGCCGCTGTTGCGCTACGCTGATCTCGAAAGCGATGCCGACCTCGTCGAGCTGGCGCAGGCGATGGCGGCGCAGTTGCTGCGCAGCGCTCCCGAGCGCGCGACTCGCCACCTGCAGCGCTGGCTGGGCAATCGGGAGGAACTGCTCAAGGCCTGAAGTCGCTGCTTCCGCAAGCCCCTGACAGCCAGTCAGCCGACACGGAAACTGGCGACAGCCGAGCGCAACTGGCCAGCCAGACCATTGAGCTCGGCAGCGGCGGCGGCATTGGCCTGCGTGCTGGCGCTGGTTTCCTCGGTCATCGAGGCGATCTTCTGTATGTGTCGCGCGATGTCGTCGGTGACTGCGGCCTGCTCGCGCGTCGTCTTTGCCACTTCCTGCACGCACTGGCTCGATTCGAGTGCCTGACGGTGGCCGGCGTCGAGCATGCTGCCGGCTTCGCGTGCCCGTTCGACGCTGCGCGCCACCTGTGGGACCGCTTCCTCCATCGCACCGACCACCATTTCGGTGTCCGCCTGCACGCTGGCAACCACCGCGCCGATTTCGCTCGTCGCCTTGCTCGTCCGTTCGGCTAGCTTGCGCACTTCGTCGGCCACCACCGCGAAACCGCGCCCCTGTTCGCCGGCGCGCGCCGCCTCGATCGCAGCATTGAGCGCCAGCAGGTTGGTCTGTTCGGCGATCTCCTTGATCACGCCGGCGATCCCGCCGATTTCCCGCGAGCGGGTTGCCAACTGCTGGATCTGTCCCGACGAACGCGCGACGATGGCCGAAACCTTCTCGATTTCGCTGGCCGACTCGCTGAGCAGCACCCGGCTTTGCTCGACACAGTTGGCTGCGGCATGGGATCTGTCAACGGTGGCGCGGGCATTCTGTGCCACCTCGTTGATGCTCACCATCAGTTCTTCGATCGAGGCTGCGGTGGCTGATGTCGAGTCCACCTGTTCTTCGGCAGCACGACGGATCTCGCCGGTCGCCACGGAAATCTCGTTCGCCCGGTTGGTCAGCGTGGCCGCCAGACGGTCGATTTCGGCGATCATGCTGCGCAGACGATCCTGCATCTGAGCCATCGAATGAACCAGGCTGCCGCCGATCATGCCCCTGCTTTGTACCGCCTGTGCCAGATCGCCGGCCGCGATGCGTAGAGCGATGGCCGAGGCAGCGGCTGGCTCGCCGCCCAGTTGTCGCAGTACGCTGCGGCCGATCAACCAGGCAACGATTGCCAGGAAGGCGATGACCAGCGCGATGATGAGCAGAAAATTGATCGCCTGGCTGTGGAAGGCGCGATCCACATCGTCGAGATAGAGGCCGGTTCCGTAAACCCATCCCCAGGGTTTGAAGGCGGCGGCATAACTGATCTTGGCAACCGGCTTGTCACTGCCCGGCTTGGCAAAGGCGTAGTCAAACACGCCGCCGCGCTCATTGCCGAGCGCGGTGCGTACCAGTTCCTGAATGATCAGCTTGCCGTTCGGGTCGCGCATCTCGGCGCCGCTTTTTCCTTCCAGTGCGGGTTTGGCCGGATGCATCACGAAGTTGTGCTGCGTGTCGAGGACGAAAAAGTACTCCCCTTCGCCGTAGCGCATGCGGCGCAGGGTCTCGGCGGCCTGCTTGCGTGCCTCTTCGTCACTCAGCGCGCCATTCTGGCTGAGGTCGTGGAAGTGGGCAATCACGCCGCCGGCCGTTTCGACCAGAAGCTGAGTTCTTTCCTGCCGGTCCTGCAGCATGGTGCGGCGCAGCCCGTCGAGTGCTCCGCCGCCGAGCAGGGCAAGACCGAGTACGGCAACCGCCGCGAGCACGACCAGGCGTGTCTTGATTCCCCATTCCGCGAGTTTCATATACGTTCTCCAGATAAGCGGCGTCTTTGCGCGCGGGATGCCAGGCGCGGTCGTGGTCGCCGGCAGACGATGCCATTTCGATGCTGCTTGCCGGCTACCACGTGAGTCCGCCACGCTGGCGGCTGGTGTTTGCGGGCCGGCCGCCGGTTGTTGCCGATCATCGTGTACCGGCGAATCGCTCTCACCGCACCCCCCAACCGCTTGCGCTCAAGCCGGGCCAGCCGGCAATCGGCCGCCGGGTGATGCGTCCTTTCCATCCGCGTGGTCCAGGTGAACCATGACCAGCGTGCTCAAATCCGCAGCGCCCGGGTCAGTGAGCCAACTTCATCGGCCGGACCGGCCCTGCGACTGGAGTACGTCTCCTCGCCGGCCAGTCGCAGTGTTGCCGAGCGTCGCCGGTTACCTTGTCAGGAAATCGCCGCCACACACCTGACTGGTCTCGATCACCGCGCGGTACGGAGGACAGTTCCTTGAGCACTGCGTGCCCGATTTCGGCCTCGCTGGTGTCTCTACAGGCGGAGCAATCCTCGTTGCGCCAGCCTCGGCGATCGCCTGAGCACTCAAGCATACAGAAAAACCCGGCTCATGCACGATAGCGGGGAATATCGCCGTTTCCGGAGCGAGATGCGTGACCCGGCGGTGCGGCACCCTTGGCAGGGTGACGACGTGGGCATGAGGTTCTCATGATTGCACGACGGCGCGTGGTCTTTGTGGGTCGTGGGGTGGGCCCGTTGATCCTTGATGACCCTGGTGAATCGCGAGGCCAGAGCGCGCAACGCAAACTGCATCACGGTGTGCCCGCCCCGGGAGTCGGGTGGCCATTTTCCATCCGAAGTCCCGACTTGCATGGTGTGCGTGCGCCGTTCAGCAGCGGTCGACCGTGCCACGCTTGATCGCTTCCTCTGGCATGCCGAAAACAACGCACCAAGCATCGTCCCGGGCGGTTGTCACGGCGCCGGACAGGATCGCGGCGGCCGTCAGCAGCGGCCGGTTGCGGGGCATCGACGCGTGCGCCAGAGCACTCGGCTTCATGCCCGGAGGTGTCGCAGCCGAGCTCGGACGTTGGCGCGCGCGGCACTGCGCACCGCGGCGGCGATGTCCGTTCGAAGAGTCTTCGAGGAAAACGGTACGCGCCTGGGCCGTCTGGTGGCCGCGGCAATCTTCACGGGGGCCGGAAAGATCGGTGGCATCTGATCCGGCCGTGGTGGCAAAAACCGACAACTTCTTGCCCGGCGATCTCCCGGTAGGGCACGTTTGCCGGGAGCCATGACGGATGTGCTGCCTCTTGCCACGCGGAGGTTTTTCGTAAGGGCGTAACTTCGTCAAACGCTTCTTTGGCCGCTCGTATGCCGACTTCCTGCACGCAGCCAAGTGGCTACGCACCGTGTACCGCGCAACCCCCCGTCGTCGCTATCCGCCGCAGGCTGAATCCATGCTTCCGCAAGACCTCAATTTCCCCATAGGCCTCATGCGAGATCACCGGTGCCTGAAATCCGCCGATCTTCTCGACTCGGTGTATCAACTTTCAACCGCTGGCTTGTGTCAATTTGCATCTGCTGCTGACACGCCCCGGTTCTCCGGGTGACCGCCACCTCCCGACTGGAATAATTACTGCACATCGATCATTGTCTGCTCCCTTGCATCGGACCCGCCCGGCAGGCAGCCTCGTTGCCAACGGCGGACGATAAGCGTGATGTCCACCGGTGATCATGAAGCCGGTTGACATTCTCGGGCAGGATGCACGATCTGGCTTGACTTGAATGTCGATATGACTACACTAGTCGATATGTTTCTGGATTTTCCTGGTGCTTCTTGGGCGAGGGCAGGCCATGCGGGGTGATTACGGGCGAATGATGCCGCAGGAGTGGCGGTCGATGTCCAGGGTTTTTGCTGCGCTTGGCGATCAGCACCGACAGCGAATTCTGCTGCTTTTCGAGCCCGGCGAGCGTCTCAATGTTGGCCAGATCGCTGAAGTGTCCACGCTGGCCCGGTCGACGGTGTCGCATCATCTGAAGACCTTGCGCGATGCCGAAGTCTTGCTCTCCGAGAAGCTCGGCAAGGAGGTCTATTTCTGGATCAACAAGTCGTTTCTCGAACAATCCTTGCGCAATGTGTTGTCCTATGTCGAGGAGTCCACCTGATGGCACGCGTGGTAGGGCAGGGAGCGGGGAGGAAACCGCACCGGCGCAGCTTTCTGGTGGCTGGCATGGTGGCTGGTGGCGTCGTTCTTTCGGGAGTCGTCACCAAACATCGCGGGGCGCTGTTCAACAACTGCCGGGCATCGCTGCCACAGGGTGGCGGAATCGAACGACTGGTCCACTCGGCCTGGGCCGGGATCGACCCGGCGCAGTTTCTCGACTGTCATGTACACCTGGTGGGTACTGGCGATTCGGGTAGCGGCATCGAGGTGAATCCACAGATGGAGAGCCTCTTCCACCCGTTGCAATACACACAACGCCTGTTCTATCTCAACGCCGGCTGCGTGCATGACGCGCCAGGGCGGGTCGACGAGAGTTACGTCGAGCGCATGCAGAATCTGGTCGACGGGCTGGCGCCGGGTGCCCGGTTGCTGTTGTTCGCTTTCGACCGCTTTCACGATACGACCGGGCGGGCCGACCCCGCGCTCACTTCATTCTATACGCCGAACGCCTATGCTCGGCAGATTGCCGCCCGTCACCCGCAGTACTTTGCCTGGGCGGCATCGATTCACCCCTACCGGGCCGACTGCGTCGAGCAGCTTGCCGCCGCGGTCGAGGGCGGCGCGCTGGCGGTCAAATGGCTGCCGCCGGCGATGGGCATTGATCCGTCGTCAGCGCAGTGCGATCGCTTTTATACGGCGCTGGCCGCCCATGGTCTGCCGCTGATCAGCCACGCCGGCGAAGAGAAGGCGGTGCGTGGCAGTGACCGGCAGGCCTTCGGCAACCCCTTGTTGCTGCGGCGCGCGCTCGATCATGGTGTGCGCGTGGTGGTGGCGCATTGTGCCTCGCTCGGCGAGGCCGTCGATCTGGACCGCGGAGCGAACGGTCCGCAGCTTCCCTGCTTCGCTCTGTTTTCCCGCATGATGGGCGAAGCGCGTTATGAGAAACTGCTTTATGCCGATATCTCGGCCCTGACCCAAAGGAACCGCAGCATCGCGGTCCTGCAGACCCTGCTCGAGCGGGGTGAATGGCAGGCGCGCCTGCTCAACGGCTCCGATTACCCGCTGCCGGGAATCGTGCCGCTGATCCTGCCCGACGAGTTTGCCGCGCACGGCATGCTGGCACCGACGGCAGTGCCACTGCTCGAGGCGATCCGGCAGCATAATCCGCTGCTCTTCGATTTCGTACTCAAGCGGCACCTGGCGTGGCGCGGGCATCGCTTTCCCCCGGCGATCTTCGAGACCCGAAGCTTCTTTGAAAGGAAGAATGCATGAGTTCCCAGTTTGGTCTGCTCAAGGTCCGTCGCTTCGCACCCTTTTTCGGGACACAGTTCCTTGGTGCCTTCAACGACAACCTGTTCAAGAATGCGCTGATCGTGCTGCTCACCTTCCAGGCCGCGAAGTGGACGGCCATCGCGCCGGGCGTCCTGACCAATCTCGCGGCAGGCATCTTCATCCTGCCGTTCTTCCTGTTCTCGGCGACCGCCGGACAACTGGCCGACAAGTACGACAAGGCAAAGCTGGCTCGCCTGGTGAAGCTGCTCGAAATCCTCATCATGGCCGTCGCACTGGTCGGCTTCTCGCTGCACAGCCTGTCGGTCCTGCTCAGCGCGCTGTTTCTGCTCGGACTCCATTCGACGCTGTTCGGTCCGGTCAAGTATGCGATCCTGCCGCAGCACCTGCG
Source organism: Accumulibacter sp. (assembly GCF_016789985.1). Taxonomy (GTDB): domain Bacteria; phylum Pseudomonadota; class Gammaproteobacteria; order Burkholderiales; family Rhodocyclaceae; genus Accumulibacter. The sequence continues at coordinate 11,068 of NZ_JAEUOL010000271.1, forward strand.
CGAGGATGAGCTGGTCGGCGGCAATGCGCTGGTCGAGGCCGGCACCTTCGTCGCCATCCTGGTCGGCACACTGGCCGGTGGTCTGCTTGCCGGCGCAGCCGATCATCCCGTCTGGGTGGCTTATGCCGGCCTGGTCGTCGCACTGCTGGGCTACCTGTGCAGCCGCGGCATTCCGACGGCTCCACCGCCGGCGCCGGAACTGCAGGTCAGTCTCAATCCGTTGTCCGAAACCTGGCGTAACATTGGTTTTGCGCGCGAGAACCGTACGGTCTTCCTGTCGATTCTCGGCATCTCCTGGTTCTGGCTCTACGGAGCACTCTTTCTCGCACAGTTTCCGGCCTACGCCAAGGACGTGCTGGGGGGAAGCGAAACCTCGGTGACGCTTCTGCTGGCGGTGTTTACGATCGGCATCGGGCTGGGTTCGCTGCTTTGCGAGCGGCTTTCGGCGGGTCATGTCGAGATCGGTCTGGTGCCTTTCGGTTCGATCGGTCTGACGTTGTTCGGCATCGACCTGGCCTTTGCCTCGCCCACCCGGCTGCCTGCCGGGGTACCGCTGTCGCTGGGCGGCCTGCTCGCCCTGCACGAGACCTGGCGGGTGCTGTTCGATCTCTTCGCACTCGGGCTGTTCGGCGGTTTCTTCATCGTGCCGCTCTACGCCCTGATTCAACTGCGCAGCGCGCCCGAAATGCGGGCGCGCATCATCGCCGCCAACAACATCCTCAAGGCACTGTTCATGGTTGTCGGGTCGCTGGCAGCCGCCGGTCTGCTCGGCGACGGCCTGTCGATCCCCGCCCTGTTCGGTGTCGCGGCGGTGTGCAATGCGGCGGTCGCGGTCTACATCTACAGTCTGGTGCCCGAGTTCATGCTGCGCTTCATCGCCTGGCTGCTGATCCACTCGATTTACCGCCTGCGCCAGCAGGGGGCGGCAAACATTCCTGAGGAGGGGCCGGCGGTACTGATCTGCAACCACGTCAGTTTCGTCGATCCGCTGGTGATCGCCGCCGCCAGCCGTCGGCCGATCCGTTTCGTCATGGATTACCGGATCTACCGCACACCGTTGATCGGCTTCATCTTTCGCCACATGCATGCGATCCCGATTGCGCCGGCCCGAGAGGATGCGGCGATGCTGGAGGCGGCGTTCGAGGAGGTGGCGCGAGCCCTCGGGGCGGGCGAACTGGTGGCCATCTTCCCCGAGGGACGGATCACCGACAACGGCGAACTCTACCCCTTCCGGCCTGGGGTACAGCGCATCGTCGAGCGGACGCCGGTGCCGGTGATTCCGCTGGCGCTGCAGGGCCTGTGGGGCAGCTTTTTCAGCCGCAAGGACGGGCCGGCAATGAGCAAACCGCTGCGCCGTGGCCTGTTCTCGAAGATCGCGCTGACCGTGGGCAGGCCGGTGGCGCCGGAGGCGGCGACGCCGGAGCATCTGCAGGAGATCGTCACCGGGTTGCGGGGTGACTGGCGCTAGAATGAAGCCCATGGGAACTACGGGTGAGAGACTGCGCGAACGGATCGACCTCTATGAACGATTGATGCGCCTCGACAAGCCGATCGGCATCCTGCTCCTGCTCTGGCCGACACTTTGGGGCCTGTGGCTGTCGGCGCTGGGCCGGCCGGACTGGTTGGTGGTGTGGATCTTCGTGCTCGGGACGGTGCTGATGCGCTCGGCCGGTTGCGTGATCAACGATCTCGCCGACCGCAACTTCGATCCGCATGTGGCGCGCACCCGCGATCGGCCGCTGGCCGCCGGCCGGGTCTCGGTCAGGGAGGCCTTGCTGCTGTTTGCTGCCCTCGTCGGCTGTGCCTTCGTGCTGGTGCTGCCGCTGCGCAGCTGGCTGATGGTCGGTCTTTGCGCGGCGGCGCTGTTCCTTGCTGCGAGCTATCCTTTTACCAAGCGTTTTCTGGCGATTCCGCAAGCCTATCTCGGTGTTGCCTTCGGCTTCGGCATTCCACTGGCCTACGCTGCCCAGCTCGGCCGCGTGCCGGCGGAGGCCTGGTGGCTGCTGCTGGCCAATGTCTGCTGGGCGATTGCCTACGATACCGAATACGCGATGGTCGATCGGGCCGACGATCTGAAGATCGGCATCCGGACTTCGGCGATCACCTTTGGCCGGGCCGATGTGGCGGTGGTGATGCTCTGTTACGCACTGGCGCTTGGCCTGATCGGCGTGATCGGGCAGCAGTCCGGCCTTGGCGCCTGGTTCTACGGCGGGCTGGCGGTTGCTGCCGGCATCGCCGGCTATCATTACACGCTGATCCGCGAACGCGACCCGCAGCGCTGCTTCAAGGCCTTCCGGCACAACAACTGGCTGGGTGCCAGCGTTTTCGCCGGCATTGCCCTCGATTATCTTGCCACCGGAGGAATCAACGGATGAAGACTTGCCTGTTCGGCGCCCTGGCGCTGCTCTCGAGCGCCCTGCAGGCGACCGAAGACACCCGCCATCTGGTGCCGATGCCGCTTGCGGCAGAGGTCAATCTGCGCGCCGAGATGCGCGCCAGCCTGCTCGCCCTGAACGAGATTCTCGGCCTGGTGGCGGCCGGAAAACTCAAGGAAGCTGGCGAGATCGCGGAGCGGGAACTTGGCGTTTCGGCCATGGGCAAGCACCGCGGCCAGCCTTTCGACGCCCGTCCCGGACCGCACATGCCAGTGGCGATGCACGCGATCGGCATGGATGGCCACAAGGCGGCGAGCGATTTTGCGCGCATCGCGGCAAGCGGTGATCGGGAGAAGACGATCGCTGCGCTGCCCTCGCTGACCTCGGCCTGCGTCGCCTGCCACTATTCCTATCGCACTCGTCAGTAGCCGGAGATGCGCAGCCGATGAAGTATCATGACCTGCGCGATTTCATCGTGCAACTGGAGGGCTTGGGCGAGCTCAGGCGGATCAGCGTCGAGATCGATCCGCGCCTGGAGATGACCGAGATCTGCGATCGCGTGCTGCGCGCCGGCGGGCCGGCGTTGCTCTTCGAGAACCCGCGCGGGCACGCCATTCCGGTGCTGGCCAATCTGTTCGGAACGCCGCGGCGGGTGGCGCTGGGCATGGGGCAGGAGTCGGTAGTCGCCCTGCGCGAGGTCGGCAAGCTGCTCGCCTATCTCAAGGAACCCGAACCACCGAAAGGGCTCAAGGATGCCTGGGACAAACTGCCGGTGCTCCGGCAGGTGCTCAACATGGCGCCGCGCGTGCGTTCCTCGGCACCCTGCCAGGAAGTGGTCCGGGAGGGTGCCGAGGTCGATCTGGCGCGTCTGCCGATCCAGTTCTGCTGGCCGGGCGACGCGGCTCCACTGATCACCTGGGGGCTGACGGTGACGCGCGGACCGCACAAGACGCGCCAGAATCTCGGCATCTATCGACAACAGGTGCTCGGTCGGAACAAGGTGATCATGCGCTGGCTCGCGCACCGCGGTGGCGCGCTCGATTTTCGTGAGCACTGCCTGCAGCATCCTGGCCAGCCTTTCCCGCTGGCAGTGGCGTTGGGGGCGGATCCGGCGACCATTCTCGCTGCCGTGACACCGGTGCCTGACAGTCTCTCGGAGTATCAGTTTGCCGGTCTGCTGCGCGGTGCCAAGAGCGAAGTGGTGAAATGTCTGGGTTCCGATCTGCAGGTGCCGGCTTCGGCCGAGGTGGTTCTCGAAGGCTGCATCGATCCACAGGAAAGCGCGCTCGAAGGGCCCTACGGTGACCATACCGGCTACTATAACGAGCAGGCCCGCTTTCCGGTCTTCACCATCGAGCGCCTGACGATGCGTCGGCAACCGATCTACCACAGCACCTACACCGGCAAACCGCCCGATGAGCCGGCAATGCTCGGCGTCGCACTGAACGAAGTCTTCGTGCCGCTGTTGCAGAAGCAGTTTCCCGAGATCGTCGATTTCTACCTGCCGCCGGAGGGCTGTTCCTACCGCCTGGCGACGGTCAGCATCCGCAAGCAGTACCCGGGCCATGCCAAGCGTGTGATGTTCGGCATCTGGAGTTTCCTGCGCCAGTTCATGTACACCAAGTTCATCGTGGTGGTTGACGACGACGTCAACGTCCGCGACTGGAAGGAAGTGATCTGGGCGATGACCACGCGGGTCGATGCGGCGCGCGACACGCTGATTGCCGAGCAGACGCCGATCGACTATCTTGATTTTGCCAGCCCGGTGGCCGGTCTGGGCAGCAAGATGGGGATCGATGCGACCAACAAGTGGCCCGGCGAGACCAGCCGCGAGTGGGGCCGGCCGATCGTCATGGACCCGGCGGTGAAGCAACGGATCGATGTGCTGTGGACTGATCTGGGCCTGTGAACACCGCTCGGTTGGCCCGGCGGCGGGCTGTAGCCGGCTGGCGGTGCCCAGCCCCTGACTCTGGAGAATAAGGATGAGCCAAGAATCGATGCCTCGGTCGGACCTGGAAGGGGCGCGTGCCTGGTGCCACGTCATCTACGGGCTGCACGCGCTGGCCGTGGTGGTCGGGGTGACCGGCGCGGCCAGCGTGGCCGGTGCCTTTGTTTTCGGCGTGCCGTCGCTGATCGCCGTGGTGCTCAACTATCTGAAGCGCGGCGAGGTGATCGGCAGCTGGCTCGACAGCCACTATCGCTGGCAGATCCGGACCTTCTGGTTCACCCTGCTGTGGTTGCTGGTCTATGGCCTGCTGATCATCACGATTGTCGGCATACCGATCGCCTGGGTGCTGATCGTCATTCTCGGGGTTTGGGTGGCCTACCGCGTCATCCGCGGCTGGCTGGCCCTGGCCGACCGGCGGCCGGTCGGCGGCTGAAGCCTGTCCGGGGATCGGCGGTTCGGTCATCTGGCGGTCGGCAGGTCGGCGAAGCTGCGCGGTGTTCGCACCTGTGAAGTGCGTGGCTGATCGACTATCATCGGCCATTGATCGTCCTGATGATTGTCATTGATGCACTTCCTGCGTACGTGCTGCCTGCTGTCCCTGCTGTTCGCCTGGCTGCAGCCGCCGGCTTGTGTCGCTGCGGCCCCGGCGACTGCGGCACAAGCGCCGGAGCGGCTCCGGGTGGTGATCGACGACAATTACCCGCCCTACGTGTTTCGTGATGCCAGCGGCACGCTGACCGGTTATCTGGTCGATCTCTGGCGCTTGTGGGAGAGCAAGACCGGTGTCAAGGTCGATCTGCTGGCCAGCGACTGGGCAACGGCACAGCAGCGCATGGCCAGCCGGCGGGCTGAGGTGATCGACACTGTCTTCAGGACTCCCGAGCGCCAACGGACGCTCGACTTCTCACCACCCTATGAACCGGTTCCGGTGGCAATCTACACTCATTCCCGGGTCGGCGGGATTGTCGATCTGTCCACCCTGCGCGGTTTTCTTGTTGGCACCAAGGCCGGCGATGCCTGCATCGAGACACTTGCCAGTGCGGGCATCAGCAATGTCGAGCTTTTTGCCAGTTACGAAGAGCTGGTCCACGGGGCGATTGACGGCAAGGTTCGGGTGTTCTGTCTTGACGAACCGCCGGCCAACTATCTGCTTTACCGCTACCATGCCGAGCAAGTCTTCAACAAGGCCTTCACGCTGTATACCGGCGAGTTTCACCGGGCGGTCCACAAGGGTGATGCGGCGACGCTGGCCCTGCTGCAGCGGGGTTTTGCCAGCATCTCTGCAGACGAGGAGCACGGCCTGCGGCAGAAATGGATGGGCATTCCTTTTGTCCTCTCGCCTACGGCCCGTTATCTGGGTTATGCGCTTCTGCTCGGCGCGCTGCTTGGTGGTCTGCTCCTGATCTGGGTAATCACCTTGCGACGGGTTGTCCGGCAACGCACGGCAAAGCTTGAGGCGACACTCGACACGGTACCCGATCCGATGTTCGAGCTGGCGCTCGATGGCACTTACCATGAATGCCGTTCGCCGCGTACCGACCTGCTGGCCGCTCCGGCTGCTGTGCTGCTCGGCAAACGGGTGACCGATGTCCTTCCGCCGGCGGCAGCGGCCACTTGTCTGGTTGCCCTGCAGGAGGCCGCGGAGAGCGGTCACTCGGCTGGCCAGCAGTTTGAACTGCAGCTCCCGCGCGGCAACTTCTGGTTCGAGCTGTCGGTCGCCCGCAAGTCCGGCAAGCCGGGTGATGCGCCACGCTTCATCGTCCTGTCGCGCGACATCAGCGAACGCAAGCGCGCCGAAGCTCGCCTGCGCATGGCGATCGAGGCAACCCAACTGGTCTTCTGGGAGCTCGATCTGGTAGAAGATCGCATTCACTACGATGCAAGCATGCTGCAACTGTTGCGACTGGACCATGGCGAAGATCCGGCGAGTTCGAGTGCACTGATGGAACTGGTGCATCCCGACCATCGGGCGGCGCTTGTCCGGCGCTTCCAGGTGGCGATGGAGCCCGGCGATCAGGTCTTCAGTTTCGAGCATCAGATTGTCAACCGTAACGGCGAGTGCGTCTGGTTGTTGACGCGCGGGCGCGTCGCCCAGCGCGATCCTTCAGGGCGCGCGCTCCTGGCGGTTGGTACGGCAATGAACATCAGCGAACGCAAGCAGGCGGAGACGGCGCTGCTGCGGCGCAACGAGCAACTTGCGCTGATGTCCGGTGCCAGTCAGGAGATCAACAGCGAGCTCGACATTCCGGTCATCCTGCGCCAGCTCGTGGTTGCCGCACTGAAGATCACCGGGGCTGCCAGTGGCGCTGCCGCGCGCCTTTGCGGAGGGGAGATGGTGTTCAGCGAGTACCACCGGGCTGGCCAGTGGCTGCCGGTCGCCCACTCTTTCCCGGCGGGATATGGGGTGCCGGGACAGGTTCTGCGAACCAGGGCTGCATATCTCACCAACGACGCCGGGAGCGACCCGTATGTGATTGAGGAGGTCCGGCGGGCGATCGGTTTCGACAGCCTGCTCGACATGCCGATCATTGGCCGCCACGGCGATTTGCTCGGTTGCTTCGAAATCCACGACAAGCCCGGCGGATTTGACGAGGTCGATGTGCGTCTGCTGCAGGGTCTGGCGGCGAGCGCTGCGGTGGCTCTGGAAAACACCGCACTGCTCGCCGAGCGCCGGCAGGCCGAACAGGCGTTGCGGGAAAGTGAAGCCCTGAAGGCTTTGGTCCTTGCCAGTGCCGCCTGCGGCATCGTGGCGACCGATCCGGCAGGCCTGATCACGGTATTCAACCCGGGGGCCGAGACGATCTTTGGCTACCGCGCAGACGAGGTGATCGGTCAGGTGACGCCGGTCATCTTTCACGATCCCGACGAAGTGGCGGCGCTGGCCGAGACGTTAAGCGTCGCACTGGGTATCCGGGTGGCCAGCGGTTTCGATGCCCTGGTCATCAGGGCGCGCATCAGTGGCGAAGCCGACGAGCGGGAAACGACCTGCCTGCGCAAGGATGGACGGCGCATCACCGTTCGTCTGGCGGTGACCGTGATGCGTGATCAGCAGGGCGTGCTCGGCGGGTATCTGGGTACGGTCGTCGACATCAGCGCGCAGAAGCTCGCAACGGCACAGCTCGGTCTCGCCGCCAAGGTTTTCGAGCAGGGTGGCGAAGGCATCGCGATTACCGATGGCGCTTGCCGGATCGTCATGATCAACCAGGCGTTTACCCGGATCACCGGTTATGGTGAAGAGGATGCGCTCGGTCAGAATCCCAGCATGCTTGCCTCGGGTCGGCACGAAGCCGCCTTCTTCCGCCACATGTGGCAGACGATCAAGGCGCAGGGGCAGTGGCAGGGCGAGATCTGGAACCGGCGCAAGGACGGCAGCGTGTATCCGGAATGGCTGTCGATCAGCCGGGTCGAGCGGGATGGTGTGACGACCCATTACATCGGAACCTTCATCGACATCACCCAGCACAAGGAGGCGGAAGCCAGCATTCAGCGTCTGGCCCATTTTGATCCGCTGACCGCGCTGCCCAATCGCAGCCTGCTCGACGAGCGGGTCAGGCATGATCTCGCCCGTGCGCACCGTGGTCGCGAATCACTGGCGCTGATCTTCCTGGATCTCGACCGTTTCAAGAATGTCAATGATTCGCTGGGACACCGGGTGGGCGACGAACTGCTGGTTCAGGTGGCGCGGCGACTGAAGAGCACCGTACGCGATGAAGATACGGTTGCTCGACTGGGCGGTGACGAGTTCATCGTCGTCCTGCCCAACACCGACGCCGACGGTGCGGCGCACGTCGCGGCCAAGTTGCTGGAAGTCACGGTGCCGGCCTATCGCATCGAGCAGCACGAACTGACCTGCACCATGTCGGCCGGCATCGCCATGTACCCGACCGACGGCGACAGCTTCGAGAGTCTCTCGATGTGTGCCGATACCGCGATGTACCGCGCCAAACAGAACGGGCGCAATGCCTACTGTTTCTTCACTGCCGAGATGCAGGAGCGTTCGGCGCGCACCCTGCAGATCGAAAATGATCTGCGGCGCGCGCTCCAACACGGCCAGTTGCGTTTGCATTTCCAGCCACAGTTCGCGCTGGCCGATCGCCGACTGGTCGGCGCCGAGGCCCTGCTGCGCTGGCGGCATCCCGAACTGGGCATGGTTTCACCGGCTGAGTTCGTGCCGATCGCGGAGGAGTGCGGGCTCATCCTGCCGATCGGCGAATGGGTATTGCGTGCCGCGGTCCGTCAACTGCGCATATGGCAGCGCGCCGGTCTGCCGCCGATCAGCGTCGCGGTCAATCTCTCGGCGGTACAGTTCCGGCAGGCCAATCTGACCGAATCGGTGGCGCAGATCATCGCTCAAGAGGGGGTGCCGGCATGCTTCCTTGAGCTCGAACTGACTGAGAGCATCGCAATGGATCAGCCACTGGCAGCAATTGCCACGCTGGACAAGCTGCGTGCCCTGGGTGTCCGCATCTCGATCGACGATTTCGGTACCGGTTACTCGTCGATGAGTTACCTGAAGCGCTTCCGGGTAGACAAGCTCAAGATCGATCGCTCATTCGTCGCCGGCCTCGCGGTCGATCCGGACGACGAAGCGATCGTCGCGGCAACGATCAGTCTGGCACACAATCTTGGCCTGCAGATCATCGCCGAGGGAGTCGAGAACGAGGCACAGCTTGCTTTCCTGTGCGCCAGGGGCTGCGATCAGGCGCAGGGCTATTTGTTTGGCCAGCCGTTGGCGGCGGCGGATTTTGCGGTTTTCGTGCGGGACGTCGACCGCTTCGGCAAGACTCGGGGGTAATGGCGAATGGGCGTCCGTGGCATGCAGGAGAGGCCGGTCCCGGTCATGGTGGTAGACGACCATCCGGCACTGCGGGCCGGCCTGCGAAGTCTGATCGATTCGAACTCCGGTCTGCAGGTGCTGCTGGACGTGGCAAACGGTGAGGCGACCTACGCCGAGTACCGCAACAATCGGCCGGACGTCTTGGTCATGGATCTGAGCATGGAAGGCTTCGGCGGCATCGAGGCAATCCGGCGCATTCGGGTGCATTCGGGCGCTCGACCGCGCAAGCGGCAATTCTGGTGTATAGCGTGCATGACTCGCGCGTCCTGCTCGACCGCCACCGCCCGGTGGGTAGCGGCCAGATCAACCGGCTGACGCAGCGCGAATTCCAGGTTCTCAAGCTGTTCAGCGAGGGCCACACCCTGCCGGAGTGCGCGCGCATCCTGCATCTGAGCAGCAAAACCGTGAGCAACCATTTCACCCAGATCAGGGCCAAGCTGGGCGTTTCCAGCCCCGCAGAAATGGCACGCCTGTCTATCCGACAGGGCTTGGTCGAACCCTGACGCGCTTGGCAGCCCAAGTCGCGCGGTTTGACCTGCCCTCGGGCAAGCACACGGATGCCTCGGCGATCGCATGGTGCTTGCCGAGGCATCCGTGTGGTCGGGAAACTTTTCCACCCATGACAGGACTTTTTTCACTATCGATGGTAGCGACCGTAGGACAGAATTCGCTCATCGATACGCCGGTCAGCGCCCGTGGCCGGTTGCCACACCCCCGAGTTCCTTGCGTGAGGATCTGCCAATGATTGACACCCTCTTTGACCTGCTCGGCATGTTCTATCAGAGGGGCGAGTTCGGGCGGGCCGAGCGGCTGGCGCTCAACATCCTGCGCTCCATCCCGGAGGACCCCGTAGCCATGCAGTTCCTCGGTCTGGTCTACTACCGGACCCGGCGGCGATGCGAGGCAATTGCCGCATTCGATGTCGCAGATGGCGCGGTCGATGGCCCGCTTCTGCAGTTCCGGGGTGACCAGACGCTTTGCGCTTCTGCGCAATGCCTGCGCGCGGCGAGCCGGAGCGGATCGACCCTGGCCGGCGCCTGGTACGAGCTTGGCCTGGTGCAATTGCGTCTGCGCCGCTACCCACAGGCGATCAGGGCCTGGCAGGCTGCCCTTTCTGCACGCCCCGACTGCCCTGCGGTGCAGCGGGCGATTGCGCGACTGGTGCGTTCTGCATGCCAGCGCAGGTCGGGCGTGGCTGGGCAGCTTGCGGTGGGCGCAGCGGACCGCCCGCCGGTGCCTTCTGTGATCGGCCCGGACCCGGCAACCTGGCAAGTTTGTCGGCGACTTGCGACAGGCCGTGGGATGGTCGGCAGCCGCTTGCCGACCCGGCCCGACTGCCGCTCCTGCAAGCCGCGACGGGAAGGAGGCTGTCCCGGCGCTGTCGAGCGACTGGCCGAGCGTGGCGCAGTCCCGGCCGGAACACTTGTCAATCATCGAGGAGGGAGTTGCGAATGAACGGTATTATGCGACACCCGGTTGATCGGCAGGCCGGGATACACAGCTTCGTGGGGAGCGCACAGGCGGGCGATATTTCGGCGATGCGGGCGCAGGTGAGCAGCGGGTTTGATCTGAATGGCCGCGATCACTCCGGCGACACGATCCTGGAACATGTGATCAGTGCCCTGGAGTTCAGCCCGGGAATGCGCAGGGACGAAGTGGTGGAGGAGATGCTGCGTCTTGGCGCCGACCCGAATACACTTGGCCGGGATGGGGCAAGCCCTCTGTTCTGTGCGGTGGTCGATATGGACACCCGGCTGATGCGCATCCTGATCGAAGCGGGTGCCGATCCCAACGCACGACTGCGCATCCTGCGCAGTGCCCAGGCCGATCGGCATGCAACGAGGCCGGATGCGATTTTCGAGTCGCTCTATGACTGGGCGGAGTTCGCCTACCGTTATACGGTCTGGAATGCGCGGCCGCCCGAGGCAGCCACGCTGGCAGATGGCAAGGACGAGGATGCCTGGTTGCTCTACCTCGACCGCCTCGCCGTCAAGTACGGTAGGCGACGCCCGGATCATCTGCAACTGCTGCGCCAACGGGGCGCTCTTTCGACCGTCGAATTGCGGCAGTGCGGCCAGCGGCAGGGAGGAGACGCGGCTCTGGTCGGCACCTCGACAAAACAGTCAGTTGTTGGGAAGGGGGACCTGCACCCGCGTGCCGCGGCCAGTGCTGCTGCTGATCTGTAGCGAGCCGCCCAGACTGAGGACGCGCTCCCGTATTCCCAGCCGGCCGAAGCCCGCGATGCGGGCGCCAGTGTCCATTCCCCGGCCGTCATCGCGGACGATCAGGCGCAGGCCATCGCCTTGTGGCGATGGCCTGGCGGCAAGGACGATGCGCAGTCGTTTGGCTTCCACGTGGCGGGCGACATTGTTCAGGCACTCCTGCACGATGCGGTAGAGGGCCACACGAACCTGCGCTTCGGTGCACACCATGTCGCGCGGCAGCGAGGCCCGCCACACAATTTCCGGGTGCTGTTGCGCCCAGGTCCCGATCAGCGTGGCAAGGGCCTCGGCAATTCCCGTCGAGTCGAGAACGTTCGGATGCAGTCCCTCCATCAGACGGTGCAAGACCCGGTAGATTTCGCTCGCCGAGTGCTCGATCGCCTGGGAATTGGTCTTGATCCACCCACGGTCCTGCTTGCCATGGCGCTGCAGGGTGCCGGCCAGGACCCGGATGGCCGTCAGGTGTTGGGACAGTCCGTCGTGCAGTTCTCGCGCCAACTCGGCACGCTCATGCTCCTGCATGGTGATCAGGCGTCGTACCAGGCGGGTATTTTCGTCCAGCAGTACTTGCCTTGCTTGCTCGGCGACGCGGCGCTCGGGAATGTCCTGCACCGTGCCCAGCACGCGCCGGGGTTGTCCGTCGGCTGAATACTCGACTTGGCCGAGACCATGCATCCAGCGTGCGGCACCATCACCCGGTCGAACGATGCGGAACTCGGTGTCCAGTGTCCGGTGCTCGATGATTGCCCGTGTGAAGTGATCGAGCGTCTGCTGGCGATCTTCCGGATGCAGTAGCCGGACCCATCCTTCGCTGGTATGTTCGTGCTCCGGGCCGATGCCGAGGATCTGGTTCAGCATCACGCTGCCTGTCCGCACCCCGGAAGGCAGTTCGGTCGTCTAACTGCCCAGTCCCCTGATCTGCTGAGCACGTTGCAATGCTTGCTCGCTGGCAATGATCGGGCTGACGTCCATGACCTCGACGAAGAACCCCTGCACTTCACCGTCGCCGACCACGTCCGGAATGTAACGAGCCAGCGCATGGCGTACGGAACGACCGTCCGGTGCAGGGATGGCGTGCTCGAACTGCTGCGCGCTGCCGCGCAGGACCGCCCTGATGTAGGGCAGGTTGAGGCGATAGCGTTCCTCTCCGATCACTTCCCGGATGTGCTTGCCGGGGATGGTCGCCGGATCGATGCCGAACCAGTCGCAATAGGCGTGATTGGCGAAGCGGTTGCGCAACCTGCGGTCCCGGTAGCCGATCATCGACGACAGGCTGTTCAACACCGCGCTCAGATCGGGCTGTCGGCGATCGGGGGCGACGGAGCGCTCGCCAGGGGGATACTGCGCCAGCTGGCGTGGACTGATGTCGCGATGGGTGATGACCACCCCCTTGACCAGATCCGGCAGCGGCGCAGCGGCGAACTCGAACCAGCGTTCGCATTCGGGAGAATGGCAAGGGTACTCGAGAGCGAAGCGCGTCTGCTGCCCGCACAGCAACTCTTCGAGGCCCTGCAGGGCGGCGGCGGCCAGTACGTCAGTGGTGGCCGGCTGTCGCACCGCTGCCAGGTAGTCGATGCCGACCCACGCCACCAGCGCAGCGCTCCCACCATTGCTTTCGGCAAAGACCCGCCATCCCCGGCTGACGCTGAGGATCATGCCCTGCCCGTCGAGTACGGCCACCGAAGCGCGGCTCGATTGGCTCTGGAGTCCGGTCCGAGCGCGTGCGGTGACCGACAAGTGCCGCCGCGTCGGGACTCAGCGTTGCGTCACCCAGAGCAGCAGAGCATCGATTGCCGGCTTGCCGAGTCTCGCTTTGGGGTCGTTGATCAGACAGACGACGATCCAGCGCTTGCCACTGTTGTCCAGCACATAGCCGGCTATCGCCCGCACCCCTTCGAGGTAGCCGGTCTTGACGTGCGCTCGCCCGCTCACCGCACCTCCGTTCAGGCGTTTGCGCAAGGTGCCGTCCATCCCGGCGAGCGGCAGCGAGGCCATCAGTTCGGGCATCACCGGGCTTTGCCAGGCGGCGCGCAGCAACTGTGCCAGGCTCTCGGCCGAGATGCGTTCGCTGCGCGACAGGCCGGAGCCGTTGTCCACCACCAGTTCGGGCATTGCGAGGTTTTTGGCCTGTAGCCAGCCGGCGATTTGCCGGCGTGCGCCTTCGGCCGTTGCCGGACGTTCGACGTCGAGGCTGAGGAAAAGCTGGCGGGCCATCACGTTGTTGCTGTACTTGTTGATTTCGCGGACGACCTCGCCCAGGGCGGGGGACTCCTGGATGGCCAGCAGGCCGGCGCCTGCCGGTGTTCGGCCTTGGCGCACGCCGCCGCGCAGACTGCCGCCCAGTTCCCGCCACAGCGCACGGAACAGACTTTCCACCTGGTTGTCGGCAGGCCAGGGAGCGAGGTGCAGCGCCTTCTCGCCGCAGGTTGCCGGGAAACTGCCGCTGAGTTCGATGGTCTGGCCGGCGACGGTCGTCCTGATTTGTTCGCGCCAGTCGCCACAGGCTTCCCGTCCGAGGTTCAGGCGATTGGCGATGCGCAAGCCATCGCTCGGTGTTTCGGCGAACACCTTGACCGCCTTGCCGGCGGGGTCTGGCTGCAACGTCAGGCGGATGCTCTTGAGGTTTACCAGCAGGGCGTCCGGTCCGGCGTTGTACGGCCGTAAGGGCTGCTTGTCGAATTCGCCCGGATCGTGGGCAGGGAGCGCGAAGGCACTGCGATCGAGGATCAGGTCGCCATTGATCTCGCTCACCCCGCGGGCGCGGATTTGGCGCAACAATAGCCAGAACTGTTCGAGACCGAGCTTGGGGTCGCCGCTGCCACGCAGGTACAGGTTGCCTGCCAGCCGACCATCGGCCGGCGGGCTATCGACCAGTGCCTCCGTATTCCAGGTATGCGCCGGGCCGAGCAACTCGAGGGCGGCGTAGGTGGTGAGCAGCTTCATCGTCGAGGCCGGGTTCAGCGCTTGCCGCGCGTTATGGCTGAGCAGCGCCGGTCCGCCATCGATTGCCTGCACGACCATGCCCACCGAGCGCGGCGCAATGCCGGCTTCCTCGAGAGCGTGGGCGACGGTGGCCGGCAGTTCTGCCGCAACTGCCGCCGGCTGGGTAGTGCACAGCGCTCCCAGCACGGTTAACAGGAAGCGGCACCAGGCAACGCCGCACCGTGCCTGCCGACAGCCGGAGTGCCGTGATCCGGTGGGCCGCTCAGCGGGCGTGGTCTGGCTGGGGCGATGCCGGGCGGTGGCCTGCCGGTCAGGCCAGGCGACGTGCCCTCCGCTCAGGGATGCTCCCAGGGCGCCTGATGGCTGAGAAACTCGCCCAGCAGCGGTTCGAGCTGACCCAGCATGAGGTCGTTGCGGCCAGTCAGCCAGGCCCGTACGAGGTCGCTATGGTGGCCGGGGAGGGCCTGCACGGCAAGCTGTTCGGCTACCGTGGTGTCGTTCATCCGCCCGAGCAGGTCGAGCAGGCCGGCGGCGCTCTGGTGATAGCGCTGCAGACGCTTGGCCGGGAACAGGGGAGCGAAAAACTCGATCGCGTAGCGCAGGCGCTTCAGCGCGACGCGCAGGGCATGCCGCGCTTCCGGGTGTGAATCCCTGGTTTCGCTGGCCAGTGCGGCGACGCGTTTGGCGCGCTTGTTCAGCGAACGGGGTGCAAAAGCGGCTAGCGGCGGTTTCCTGCTTTCCTGCAGGGCGACCGTCGCGGCGGTGAACTCGAGCAGCAGTTGCGAGTAGGTGGCTGCGGTCATGGCCGCCTGGGCTGCTTTGCGGCAGGCCACCAACTGGCTTTTCGCCTCGCTGGACAGTCGCTGCACATCGGCGTGATCGGGGAATGCCTTGACGATCGGGGGCAGAATTTCGGTGATGAAAACATCCCAGTTGCGGGTGTCGCCGAGCTGATTGGCCAGTGTGCGCCAGCGCGGGTCGAAGTTGCTGACGTACTCCTCGGGCAGCAGCGGGCGCCACAGCCGGATGGCCGAGCGCAGGCGGCGAATCGCCACGCGCGCCTGGTGGATGAATTCGGGGGCATCGGTTTCCCGCACGCCGCGCTCGTTGCCTTGCAGTTGCGACAGGCAGGAGAAGGCGGTACTGCGGAATACCCCGACGCTGCTCATACCGATCTGCAATGGCACGTCCCCCGCTTTGGCGGGAGACAGCGCGGTTTCAGCCGCCAGTCGATAGCCACGCTCGGCCTTGCTGGCGCCCTCCGGGTGAAGCGGCAGGTCGGCCTGCAGGGCCAGCGCCGTGCCAAACAGATCCGCCACGTCTCCCTCGAGCAACTCGAGTTCCACCTCGCAGATGGTCTCCTTGCGCCCACCAGCGATAATCGTCCCGCGGTCCAGTGCGACCTCGATGCGCGTCCCCTCCTGGGGCGACAACACCCAGTAGCTGCGCGTGAAGTCTGTGGTGAATACCGGCGCCAGTTGGGGAGTGGCGGTTTCCAGGAAACGGCGCAGTTTCGGATTGTCCACATGCGAAAAGTCGAACTCGCCCGGTTGCCCGGGCACCTCCCATTCGCTGCGTTGTGCCAGACCGCCGGGTGAGGGGGCATCACTCTTGACGGTCAGCAGCCATTCGGAGCCTTTCTGGCGGTAGCGTACGGCGAGGCGCCTGCGCTGAAGACTCAGTTCCGGCGTGTCGTAGTACGTATTGACCAGTTTTTGTCGCAGCGGCTTGCTTTCAGCCAGCAGCCGGTGGGCCGGCAGCCGGCGTGCGGCTGTAGCCGGCAGGCTCAGCTTGATCTCGGTTTCCAGTGCCATGCTTGGGGTCTCCTCTCGGTTGGTATGGGTGCTGCTGATTTCATTGATCATGGCTGCGCAGTTTCTCGACATCGGCGATATGGATTTTCCGTCCCTCGACCATGATCAGCGCTTTTTCGGAGAGTTCATGCAGTATGCGCGAGAAATGCTCCTGGGTGAGGTTGAGGCGCGAAGCGATGACGCCCTTGTTGGTCGGTAGCGTGACGGTGACCGACTTCTCGCCGTTGGTCGGATATTCGCGCAGCAGGTAGCCGATGATGCGCTGTCGACCCGAATGCAGGGAGTACGACTCGACGTCATTGATCAGGTGGTGCAGACGCATCGACAGACCGGCGATCATCTTTCGACCAAGCTTCGGATCACTGTCGAGCTCCTCGAGGATTGCCGTCTTGGAGATGTGCAACAGCAAGGAGTCGGCGAGGGCCTGCGCGTAGACCATGAAGGGCTTGTCCATGAACATCACGGCTTCCCCGAAAGTCTGACCCTGTCCGACGATATCGACCACCTTTTCACCGCCCTGCGGGGAGGTGAATGCCAGCTTTACCTGACCATAGACGATCAGATAGAAGCCGGTCGGCGTGTCACCCTTGTGGAAGAGGATGTCACCGCGTGCGGCGGTGACTTCACGCGAGCCGCGGGCGAGGCGGGCAATTTCGTCGGACTCCAGTTCATTGAACAGCGGCACGTGCGCCAGCAGCGCCTCGATGTTTATGCCGTGTTGGTGTGGATGCATGTGGTGTCGGAAAAAGTGGGCCAGCCCGGAACCGGAAGGAGGCAATCTTCGCACGTGTTATCGGCGGTAGCAAGCCGCGCTGGCGCCTGTCAGGCGACCCTGCGGGTGTGGCCCAGGGTCATCGCTCCATCCCTCGCGTCATTATCCCCCGAGCATGGCGGCTGATCGGCCGGGCGTCATTGGCAGGAAGGCGCCGCATGGGCGGTGGCCGCTATCGGCATCGGGAGATTGACAAGCTTGTTGTGCGGTCTTTGCCTGGGCGGATGAATCCGGTTCATGCTCGCCTTGATGCCGGGATCTGCCGTCCTTGCTCCGCGCCGTAATCAGGTTGCCGCGGCCCGGCCCGGGCGCGGTGTCCGGCGTTCAGTGTTCGTGCTGCTGCAGTGCGGCGATGCGTTGTTCGATCGGCGGATGGCTCGAGAACCATTCGATCCAGCCGGGGCGCCCGGTGATGCCGGCGGTGGCAACGTTTTGCGGCAGGTCGCCGGACTCCAAGCCGCCCAGGCGGCGCAGTGCGGCCATCATCGGGCGCGCCGTTCCCATCAGTTGTGCCGCACCGGCGTCGGCACGAAATTCGCGCTGGCGCGAGAAGTACATGACGATGACACTGGCCAGGATGCCGAAGACCACGTCGCAGACCACGACAGCAATGGTGTAGCCGATGCCCGGACCAGCCGCCTCGTCGCTTCCTCTGCGCAGGGCCGAGTCAACCAGCCAGCCGACGACGCGGGCAATGAAAATGACGAAGGTGTTGACCACCCCCTGGATCAGCGTCAGCGTGACCATGTCGCCATTGGCAATGTGCGCCACCTCGTGCGCGATCACCGCTTCGGCCTCCTCGCGAGTCATGCTGTGCAGCAGACCGGTGGATACCGCAACCAATGAGCTGTTACGGGTGGCGCCGGTGGCGAAGGCATTCGGCTCGCCTTCGTAGACCGCCACTTCGGGCATCGGCAGCCCGGCCTTGTCGGCAAAACGGTGGACCGTCTCGACCAGCCAGAATTCGGTGGAGTTGCCCGGTGTTGCGATCACCTGGGCACCGGTACTCCACTTGGCGATGACCTTTGACATGAGCAGGGAAATGAAGGCGCCACCAAAGCCCATGATCAGAGCGAAGAACAACAGCTTGCCAAGATCGAGCCCGCTGCCCGAGAAGAACCTGTGGGCGCCGGTGAGGGTGCTGACGATGCTCAGCACGAGCATGATTGCCAGGTTGGTGGCGACGAGCAGAAAGATTCGTTTCATGTTTCGATCTCCGCGGAAAAATGCCTTCGTAGCTGCTGTTGGGGTGGAAATTCAGCGACTGCCGTCGGTGTTTGAAGGGGTGGCGGGCAGCGGGGCGGGGCCAATCGATTGGCGATCGCGCACGTCAGCGTGGCGATGCTCGCGTTGTCGGGCCACTCGTCGGGCCAGAGTCCGCCCGGTGCGATCGAAAGCGCGGTCGATGGCGACATGCAGTTCGGCCTGCGTGTCTTCGATCATCACTTCCGGTACCCCGGGCATGGCGCACTGCACGCGGCAGCACTTGTCCTCGCCGCCGCGCGGCCCGTTCAGGTCGGACAGCACGACGGAAACCCGGCTCACGTACGCTTGTGCCCAGTCGAGCGCGAAGTGCAGGCGCCGCTCGACGTGCTCGCGCAGCGCGGCATCGAGATCGATGCCGCGACCCTGAATTACGATCTGCATGGCGAACTCCTTTCAGTTTGAATGGAAGGCAGAGTCTAGAGCATCGAAAGACATCTGAAAAATCGAATATAATTGACTGACACTTCCATTTTTTTCGATCTCTCCGCGCTCGTGGCGACGCTCAATTTCAAGCATCTGCGGTACTTCTGGATGGTCGCCAAGTCGGGCACCATCGCCCGCGCCTGTGAGCAGTTGCATCTCACTTCGCAGGCCGTCAGCGGGCAGTTGCGCGAGCTGGAGGAAGCACTTGGCGTCGAGCTGTTCCGTCGCGCCGGCCGTGGCCTGGAGCTGACCGACGCCGGGCGGCGCATCCTGAGTTACGCCGAGGAGATCTTTGCCCTGGGAGATGAGCTGCTCCAGGTCGCGCGCGACCAGACCACCAGGAAGAGCCTCCCGTTCGTCATCGGGATAGCCGACTCGGTGCCGAAGTCGGTCGCCCATCGACTGGTTCAGCCGGCACTGCAGTTGCCGGAAGCCGTGCGCCTGATCTGCCGCGAGGGTCGTCTGACTGCCCTGTTGGCGGATCTCGCCGTGCATCGGCTCGACATGGTGATTGCCGACCGGCCGATGCCCGCCAATCTCAATGTCCGAGGCTACAGCCATTTGCTTGGCGAAAGCGATCTAACCGTTTTTGGTACTGCAGAACTGGTCAAACGACTGTCCGGCAGCTTTCCGGCCTTGCTCGACGGCGCTCCATTTCTCATGCCGGGTGACGATGTCGCGGTGCGCTCGCGGCTCGAACAATGGCTCGAATCCCAGCGCCTGCAACCATGCGTCGTCGGCGAGTTCGATGACAGTGCATTACTGCAGGCTTTCGGCCAGGCAGGCAGCGGGCTTTTCGTGGCTCCCACGGCGATCGCCTCCTACGTCGTGGAGCAGTATCGGGTGAGCGCTATCGGGCGCATCGAGGTGATCAGCGAACAACTCTTCGCCATCACTACCGAGCGCCGCTTGAGCCATCCGGCGATTGTGGCCATCAGCCAGGCGGCGCGTGACGAGGTGTTCGGCAAGCGCGCGCGTCCAGATGCTCCGATTGATACGGACGTTGCCCGACCATCGGTGCCGCCGACGAGGATGCCCGGCCGAGGCGAGCACGGCTGACCAAGGCTGCTTCCTGATCCGACAAAAATCCGATTTTCTGGAAGTGTCGATACCAATAATTCTGCTTTTCTATTGGCCGACGAGCGTCTATCTTAGGCTGCTCAATCCTCATATCCTAAAGGAGACACGCATGAAAACCCTTTCACTGCTGACCGCCGTAGTAGCGTTCGGCCTGACCCTGGCGGTTGGCGACGCAGAAGCCAAGCGCCTCGGCGGTGGCAAGTCCTCCGGCATGCAGCGCGAATCGGTGACTGCTGACCGAGCCGCGCCGCCGGCGATGGCGCCCGGCGCAGCCAGAAGCCAGCCGGCTGCGGCTGCCGCACCGCAAGCCCAACCGAAACGCTCCTGGATGGGCCCGCTCGCCGGCCTGGCTGCCGGCCTCGGACTTGCGGCGCTTGCCTCGCACTTCGGGTTTGGCGAGGAACTTGCCTCGATGCTGATGATCGCCCTGCTGGTGATGGCCGTGCTGGTGGTGATCGGTCTGATCATGCGGCGCTGTGCCGCGGCGCCGGCAGCGGCCGGTTCGGGTGGCCTGCAGTATGCAGCGGCCGGCCCTGACGGTCCAACGAGCCGGCGGAACTTCGACGAACCCGCACTGCCTGCTTCCGGTGCAGTGGCCTCGGTCGCCGCTGCCGGCAATATTCCGGCCGATTTCGACGCGGCAGCCTTCGAACGCAACGCCAAGGTCAGCTTCATCCGCCTGCAGGCGGCCAATGATGCTGGCAACCTGGACGACCTCCGCGAATTCACCACGCCGGAAATGTTTGCCGAGTTGCGCATGAACATCGCCGAGCGCGGCACCGGCATGCAGACAACCGATGTCGTCACCATCGAGGCGCAGGTGCTCGATGTCATCGAAGAGGCGACGCGCTACGTGGTCAGCGTTCGCTTCAGCGGTCTGATTCGTGAGGACAAGGATGCGGCGGCCGAGCCGGTCGACGAGATCTGGCACATGGTCAAACCGCGTGAGGGTCGCGGTGGCTGGGTCTTGGCGGGTATTCAGCAACTGCAGTAAGCAGCACCATCCCTTCCTTCATGGGCGGCGGCCTGCCGCCCATGTTCCTCGCCCCTGTCCGGCCCTCCGGCAGGGGTTTTTGTTGGTGCGCCTGGCGGTGAGCCGGGGGTCATTGCTGGCGCCGGTCGGGAGGATCTTCGCCGTCTGCCGGAGACTGATCGGGTTTGTCCCCGATTCTGGGAGCCGGCGGCCAGTGAGTTGTTTTTTGAGTTTACTCTGTCATCATGCAAAGCGCGCTGGAGCCGGTGCGCCGGGACTGCGGGCGATCGGTCGCCAGTGCGGGGCCGGGTCCGCGTGCCTTCCCGGGCAGAGGGCGCCGCGGATTGCGGCAGGGAAGCGGTCCGCGGCAAGCTGATCGAACATTGTGGAGGGGTAGAGGAGGGGACGACTGTTGGATGGCATCTTGGGCGGCACCACCGGTGCGACACAAATGGTGCCCGATGGCGGAGAGAGGGGAGGCGGCAAGCGGGTGCTGATGGCGTTGTTGCCCGTGGTTCTTGGCATGCTGAGGAACCGTCAGGGGAGCACGCCAGCCGGTGGCGGGGGGGCTGGCGAGCTCGGTGGATCGATCGCGTTACGCCGAATGGCAGGGCGCCCGACCTCGATGAACTGGTCAGCAGTGTGGCCGACCTCACGCGGCAGTTCGGCGGGTGAGGTCGCAGCCTGAGGTGGCCAGCCGGTACAGCGCCGCGATGGGTCGCCGGTGGACCGCTGGCAGACGCCAGGCATGCTCGTCATCGCCGGTCTGCCCGTTGCAGCAAGGGTTCGTTTTCGTGTGCAGTTGAGCCAATGAACCATGTCGAACAATCCGGCGTGCAGTTTCCCTGCGACGCTACGGGGAAACGCAGCAGCAGCGCGACGGGGCGCGAAATCGTCGGCGCAGCGTTGGCCCGAGTCGCGCCGACGGTGGCCAGCGCCGTACGCGCCGAGTCGCACTGGCGCCAGGCCTACCCCCGTCACTTCCGCGCTCTGGTCGAAGCGTCTCTCGGCGCACCCGGGAACGCGCTGAGCATTGCGGCCGACGGACTGCACGCCGCCGCATCGCGCCTGGAGTTCGTGCGTGGCGGTGTGGCCGGTCCGGTTGTCGAAGCCATGTTGCGCCCATGCGCTGCAGCGTTGCGGACGGTCGAGTTGCGCGGGCGTGCTGAAGCTTCGCCGGTAGCGTGGGCAGTCCCGTATCGCGGCAGGCAGTTGCGCGGCGAGGCGCTGCGTGAGCGTATCGCTGCGTGGCAAAAGGACGACATCATCGAGCCCGGTTGTGCCCGGGCACTGCATCGCCTGCTCGACCATCCCGAGTGGTTCGACCTTTCCGACCGTCATCTGGTGCTGCTCAGTGCGGCTTCCGAGGCCGGACCGCTGGCCTGGCTGGCGCGCTGGCGGGCCAATATCGTGGCCGTCGATCTGCCACAGCCGGAACTGTGGAAACACATCGCACGGCTCGTCGAGGCCGGCAACGGGCGCTTGCTGGCGCCCCTCGCAGGGGGCAAGGCGCTGCCTATCGAGCAAGCTGGGGCCAACCTGCTCACCCAGACACCGGAGATCGCCGCTTGGCTGGTCGATCTGGGGCGAAGCGTGGACCTGGCGGCGCTGGCTTACGCCGACGGAGCCTTGCACGTCCGCCTGGCGGTGGCGATGGACGCGATCATCGGCCAGGTGAGTGCGGCCCAGCCGGGCAGTTCGTTGATGTTCATGGCGACGCCGACCGATGTCTTCGCCGTGTCCGCGCTGACAGCGCAGGCGGCACTGCGTCGTTTCGCGGAGCGTGGCGTGCTGACCCGGGTGGCGGATGTCTGCCTGCAGTCGCTCAGTGGTGGTCGATTGCTGCGGCCGAGCATCAGCAACGCGTTGCCGGCAGGGGTTGCCGATCCGTGTGCGATCGTCGATGCGCTGGTCGTCGAGCAGGGGCCGAACTACGCGCTGGCCAAGCGCTTGCAGCAGTGGCGAGCGCTCTGTGCGCGGGCGGCAGGGCAGCGCGTGTCGCTCAACGTGGCGCCACCGAGCACGACACGTTCGGTGACCCGTAGCCCCGTGATGCAGGCGGCGTACCGGGGAGCGGCGTACTATGGCATCGAGGTCTTCGAGCCAGCGACCACCGCGGCCCTCGCCGCCGGTCTTTGGGTGCATGATCTGCGTTGCGATGTGGCGGTAGCGAATCCGCGGCGCGCCCTGCAGACCCCACTCGAGTTGCTGGTCGAGCAGGCCAACCACGGTGGCTTGTGGCGCCTCGGCTATCAGGCGCGATCGGTCATGCCGCTTGCTGCGGCGCGCGGCTGGCTGGGCAGCCATTTCTCGGCCGGCCGGTAGCCCCCCGCTTTGCGCCGCAATCTGGCGCGCCGGCGGACCACAATCCGCTTGCCAGACGGTGTCAATCCAAAGCACAGATGTCCGCTTTCCTGCCAAGCAGAAATGTCCGGTAGGCGCGTCATGGCAGAGCGGAATTCCGCTCTGCCA
>NZ_JAEUOL010000220.1 GCF_016789985.1 Accumulibacter sp.
ATCGTCTTGCGCATCCCAGGGAGGGCCTCTTCCAGACCAAACCGTACCTCGTCCGCTAACTTATCTGTCTTTCCCATCGTCTCTCAATGTGTTGCCTCGTAATAATCAGAGATTACATTAAAAGTGATGGGTGGTAAGGGGAGACCCGGGGCGGCACAGACGCTTGCCTCTGACGCGCCATGGCGCAGAATCGGAAAGAAAGCCATGCTATCATCTGTGCCGCCGCAGACGCTGCGCCGGGCCCGGCACAGGCCACACCCAATCTCCAGCGTCGATGGGGAAGCGTCACACAGTGGTCGATTGTGCCGGTCTTCAAAGCAGTTGCATCGCATCATTCAACATTGATTTATAGATAAATTTTTGCATCTTTTCCGCAACTTCCCAAGGGGTGCGACAGATTACTGGAAGCGTGGCCGAGTGGTTTAAGGCAGTGCTCTTGAAAAGCACCGAGGGCTGATACCCCTCCGTGAGTTCGAATCTCACCGCTTCCGCCAAAAGATCGGCCCTGCGCTCCACCGCCGGAGAAATCCCAAGCATCGACTGCATGAACGTTGGCAGCAGCGCGGGCAGGCCGGACATCATGGCGACAGGACGGCTCAATGCCGTGAGCGGCCTCAAGCCGTTGGGATCACCCCGAGCGCGTCACCGGCACAATTCAACAGCGTTGTGGTGTTGCCCGGCCAACCGCACCAGAGCACACGTATCGACCAGTACAGGCCTCCCGGCCGTACTCCCGAACCTGACGATATGGCTCGCGCGGCGGTCGATGAGGGCAACAGGCAACGGGGAGGGAGTCGGGTCGGGCTACCGGACGGCTGGCTGGCCTGCGTTTGCTGGTGGTGCTCCCGGTTGCCATGTGGTCTTGCTCAATGGCCGGTGGCTCACGCCAGCAACGGATTCAACGGGCAACCGAGAGATCTCTGTCACCAAGCACTCAATCTCGCGATAATCGGAAGCCGCGCGGAGTCGGGCACAACCGACCGCCGCATCCTTATGCAGTTCTCGTCAATTGAGCCACCAGCGACACCACCCATGCACGAACGCAAGCCACCCGACCTCGCCGCCTTCGCCCTGATGATCGTGCTCTGCGCGACCTGGGGTTTTCAGCAGGTCACGATCAAGCTCGCCAGTGAAGGCATCAGCCCGGTTCTGCAATCCGGCCTGCGCTCGGCGATCGCCCTGCTGCTCCTGGCTCTCTGGGCGCGCTGGCGCGGCCTGGTGCTCACGCGGGCCGACGGCACCCTGCGCAACGGCCTGCTCGCCGGTTTTCTGTTTGCCGTCGAGTTCGTCTTCATCTACCTCGGGCTCTCGTTCACCACCGCCTCGCGCATGATCGTCGTTCTCTACACCGCGCCCTGCCTGACGGTTCTCGGCCTGCACTTCTTCGTACCGGGAGAGCAAATGCGCTGGCGACATTTCGCCGGAGTCGGTCTCGCCTTCGCCGGCATCATTCTCGGCTTCGCCGGCGAGAGTGGAGCGCCGCCTGGCGCCTGGATCGGTGATCTCCTCGGCTTGCTGGCGGCATTCGGCTGGGCCGCCACGACGGTGCTGATCCGGGCAACCGAACTGGCAAGGATCAGCGCCAGCAAGGTGCTTTTCTATCAGCTCGCGGTGTCGGCTGCGCTGATGCTGCCGCTCTCGCCATTGATCGGCGAAACCGGGGTCAGCAGCCTCTCCGTTCCGATCCTTCTGGCGCTCGCTTACCAGGGCGTGATCGTCGCTTTCGCCAGCTACCTCACCTGGTTTTGGCTACTCACCCGCTACCTTACCGCCCGGCTGTCGGTGTTCTCCTTCCTCACCCCGCTCTTCGGTGTCGCCTGCGGCGTGCTCTTCCTCGGCGACCGGCTGACACCCAGCTTCGTGGCGGCCGTTGCCTGCGTCACCAGCGGCATCGTGCTGGTCAATCTGCCGGTCCAGAGAGAAACGCGCAGAGCCGATCGATCACAATGATGCTCGGCCCCATGGCAGCTACAATGACCGGCAGGTCGACTCCGGTTCCCGCAAACCGAATCAGCGAGCAAACCTCCACTGCAGGCAAACAAGCACCGGAAAGGAGCACGCCAGTCAATGGGCGAAAAGATCGGGCGCAATGACCCCTGTCCATGCGGCAGCGGCAGGAAGTTCAAGCAGTGCTGCGGCAACACCGGCGTTGCCGCTGCCGAACAGCAAAGGAAGGATCACGCCGGTGCGGTCGACCGCGCGCTGGACTGGCTGGCGAACAAACATCGCAAGGCGGTCAGTGTCGCGATTGACGCAATGCTCTGCGACAACCTGAGCGAGGAGGAGCAGGAGGCTCTTCGAGCGCAGGATCAGGAAACCTGGCACAGCATTCAGATCAACGCCACCGAGTGGCTGATCGCCGAAGGCCACATCCATGCCCAAGGCGAGCACAAACGCGTGGCGGAGTATCTGCTCGGCCGCGGCGGACCGCTCTTCACGGTCGAGCAGCGTAGCTGGTTGGAGCAGTTGGCAGAACGCCCACTACGCCTGTACGACGTGACCGACGTCGTTGCCGGCCGGCAGATGACACTATGCGATTCTCTGGACGGCGACGCTTCGTCGCCGATCGTCGTGCAGGAAAGATTGGGAAGCCAGGCGGCCAGACCGGGCATACAGGTCGGTGCACGGATCATGGAGGTCGATGGCCATTACGAACTCTCCGGCGCCGCTTACCCGTTCTCGCCCCTCGTCGGGCCCGGTGTCCTGGCCAGCCTGCGCGAACGCGTGAATCGGTACGCCGGCCCTCGGCAAGAGCTGCCGGGGCTTCTGAGCTTCATCATCCGGCGCGCGTGGCTGGCACAATTCTGCGCAACGATGCCGCTGCCCAGCCTGATGGACGCCTATTCCAATCAGCCCATATTGCTCATCACGGACCACTACCGGGTGCAGGACTGGGCCGCCTTGACGCAGGCACTGTCCGCCCAGGGCGATATCGAAGGCAACCGGGAGTCTGGCTGGAGTCGTCTGATCGACTGCGAGGACGGACAGTCCCGCCCGGTCGCCACGGTCAATGCCGGAACAAGCGCCAACAAGATCAGCCTTTTCTACAAGACCCAGGCTTATGCCGACCAAGGCCGGCCGTGGTTCGACTCGCTGGCCGGCCCTGCGGTGCAGTTTGTTTCGCGCGAGTTGTCCGATCCCGCGGCGCTGATGCGCCGGAAGCCGGGCAGTCAGGAAGCAAGGCGCACCAGTGGCGGCCCCGATCTGTCGCCCGAAGCGCTCGCCGACCTGATCGAAGGGGCCCTTCTGCACAGTTACGCCAACTGGGCCGATGAGCCGATCCCGGCACTCGACGGCAAAACCCCGCGGCAAGCCATCGCAAGCCCCGCCGGCCTGGAACGGGTGCGGGGACTGCTGCGCATGTACCAGGTCGACGAAGAGCAGGCTGCGCTACAGCAAGGACGACGAGTGATTTCTTTCGAGTTCCTCTGGCGGACGCTCGGCATTGCGCCGTAGTCGCATCAGTGCCGTAGAACAGCAGATGCCGTCCTGGTGACCAGGCCGGCAACGGGCCAACCCGGTCCGTCAAGTGAAGCGACAGGCCCCCGGGCCGTCCGGTTGGCCACAACTGCCGCAGGGGCCGGGAAGCTCGGCGACGGCCGCAGACGAGCCGCTGAGGGCGGCAAAGGCCGACAGCTTCTTGCGCAGGTCGGTGCTGTGGCAGTGCGGGCACTCCGGCGCCGGCGAGGACTGGCGTACCAGCTTCTCGAACTCCTGACCGCAGGCACCGCACGCGTATTCGTAGATGGGCATGATGTCGATACTCCCGATGATTCCCGGATCTTGCCGAGCAACTGACTGATCCCGGATTCTGCAGATTAGCCGTGGTCAGTGCAAGCATGCCGGTCATGGCACGCCATTTCCACCCAGCTTCCTGCCGGGACGACGGGTGACGCGAACGCCCGGTTCCACACGCGGTGCCCCGCTCGGAACCGCCCTTGCTCCTTGCCTCCCCCATACAGTGAAGCGTCTCGTGCTGCGCACGCGGGAGAAACCGGAGCCGCAGGATGGACGACGTTCCCTTCGACTTTGCGGCCCACCGACGAGGGTTGCCAAGTGTCGGCGAATTTTACACGCCGCCATCACGTAACCTTCGGCCCATCCACAACCAATTGAATAACAAATATATTTATGGAATTTAGATACCTGGCACGCGGATTGCTTAACTCCAGATGAATGGCGTGCATAACCTGCACGGCCCAATTAACCATACTTTCTTCGGAGACCACGATGCCCAGACTTCTGTCCAGCGTAGCCCTTGCCTTGATCGCCGCACTGGCGGTCCCCGCCCAGGCCGCAGTGTTCTACTCCAACGACTTCGAAGCCACGGCCGCCGGCATGTCGGGGGCAGGCTTCCTGGCCGGTTCGCAGGGTTTTTCTGCCTTCGGTTTCGGCAACCAGTACTTCCGCAATGCGAGCACGGGCAATCCGGCGGCCTCCTCGGTGCTCGGGCTTTCACTGGGCAGCGCCGCGACCTCGGTGACGCTCAATTTCGATCTGGCCGCGATCGATTCCTGGGATGGAGCCAACTGCTGCGGGCCCGATTTCTTCAACGTCAAGCTTGACGGCGCAACGATCTACTCGAAGAATTTCGACATATTTGGCTCCCCCAGTACCGGTCCGGAGTTGACCAACCTCGTCTATGGGCCAGATATTGCGGTCTCGGGCTGGGGCGACCAGGGCTATAAAGTGGCCTTATCGCTCGGCAACTTGGCGGCGGGTGCGCACACGATCGAATTTTTCACTTCCGGAACTGGTTGGCAGGGCGGGGACGACGAAAGCTTCGCGATCGACAACGTGGTCGTCGAAGGGAATGGTGTCGGCAATGGTCAGCTACCCGAGCCCGGCAGTCTGGCCTTGTGGGGTCTGGCCCTGCTCGGTGCGGGGGCCGTACGCCGGCGGCGCGCATAGTTGCCGGGCGCCGGCAGGCGCGAAGATGTTTCATCCGACCCCGGCCTCACGCCGGGGTTTTCATTGCTGGAGCCGACTCGAGGTATCACCAGCGTGCTGGAGCGGGATCAGCGCTTTTCCGTGCTCCCACCACACGGAAGCACGGGCAGCCAGTAGCCAGTCGCCGTACTCGGCAGAGTGGTGACATGCCCCGACCTTCTGCTTCCTTCCGGCCGGCGCCTGATCAAGACCACTCAACCGAACCGCGACGGTAGCAGCCTCGCTGGCCAATGCACCGCAACCGACAAACCCGACCACGCCTCTCCTGCGCGTGTCGGGAAACTTTACACGAGTCGCCCGGAAGGCAAACCGTGCCAGCGGAACAAGCGCTTGCATCAGAGGTTTGTACGGCGTGGTACGAGCATTGCTTTACGGATCGCGGCACCCAAGCCCCCCCTTCCCTGAACCTGGAGAATCCGATGAAATTACTGCCGCGACTCGTGCGCGCCTTGATCGGCGGCGCCTTGATCGGCGTCGCCGGCAACGCCATTGCCACCCTGCACCTGACGCTGGACCAGCCAAATCAGAGCGGCACCGCGGGTACCCACCTGGCGTGGACCGGAAGCCTGTTCAACGACGGGAGCGATGTGGTGCAGTTCAGTGGCGCCGCGTTCAGCTTCGCGATCGTTTTCACGCCCGTGACGAACAACCACATCACCATCTTCGACTCGCTGGGTGTGTCCGGCCAGCCGGCAGTCATCGGGGTCGGGCAGCAGATCACCGGTCTGCAACTGTTCGACATGGAAATCGATCCGGCTTTTGCCGGCACGCAGCCGGTAAGCACCAGCATCGATTTCAGCCTGTCCGACCAAGTGGGTATCGGCCTGTCGTTTCCCATCGTCGTCGACGTGGCGACCACCCGCTTCAGCGTCACGGCGCTGTCTGCCGAGCTGCCCGAACCAGGCACCGCGCTGCTGCTGGGAGCGGCATGGCTGGCCATCCGCCGAATCCGTCGGGGCACCAGGTAGCTTCCCCCAGGAACACGCCGAACCGCTGGCGACCCACCGTGTCGGCCACGCAAGCCGCCCGATGCATCGCCGGCGAAATGTGGTGCGGCACTCGATCCTTCGGCGCCCGAACGCTCCTGTAATCGCCCCTTGCGCCTTGCCATCCTGAGGTTTCAAAGCCTGTGACGGCGGCAGGCAATCGTACCCTGGTACACTGCGGGCCGTTCCTACCTCTACCAGTCTCACTCGATTCTCCGCCACTGACGGACACGATTCGCCCGCCTGACCGCGCCGTGATCAGCGAGACGATCCGCGCATGCGTTGCGATCGGCAGACAGCGGGGCCGCAGCCCACCAAGCACCCAAGTGCTCCGGAGCGCCCGACAACCGCTCGACACAAGCTCCCCGGATGGCTATTCTCCAACCCCGCGTTTTTCGGCCGCGCGCAGGCCATGTCGATGTCAGCCCGCTTTCTTGCCGCGACTCCCTGACCGCCATGCAGCGCGGCGGGCGCGGCGAACGATGCGCAGCAAAACCATCCGACCAATGGCCAAGAACCCGATATGTCTCAAAGATTACCCGATACACCGCCGCCTGCTTCGCCGACTCCGTTGGCCGGCCCGACAGCCAGCAGGCCGGTTTTCTTCGATCCCAGGCGCAAGCGCTGGCCACGCCTGCGGCTGGGGATGACCCTGCTCGGCCTGACGCTGTCGGTCTTGTTGGGCATGCTCGTCCTGAGCATCCTCGCCAGCCCGGTGCTGCCGTCGCTGCACCTGCCCGGAGTCGGTTTTCTGCCACAGGGTGCGCATGCCTTGCCCGCCGTACCGGCGCTGACCGCCGAGCGGCGGCTGACACAACGTGAGCGTGCCGTGCATCGCGAAGCGCGCAAACTGGCACGCGAACGCGAGAACAGTCTGAAGCAGGTGCTGTTGCTGCCGCGCAAGGCGGGGCCGGGGGTAGACCGGCCAATGCTGGCCATCGGATTCTTCGTCAACTGGGACGACGCCAGCATGAGTTCGCTCAGGCAGAATCTGGAAAGCCTGGACGTGGTGATCGCCGAATGGCTGCATCTGGCCGCTGACAACGGTGCACTGCGCGAGAACGATGCCGCGCGCACGGCACAGGTGACCGAGTACATCCGTGCCCGGCGTCCCGAGGTGTCGATCGTGCCGCTGGTCAACAACTGGAACGGCCACCAATGGGAGGGCACAAAACTGGCGCGCATGCTGGCCAGCCCGGCAGCGCGGGCGCGCACCATCGAACAACTGAGCGCCTATGTGGAACGACATCACTTCGCCGGCATCAGCATCGACTTCGAGAACCTTCCCCCCAGAGCGCAGCCCGATTTTCAGCGCTTCATGGCAGAACTCTACGCGCTCATGCACCCAAAAAATCTCTCTGTTTCGGTGAATGTACCGGCCAACGACGCGGCTTTCGATTACCGCCGGCTGACGCTCAGCGCCGACCACCTGATCGTCATGGCGTACGACGAACACTGGAACGAAAGCGCGCCCGGCCCAATCTCCAGCCTGCCCTGGTTCGCCTCGGTGCTGCGCCAGCGCCAACGCGAGATACCCGCCGAAAAGATGATCGTGGCCATCGGCAGTTACGCCTACGATTGGCAGAAAGGTCGCCCGGCCGAGGAGAGAACCTTCGAGGAAGCGGTGCTGATCGCCAAGGAATCGGAAGGCCGGATCCGGCTCGACCCGGCATCGCTCAACCCCCACTTCGACTATGCCGACGACGACGACAAGACCCACCATGTCTGGATGCTGGATGCGGTGACCACCTTCAACCAGTTGGTGGCCCTCCGCTCGATACCAACGCGCGGCGTCGCGCTATGGCGGCTGGGCAGCGAGGATCCGGCAGTGTGGCAGGTGTTCGGCAAGAACGGCCCACTGGATGCCGCACGCGCCGCTCAGCTCGGCGAGATCCGCTTTCCCTACGGGGTGGATTATGAGGGCAAGGGGGAGATTCTCGAGATCACCGCCCAACCACAGACCGGCTCCCGGATCATCGAATTCGATGCGCAGCGCGGCTTGATCCGCGCCGAGCGCTTTACGGTGTTTCCCTCGCCCTACGTCATCACCCGCCATGGCGGCGCCGAAAGGAAGATCGCGCTGACTTTTGACGATGGGCCGGATCCCGAGTACACGCCGAAAATCCTCGATGCCCTGCGCCAGGCCGGGGTACCGGCGACCTTCTTCATCATTGGCGTCAACGGTCAGATGCACCCGGACCTGCTCCGTCGCGAGGTCGATGAAGGTCACGAAATCGGCAATCATACTTTCACCCATCCAAATATCTCGACCATCTCGCCCACCCAGTTCCAGCTCGAACTGTCCGCCACCAAGCATCTGCTGGCCAGCGCCGTGGGTCGTCATTCGCTGCTCTTCCGCCCGCCCTACGCCGTGGACGCCGAGCCGGAAACCATCGAGCAGGTACGCCCGATCGAACTGGCGACAGCCCAGGGTTATCTCGTGGTCGGCATGCAGATCGACCCGGACGACTGGAAGCGTCCGGGAGTGGAGGAGATCGTGCGGCGCACCGTGGCGGAAGCCGAGCGCGGCGAAGGCAACATGATTTTGCTGCACGATTCCGGTGGCGACCGCAGCCAGACCATCCAGGCCATCCCGCGCATCGTCGAGGAACTGCACGGGCGAGGCTTCCGCTTCGTCAGCGTTTCCGAACTCCTCGGGCGCAGCCGCGACGAGGTGATGCCGCCGGTGCCGGCGGACAGCGCCTGGCGGGCCTGGCTGGATGGCGCCGCCTTCGGCATCGTCAACTGGTCCGTGGCGACCATCCACTGGTTGTTCCTGCTGGGAATCGTGCTGGGTATCGGGCGCCTGCTGTTCGTCGGCGCGCTGGCCGTTTATCAACGGTGGCAAGAGCGCCGGCAGGTCTTCGACCCCGCTTACTCGCCGACGGTTGCCGTGGTGATCCCCGCCTATAACGAAGAACGCGTCATCGTGCAGACCATCGCCTCGTTGCTGGCCGGCGAGCACCCGCGACAATTCGAGATCATCGTCGTCGATGACGGTTCGAGCGACGCCACCTATCGCGTGGTATGCGAGGCTTTTGCCGACGACCCGCGCGTGCGCGTGTTCACCAAGAACAACGGCGGCAAGCCGGCAGCGCTCAACCAGGGAATTGCCAGGACGCAGGCGGAAATCGTCGTCGCACTGGACGCCGACACGGTGTTTGCCCGCGATACCATTTCCCGACTGGTGCGGCGCTTCGCCGACCCCCGAGTCGGTGCCGTCGCCGGGAACGCCAAGGTCGGCAACCGGATCAACCTGCTGACCCGCTGGCAGGCTCTGGAATACATTACCAGCCAGAATCTGGACCGGCGCGCTTTCGCCGTCCTCGACTGCATCACGGTGGTGCCGGGAGCGGTGGGTGCCTGGCGGCGCGAAGTGGTTGAACGGGCCGGCGGATTCACCGGGCAGACGCTGGCCGAAGACGCCGACCTGACGCTGGCGATCCGCAAACTCGGCTATGCCATCGTCTATGAGGACCAGGCAGTGGCGCTGACCGAAGCACCGGATACGGTGCGCGGCTTCGTCCGCCAGCGCTACCGCTGGATGTATGGCACCATGCAGGCCGCCTGGAAGCACCGTAACGTTCTCTTCCGTCCGCGTTACGGAGCGCTGGGTCTCGTCGCCCTGCCCAATGTGGTCATCTTTCAGGTACTGTTCCCGCTCATCTCGCCGATCATGGACCTGCAGTTGATCGGCTCGCTCGGCATCGCCGCATTCAATCAATGGCAGCACCCCGAGGAGTACTCGCCCGATGCCCTGTGGCAGGTGCTCTTCTACTACGCCCTGTTCGTGATGGTCGATTACCTGGCCGCCATGCTGGCCTTCGCTCTCGAACGCAAGGAAAGCTGGTACCTGCTCATCTGGCTGTTCTGGCAGCGCTTCTTCTATCGTCAGTTGATGTACTACGTGGCCATCAAGAGCACCCTCACCTCGTTGCAAGGCGCCGTGGTCGGCTGGGGCAAGATCGATCGCAAGGCGACGGTGCAACAGGTGACGCGGTAATTCCCGACGAATGCGCCGGTCGCGAATCCAGGACCGCTTCCGCGACCGGCTGTCGAAGCAAGGCGATCCCTTGTCCCCCTGATCAGTTTCTTGAAGCCCCCTCCTGCGACCCGGGTGACCGATCAGAGATAAACATTGACAATCATTCGCATTTACCAGACAGTTCGAATCATCCTAAGCCGGCGAAGCCGGAACCAAACAGGTCAAGGTTTTTGTCATAGCCAAAGTGAGTAAGCGGAGGCGGCCATGACACAGATGCTGACGGATCGATATCACGATCGGCTTGTTGGAATGCTCTCCTGCTACGACCGGATGGTGATTACTGGGACGTTGCCCGGCGCGTGCTACGCGGCGGGGATGACAAGTTTTCTCAACGCCAGGCACATCCGCATTTTTGACTACGCGCGCTTTGCCGAACCGCTGCGTGACCGCATCGTGAAGCCGCACAGGCACTGGCGACCGCGCAGGGAGTGCGCATCGAACACGTCGCCAAGGCGCACCTCCGCAAGGAAGACGTGGTTGCCGCGGTGCTCAAGGAGCATGGGGATCCTCCGGGATTGGTGCATGTGCTCTCCACCATGGAAGCCTGCGACGCCTACGAACCGTGGCACGACAAGCAAAGTCATCAGACCTTTCTGCGCCATCCCTCGGGCAAGTGCCTGCACTACTATTTTTACTGGAGGGACGAGGCCCTCGGACTCATCTACCTGCGCGTGCCAACGGGGTGCCCCTTCCGGCTGCAGTTTTATTGCAATGGCCACAGTTGGCTGGCGCGCTCTCTGAACGTGGCAGGCATCGACTACGCGATGGCGGACAATGCCTTCCTCCGTATCGACGACTGGGGGCGAGCTCAGCAACTCGCGGACGCCTTCTCGCCAGACACCCTGCATGCCCTTCTGGACCGCTACGCCGAGCAGTGCTGCCCGATCCTCGAGGTCTTCGGACAGTCCTATCACTGGAGCCTGATGCAGGTCGAGTACTCGACCGATCTGGTGTTCCGCTCCGACGCAATCCTGAAGTCGCTCTACGAGGAACTCCCCCGACAGGCGCTCTTCTCGGTCAAGGCAGAGCAGGTCGCCACCTTCCTGGGCAAGAAGATCACGCCGCAACTGGCGCAGGAACTCGGCAGCCGCTTTGCTACCCGTATCGAGGGCACCTGCATCAAGCCCCATTTCGGCAAGGTATCGGTCAAGATGTACGACAAGTTCAATCGCGTGCTGCGTCTGGAAACCACGACCAATCACGTTTCCTTCTTCAAGCACCACCGCAAGGGGGAACCTCGGGAGGGTCACGCGTCCCGCGAGATCGCCCCCCTCCGAAAGACCATCTCCAGCCTCATCGACTTGCGCGAGATCCTGCTCGGCTGTAACCGCCGCTACCTCGAATCCCTCTCCGCGCTTGACGACTTTTCCGCCGGCGATCGCAACCTGCATCGACTGACCAGCCCCAAGACGGTCAATGGCCATCGCCTCAAGGGCTTCAACTTCTTCGACGCCACTCAGCAAGCCCTGCTGCGCGCGCTTCAGCGTCCCGAATTCAACATCCGCGGCATCCGTCGTGCCGACCTCACCCCCTTCTTGCGCCAGATCTCGCCGGCCAGCATCACCCGCCAGCTTTGGCGCTTGCGCCAGTTCGGTCTCATCAAGAAGGTCGTTCATGGCTATCGCTATTACCTTTCCCGCCTCGGCCGCTCTACCATCGCCGCCGCTTGTCGAATCACTGAACAATCCATCGTCCCGGCTCTCGCCCACACTACCCCGTAACAGAATGGCTCAAAAAATGTAAAGATCTGAGTCATAACAGACTAATGACATGGTATCCGTCGGGCATGCCGAAATTTTCGATTCCTTGGCGAATTTGGCCTACTTGGTGCGTGATCGGATCGATCCTTTAGATTGTTAGGCTGCTTGTCGGCCAAAGCAGACCTTGGGCCGGTGATCAGGTTCCGACGGCAGTGCGTCAATTAGCCGCCACTCTAGCTCCGATGGCGGTCAAGGTCACCAACGTGCCCCCCAGTGGATCGGGTTTGGAGGATGTCCGAAGTCGTCGGCCAGTTTGCGCTGGGCCTCGATTTTGTCGAGGATCATCGGCAGGCGCTGGTGGTAGGTGTAAAGGGCGTTGGGCTGGGTGCTCATGGCAGGCTCCGGATTGATTGAGCACAACCCCATTCACGCACTGAATGATCAACAAGCCAAGTTGTTCATCAAAAGCTGGCTGCAGTTGTGCCACATTGATAAAATGCTTAAATTATGCCATGTCAATCAGGACGCCCAAGATGAAACGCTGCAT
This sequence comes from Accumulibacter sp., assembly GCF_016789985.1. Taxonomy (GTDB): domain Bacteria; phylum Pseudomonadota; class Gammaproteobacteria; order Burkholderiales; family Rhodocyclaceae; genus Accumulibacter. Next base: position 12,229 of record NZ_JAEUOL010000220.1, read on the forward strand.
CGTCGGTATTCGCCGTCCCAGTGACCCGGAGTCGCTTCCGGGCAAAGAAACGCCGACAGTCTGGTTTCCCTCAATGGCCACGATGGCGGCAGTACTTTCCGAGGACAGCCAGGCCCTGCTGCGCCTCATCCGCGACCAGCGTCCCAAGTCACTGACCGAACTGGCAGAGCTAACTGGGCGGCAGGTGCCTAACCTGTCGCGCACGTTGAGAATGATGGAGGGGTACGGACTGGTGCAGTTAAAAAAGAGCGTGCGCGAAATTGAACCTATCGCGCTGGCAACCAG
>NZ_JAEUOL010000225.1 GCF_016789985.1 Accumulibacter sp.
GTGCCGTCGGCGGTCGACTCGCCGCTGGTCGACGACGAGCCGTCGCCCGGGCGGTCGAGGACCTTCACGGCGATCGGCGCGTCGCCGGCGTCGGCGTCGCGGGCGAAGTACACGGTGCCCAGTTTTGGTTGCGGGAAAGAAGGGAATTGCGTAGGCACCATGACTAACGCCGATCAAAAGGAACTCGACAAGTTCAGCCAACTGGCCCACCGCTGGTGGGACCCGGGCAGTGACTTCAAGCCGTTGCATGAGATCAATCCCTTGCGCCTCGATTGGATCGACGCACGGTGCGTACTGACTGGCAAGAAAGTTCTGGATGTCGGCTGTGGCGGTGGCCTGCTTTCCGAAGCGATGTCCCAGCGAGGTGCGACAGTGACCGGGATCGATCTTTCGGACAAGGCCCTGAGTGTTGCCCGCCTGCACCTGCTGGAAAGCGGGAGATCGGTCGATTACCGCAAGATCTCGGCTGAGGCACTGGCCCGCGAGGAAGGCGGCAGCTACGATGTGGTCACCTGCATGGAGATGCTCGAGCATGTTCCTGACCCAGCCAGCACCATCGCCGCCTGTGCCTCCCTGGTCAAGCCGGGGGGGCATGTGTTCTTTTCGACCATCAACCGCAATGCGAAGGCCTATCTGCTGGCGGTCATCGGCGCCGAATACCTGTTGCGGATGCTGCCCCGGGGTACCCACGAGTACGCGCGCTTCATCCGGCCGTCGGAACTGCTGCGCTGGGCACGCGAGGCTGGTCTCGAGGCACTGGAAGTGCGCGGGCTGACCTACAATCCGTTGACCGGACGCTATGCCATGGGGCATGACACCGACGTCAATTATCTGGTGCGCATGGTGCGCAATGTTTGAGGCAGTCCTGTTCGATCTCGACGGGACTTTTGCCGATACGGCTCCCGATCTGGCTGCGGCCCTCAACCGCCTGCGCTCCGATCTTGGACTGGCGCCTGTTCCTCCTGCCCATCTGCGACCATACACTTCGCACGGCGTGCGCGGCATGCTCAAGGCGGGCCTCGACATGTGGCCCGGCCAACCGCTGTATGCCGAGTTTCATGAGCGTTTCCTCGACTATTACAGTCAGGACATCTGTGTCGAGACGACCGTATTCCCGGGAATCGATGAAATTCTGGCTCGTTGCGAGCAACATGGGGCGCCTTGGGGGATCGTTACCAACAAGGCACAACGCTTTACACTGCCGCTCCTGAGTCGCCTGGGTTATGCCAAGCGTGCTGCCTGCGTGGTGAGTGGCGATTCGGCCCGGCGAGCCAAGCCGGCACCGCAGCCGATGCGGCTGGCCTGCCGCTTGATCGCCAGGCAAGCGGCGCACTGTCTGTACATCGGCGACGACCCGCGAGACATTCAGGCTGGTCGTGCCGTGGGAATGGTCACTGTCGCGGTGCGCTACGGTTATCTGGGAGATGGCGACCCGATCGAAACCTGGGGTGCCGACCATCTGGTCGACCATGCGCGCGAGATCGCGAGCGTGGCAGGTATCGCCTGATTGATGCCGACTGCTCCATGCTGCGCTAGACTGCACCGATGTCATCAACCGCGCTGATCCTCTTTGCTCATGGTGCTCGCGATCCGGAGTGGGCCGCACCGATGCGCCGCGTCCGTGCGGTGGTGCGCGAGCAGGCCCCCGGACTGCGCGTCGAACTCGCTTTTCTCGAGTTCATGCAGCCCGACTTGCGTACCTGTGCCGAGTCGTTACTGGCCGACGGTGCCGAGCGGGTCGTCGTGCTGCCGATCTTCGTTGCCCGGGCCGGGCATCTCAAGCGGGATGTGCCGCTCCTCATCGACGAACTGCGGCAGCAGTATCCCGCGATGCATTTTGAACTCGCCGATGCGATTGGCGAGGTGGACTCCGTCGTGCAGGCGATGGCTGGACATGCGCTGCTGCTGGCTGCAGTCTAGGTGGAGTATCGCGCTGCCTAAGGGCGTCGATGTACCGCCCGTCGTCGTGCTCTGCCGGCGGATTGCCCGCCTTGTCGAACGGGTGGTCGGTGCCTGATTTCCGCTGCTCGCCGATCGGCTATCTGGCAACGCCGTTTCACGACCGCTTCGGCATTCCTCGCCAGCCGCGCCTGGCACCCCACGCGCATGGCCAGTTGCGTCTGCTGCGACCGTACGACCGGGCGGAAGCGGTGCGCGGGCTGGAGGCCTTTTCGCATGTCTGGCTCAGTTTTGTCTTCCATCGCAGCGCCGGGAGCTGGAGTCCCACCGTTCGTCCGCCGCGGCTGGGTGGCAACCAGCGGGTCGGTGTGTTTGCCAGCCGCAGTCCGTTTCGCCCAAACCTGCTGGGGCTGTCGCTGGTCGAGTTGCTCGCCATAGACACCAGCGTCGGTGTCTTGCTGACCTTTGGCGGAGTGGATCTGCTGGACGGCACGCCGATTCTCGACATCAAACCCTACCTTCCATTCGTCGAGAGCGAGCCGGCTGCGCGCAGCGGCTTCGTCGACGGTCCGCCCCCGCAACTTGCCGTCGACTTCAGCCCCCTGGCGCAGACTCAATTGCACCGGCACGAGTCCCGCTGGCCGGACCTGGCTGCCCTGATTCGCGAAGTGCTGGCACAGGACCCGCGTCCCGCGTACGCAAGTGACGAGCGGCGGTGCTATGGTTTCCGTCTCTACGACCTGGAGATCAGATGGCGCTGTATCGGGGGGCAAGCGATCGTCGAGCAGATCGCCGGGCGGAAAAATGGGCATCAGGTCCCTTGCGTGTCGGCCTGGCCGGGCTTGCTGCGTTAAAAGTGGATTATTGGGGCATTCGTGCTGGTCTTGCCGAGTGCATGGTCGACGCTCCGGCCGCCGCGGTAGGGAACGCGCGTCGTTGCGCTGGCAAGTCATCAGAGTGGAGAGCATTCCATGAACAAGTCGATCGGAGCATTGCTCCTGTTGCTCATCGTGCCGACCGCCGGACTGGCGGATGGGCGCGGGCATGGTTCGGCTACGGTTTCAGGGGCCGTGGTCGTCGGCGGTGCTTACGGGCCAAGGGGCGGATATTATGGGCCGCGTGGCGGGTATTACGGCCCCGGATGGCGATCGTATGGTCCAGGCGTCGGCGTTTATTACGGCGCACCTTTGGGTTGGGGCTGGCCGTGGGGACCCCCCGTTTATTACCCGCCACCGGTGGTCTATCCGCCAGTGATTGCGGTGCCACCGCCGGTCGTCTATGTCGAGAAAGGCGCTGCCGGCGACGCCGCGGTGCCGGGCAGCGGGGAATCGCTGGAACCCGGCTACTGGTATTTCTGCCGGCAGAATGGCGGCTACTACCCGGCAGTCATGCAGTGCCCCGGCCCTTGGGAGAAGGTGGCGCCGGTCAACGACTAGGCATCTTGCGTCAGGCGGGCCATGGCGGAGCAAGCTGCTTGTACGCTGGCCTGCCGGGGCCGCCAAGCTGTCAGTTCAGGGTGCCAGACGTTCACGAATCCATTGGTGGTTGGCGTCCAGCCGATAGCGCAGGCGGTCGTGCAGGCGGCTTTTGCGGCCCTGCCAGAATTCCCAGCTATCGGGTTGCAGGCGGTAACCGCCCCAGTGCGGTGGCCGTGGCGGGTGCAGCAGGAAACGCGCGCCATAGTGTGCGGCGTTGGCGAGCAGTACGCTGCGACTGGAAATGACCTGGCTCTGCGGGCTGGCCCAGGCCCCGATGCGCGAATCCAGCGGGCGTGTGGCGAAATAGGCGTCACTTTCTGCCACACTGACCTTGTCTACGCGACCCTCGATGCGTACCACCCGTTCCAGTTCGACCCAGTGGAACTGCAAGGCCGCCCAGGGGTTGGTGGCCAGTTCACGGCCTTTGCGGCTGTCGTAATTGGTGAACCAGGTGACGCCTTTCTCGTCGAAAGCCTTGATCAGAACGACCCGTGTCGACGGCCGCTGGTTGCTGTCCACCGTCGCCAGGGTCATGGCGTTTGGCTCGGGCAAACGGGCGCTGATCGCTTCATTGAGCCATTGCGCGAACTGTTCGAGCGGGTCGGCGTGCGACGCCTCTTCACTCAGTTCGGCGCGTTCGTAGCTCTTGCGCAGGGTGGCTATATTGGTCATGACGAGGCCGGTGATAAAGGTGGGCGGGAGTCTCTTGAGTCAAGGTCCGGACTCGCAACCGGTCGCGCCGACCCGGTGCGACCAGCCATGCGCGGGATCCCCCGAACGGTGCACTTGGCGGGGGCTGCGTTCCGCCTGGATTGGCTTCTAGGCATGCAGCCAGTCCTGTCGCAGCGCATTGGTCTTCTCCGCCGCTTGCAGCTGGTGATGGTCACGCAGCGGTGCTTCAAGCCGGACGGAGACTTCCATCAGTTCGTCGCGCCGAAAGACATGCATTCTGACCGTGTCCCCGGGTTTGTGGCGACTCAGGAGACGCTCCAGCGTGTCTGGCGTGACGCGCAGGCCGCCGATCGCCAGCAGCAGGTCGCCAGCCGCCAAGCCGGCCGCCTGCGCCGGGCTGTCCCGGTAGACAGTCGCCAGGCGAACTTCGTTACCTTCCTTGCTGGTCTTGGCGCCGAGCGAGGGGGTGCGCGAACTGGTCGATGATTTCAGGCGGATGCCGAAGGGTTGCAGCAATCGACCGAGTTCAAGATCGGCCGTTCCGTGTACTGCATCGGCAAAGAATTGCCGCAGGTCGAGCCCGGAAAGGTCTTCCGCCAGCAGCCGGATGTCGTCATCGCCTACGCCGACGCACTTGTCGTGCCGTAGCCAGAGCGCACGCATCACGTCATCGAGCGAAACCCGGCCGACAGTCTCGGAGCGCAGCGTGAGGTCCAGCGCCAGGGCAACCAGTGCTCCCTTGGCGTAGTAGCTGACCACAGCATTGGGCGTATTCTCGTCCGGCCGGTAGTATTTGGTCCAGGCATCGAAGCTTGATTCGGCGAGGGTCTGCCGCAGCCTTCCGGGGTCTCGCTGGACCCGGTCAATGGTCCTGGCGATCAGTGCCAGCCAGTCCTTCAGCTTGATCAGCCCGCAGCGCAGGAGGGTCAGATCATCGTAGTAGGAGGTGAAACCCTCGAACGCCCAGAGCAGGGTGGTGTAGTTCTCGGCGTCGAGATTGTAGGTGGCGAAAGCCGTTGGCTTGATGCGCTTCACGTTCCAGGTGTGGAAGTACTCGTGGCTGCACAGACCGAGAAAACCGCGGTAGCGCTCGGGCATGCCGCGCATGCCCGAACACGGCAGGTCGTCGCGCGCGCAGAGCAAGGCGGTTGACGCGCGGTGCTCGAGTCCGCCATACGCATCGCCGACAGCGCTGACCAGAAAAAGGTAGTAGGGCATGGGTGCGGGCTCCCCGAAAAACGCGATCTGCCATTCACAGACGCGCTGCAGGTCTGCGCTCAGGCGCTGCATATCACAGTCGTGCCTTCCGCTGATGGCGATCTCATGCGGCACACCGCAGGCAGAGAAGCCGGTAAGGCTGAAATTTCCCATTTCGACCGGATGATCGATCAGCTCCTCGTAGCTGGCCGCCCGGTAGAGCCCAAAGCCGTGATGCTCGGCAGCTCCTGTTTCGCCAAGTGCAGGGGAAAGGGCAGTGGCGACACGCCACCCGGCGAAGTGGCTGCCTTGCGGTCGCTGGATGTCGACGAGACATGGTAGTTGCTCCTGACCGAGGGCGCGCAGAAAAACGTTGCTGCCGTTGAAGAAGGCATGTGTCTGGTCCACGTGCGCACCGCGCACCGAGAGGTCCCAGGCGTAGACCTCGCAGATCACGCTGAGCGCCTGACCCTGGGCGATGGCGGCTGCCTGCCAGGTGTGTTTGTCGAGTTTCTCCAGCCGCACCGGCTCACCGGCCGCCTCGGCGCGGATCGCCAGGATATGGCGCGCAAAATCACGAATCAGGTAACTGCCCGGGATCCAGGCAGGCAGGGCGAAACGCTGGCCATCGACAGCCGCTGTGCGCAGCGTACAGCGCACTTCCAGCAGGTGTGCCGCAGGATTGCTCGGGCGAATGCTGTAGTGGATCGGGACAGCCTGCATCGGATGGTTTTCTGTCTTGCTGGGTGGATTGACCGGAATTGTACGGCTTGTCGGCGGTCCTATGGCATAGTGTTGAGCAGCGCAACGGCGGGATCGACTTTTGCTGTTGACTGTTCGGGGCGTCGTACGGCACGGTGTGTGCACGCGATCGACCGCGGTTTCATGACTTGATCATTGCTTTGCGCGTGACCCAAGTCATGCCACAATCGCAGCGTTCGGGATTTCTCGACACCCATTCATCCGTTGACGAGAGGAAGGAGACAAAATGTTCACATTTTTCGGGCGCTCTGCGCTCGTCGCAGCCTTCGCCACCACCCTGCTGTCCACGCCGGCCGTGGCGCAGGAACTTGCCGGGACCCTGAAAAAGATCAAGGAAACCGGATCGATTTCGCTCGGGCATCGCGAGTCGTCGATTCCGTTTTCGTATTATGACGACAAGCAGCAGGTCATCGGCTATTCGCACGAACTGATGCTCAAGGTGGTCGATGCCATCAAGGCCGATCTCAAGCTGGCCAAGCTCGACGTCAAGCTGTTGCCGGTCACTTCGGCCAATCGCATCACCTTGGTGCAGAATGGCTCGGTGGACCTCGAATGCGGTTCGACGACCAACAACACCGAACGCCAGAAGCAGGTCAGCTTTTCGAACAGCATCTTCATCATCGGCACCCGACTGATGACCAAGACCAATTCCGGCATTCAGGACTTTCCGGATCTGGCCGGCAAGAATGTCGTGACGACCGCCGGTACCACCTCCGAACGTCTGTTGCGCAAGATGAACGAAGACAAGCAGATGAAGATGAACGTGATCAGTGCCAAGGATCACGGCGAGTCCTTTCTGACGCTGGAAACCGGCCGTGCGGTTGCCTTCATGATGGACGACGCACTGCTCTATGGCGAGATGGCCAAGGCCAAACGCGCCAGCGACTGGGTGGTGGTCGGTACACCGCAGTCGTACGAAGCCTATGGCTGCATGCTGCGCAAGGATGATCCCGCCTTCAAGAAGGTTGTCGACGCCGCCCTGGCCAAGGCCATGACCTCCGGCGAAGCGGAGAAGATCTATGCCAAGTGGTTCCTGCAGCCGATCCCGCCGAAAGGCCTGAACCTCAACTTCCCGCTTTCCAGCGCTGTGCAGAATATGTACAAGTCACCCAACGACAAGGCGTTCGAGTAAGCGGATTTCCATCCCGGGGGCCTGCCGGTCCCTGCGGTAGAACTTGTCTGCACAGGAGGAGCCATGTTCAAGAAGACTGTAAGACGATGGGTCATGGCAATGGTGTCGAGTTTCTTCGTCGCCAGTGCCGCAATGTCGGCCGACAAACCGAAGGTCGTCATCCTTGCCACCGGTGGGACGATTGCCGGTGCCGGTGCCGATGTAACCAACAGTGCCACCTACCAGGCCGCCAAGGTGCCGGTGGACAAGCTGATCGCCGGGATTCCGCAACTGGGCACGGTTGCCGAGGTGAGCGGCGAACAGGTCTTCCAGATCGCATCGGAAAGCTTTACTAATGCCAATCTGGTCACGCTGGGCAAGCGCGTGTCGGATCTGGTCAAGCAGAAGGACATCGACGGCGTGGTCATCACGCACGGTACAGATACGCTCGAGGAAACTGCCTATTTTCTCAACCTGGTGGTGCGTACCGACAAACCGATCGTTCTGGTCGGCTCGATGCGGCCGGGGACTGCCATGTCTGCCGACGGCATGCTGAATCTGTACAACGCGGTAAGTGTGGCGGCCAGCAAGGATGCGCGTGGCAAAGGTGTGCTGGTGACGATGAACGATGAAATCAACAGTGGTCGCGATGTCGCCAAGATGGTCAACCTCAGAACCGACGCCTTCAAGAGCCCCTGGGGACCGCTGGGCATGGTCGTCGAGGGCAAGAACTACTGGTTCCGTCTACCCGCGAAGCGGCACACCAGCAATTCCGAATTCGACATCGACAAGATCGAAACGCTGCCGTCGGTTGAAATCGCCTATGGCTCGGGCAACGCGAACGATACCGCCTACCGTGCCTTCGCGGCGAACGGTGCCAAGGCGATCATCCATGCGGGGACCGGCAATGGTTCGGTGAGCAATGCGGTAGTGCCCAGTCTGCAGGAACTCCGCGGCAAGGGCGTTCAGATCATCCGTTCATCGCACGTCAATGCCGGTGGTTTCGTGCTGCGCAACGCCGAGCAACCGGACGACAAGTATGACTGGGTGGTGGCGCATGACCTCAATCCGCAGAAGGCGCGCATACTGGCGCTGGTGGCGTTGAGCAAGACACAGGACAGCAAGGAGTTGCAGCGGATTTTCTGGGAGTATTGATTCGCTTTCGGCGACCGGGGCAGGACGGCCTGGTTAGGCCTCCCCTGCCCGGTTTCTAGGAGAGGCACGTATGGCTTACAACTGGAACTGGGGCGTTTTCCTGCAGCCGACGGCGACGGGCGATGAATCGACGTATTTCGGCTGGATGCTCTACGGCTTCAAGATGACCATTGCCCTGTCGCTTTCGGCCTGGTTGATTGCGCTGGCCGTGGGCGCGGTGGTCGGCGTGCTGCGTACGGTCCCGAACAAATGGCTGTCCGGCATTGCCACGGCCTATGTCGAGGTCTTTCGCAACATTCCGCTGCTCGTGCAGCTCTTCCTCTGGTATTTCGTGATTCCGGAGCTGCTGCCCGAGAACCTGGGCAATGCCTTCAAACAGACCAATCCGATCCTGCAGCAGTTTCTCGCCTCGATGGTCTGCCTGGCGCTATTCACCAGTGCGCGGGTCGCCGAGCAGGTGCGCTCGGGGATCAACTCGCTGCCGCCCGGCCAGAAGAACGCCGGGCTGGCGATGGGTTTCACCCTGCCGCAGACCTATCGCCACGTGATGTTGCCGATGGCCGTGCGACTGATCGTGCCCCCCCTGACCTCCGAATTCCTCAACATCTTCAAGAACTCTGCCGTCTGCTCGACGATTGGTCTGCTGGAACTTGCCGCCCAGGGTCGGCAACTGGTCGACTATACTGCGCAGCCCTACGAGTCGTTCATTGCCGTAACCGTCGCCTATCTGCTGATCAACGTCGTGGTGATGTTCGGCATGCGCTGGGTCGAAGGGTACGTGCGGGTTCCCGGCTACATCGGAGGGAAGTGAGATGCATGACTACGACTGGTCTTCGATTCCCAACTCTCTCCCCTTTCTCTGGGATGGAATGAAGATTTCCCTGGAGATCACGCTCAGTGCCGTGGTCTTCGGGATCATCTGGGGAACCCTGCTGGCACTGATGCGCCTGTCCCCGGTCAAGCCACTGTCATGGTTCGCGGCGGGCTATGTCAACCTGTTTCGCGCGGTACCGCTGGTCATGGTGTTGTTGTGGTTCTTCCTGATTGTTCCGCGCCTGCTCGAAAGCCTCCTGGGATTGCCACGCGGTACGGACATGCGTCTTGCCTCGGCGATCGCCGGCTTTGCCCTGTTCGAGGCGGCTTATTACTCGGAGATCATCCGTGCCGGTATCCAGTCGGTGCCGAAGGGGCAAATGGGGGCGGCCAGTGCGCTCGGCATGACCTACGGCCAGGCGATGCGTCTCGTGGTGCTGCCGCAGGCCTTTCGCAACATGGTGCCGCTGCTCCTGACGCAGGGCATCATCCTGTTTCAGGACACCTCGCTGGTCTATGTTTCCGCCCTGGCCGACTTTTTTGGCGCGGCGTACAAGGTTGGGGATCGCGATGGCCGGCTGGTCGAGTTGCTGCTCTTCGCCGGCGCCGTGTACTTCGTGCTCTGCTTCACCGCATCACGCATCGTTCGCCACTACCAGAACAGGCTCAAGACGGCCTGAAGCCGCTTGAGGCAATGCCGCGAGGAGAGTTTCGATGATTTCGATGAACAAGGTCAGCAAGCATTACGGTTCTTTCCAGGTTCTCACCGATTGCACGACACAGGTGCACAAAGGCGAGGTGATCGTTGTCTGCGGTCCATCGGGTTCGGGCAAGTCGACGCTGATCAAGTGCGTCAATGGACTGGAGCCTTTTCAGAGCGGCGAGATCATCGTCAATGGCGTCTCGGTTGGCGACCCGAAGACCAATCTCTCGAAGCTCCGCTCGACGGTTGGCATGGTGTTCCAGAACTTCGAGCTGTTCCCGCACATGAGCATCATCGACAACCTGTGCATTGCCCAGATCAAGGTGCTCGGACGCAGCCAGGAGCAGGCGCGTGAGAAGGGCCACAAGCTGCTCGATCGGGTCGGTCTGCGCGCGCAGGCGGAGAAGTATCCGGGACAGCTCTCCGGCGGTCAGCAACAGCGCGTGGCGATTGCCAGGGCGCTCGCCATGGACCCGATCTGCATGCTCTTTGACGAGCCGACGTCGGCGCTCGACCCGGAGATGGTCAACGAAGTGCTCGACGTGATGACCGAACTGGCCCAGGAAGGGATGACCATGATGTGTGTCACGCACGAAATGGGTTTTGCCAGGCGGGTTGCCAGCCGGGTGATTTTCATGGACCAGGGCCGCATCGTCGAAGACGACAGCAAGGAAGCCTTCTTCGAACATGCGCGCTCGGAACGGGCGCAGCAGTTTCTGGCCAAGATCCTGCATCACTGATCCAGGTTGCCCCAGGTCGAGGCGCCACTGCGCCAGACCCGGAACGAGTCGAGGGCCGCGCTGGAGCCGACAGCACTGCAGGTGTTGCCTGATCGTACTTGATCCACCCGATTCGAGGAGAAGGGCATGGCAATCGTTAGCGAATCGATCCTCAACCTGCGGCGCAATCTGCGCGAGATCGCCGACCACCTGAACCTGTCTGCCCGTGTCGAGGAGTATCTCGCGTGCTATTTCGTGGACGTCGAACTCGGCGGGGCAGGCGAAGCGAGTCCCGAAGATCTGATCGGAGCAGCCCTCCAGCATTTTCGTCTGGGTGAGTTGCGGCCGCTGCGCCAGCCGGCAATTGCGCTGTACACCCCGGATTTCGACCGGCACGGCTGGCATTCCCCGCACACCGTGATCGACGTGGTCACCGACGACATGCCTTTTCTGGTCGACTCGATCACCCTGCTCGTCTATCGCCACGGCCTGGTCATCCATCGTCTGCTGCATCCCTTGCTGGGTGCCGAACGCGATGCCGCTGGCCGCTTGCAGCGCAGCCTCCCGCGCGGTGCGCCCGGCAGTCAGCCGGAGTCCTGGATTCATCTCGAGATCGACCGCATCGGCGATAGC
>NZ_JAEUOL010000262.1 GCF_016789985.1 Accumulibacter sp.
CCTGATCGCCGATGAACCGGTCGCCCTGGGCGGTGAGGACGCCGGCCCGGCGCCCTTCGATCTCCTGCTCGCCAGCCTCGGAGCATGCACCTCGATCACCCTGCGCATGTATGCGCAACGCAAGCACCTCCCCCTCAGCGGAGTGCACGTCGAACTGACACACGACCGGGTCGAACTCGAGGACGGCGGCAAGGGCGATCGCATCAAGCGCCGAATCAGCCTGGAAGGTGATCTGACCACCGCCCAGCGCAGCTCGCTGCTGGCGATCGCCAACAAGTGCCCGATGTACCGCACTCTGCGATCCGAGATACGAATCGACAGCCTGGTCGTCGAGTAGGCCATGCCGGCGACCGGGCGGGCTGGCGCAAAACCTCCGCGGCATTTGGGCACGGAGACCGCGCGACGCGCCCGACACCGGCGTTCCGGCCTGGCCCGGAAGTGCAAAATGTCGCAGACCCGGGCAATTAGGACATGGCCTCTAGAGACTTTGCCGACCATCTGTGGTAAATTGATGCAGTGCAACATCCACCTCAGCGGCACCTCTCCAGAGAGAGGTGAAACCTCCCCATGCTAGAACATCACTACCTCACCACTCTCTTTGAACCCAAGTCGGTTGCCGTGATCGGCGCCTCCGACCGCCAAAACTCGGTCGGCAACGTGCTATTCAAGAACATCCTCGATTCGGGCTACAAGGGGCGTCTTTACCCGATCAACAGCGCCCACGAGACGATTCAGGGCGTTCAGGCCTACAAGTCGATCGAAGAGATCAGCGCTCGCGTCGAACTGGCAGTCATCGTCACACGCGCCCAGACGGTGCCGAAAATCATCGAACAGTGCGGCCGCGGCGGCGTCAAGAACGCCATCGTGATCACCTCGGGTTTTGCCGAGGCCGGTCACTCGGGCGCCGCGCTCGAGCGCAAGATGATGGAGATTGCGCGCAGCTACGGGGTACGGCTGCTCGGTCCGAATTGCCTGGGCATCATTCGCCCGCATCTTGGCCTGAATGCCACCTTCGCACGCGTCAGTGCCCACATGGGCAATCTGGCCCTGGTTTCCCAATCGGGTGCGATCTGCTCGGCGGTGCTCGACTGGGCGACCAGCAACCGCATCGGCTTTTCCAGCGTCATCTCGCTCGGCGGCACGGCGGACGTCGATTTCGGGGAGATCCTCGATTACCTGATCTACGACAACCTGACCCATTACATCCTGCTCTACGTCGAGGGCATCCGCGATGCCCGCCGCTTCATGAGCGCCCTGCGTTCGGCGGCGCGCATCAAGCCGATCGTCCTGCTCAAGGCTGGCCGGCACGCCGGCGGGCTGGCGGCAGTCGAAACGCACTCGGGAATGGCGGCCGGCTCGGACGTCGTTTTCGAGGCAGCCGTCCGCCGCGCCGGCGTCGTGCGCGTCAAGAACATCGGCCAGTTGTTCTACGCCGCCAAGGCCCTCGCCTCGAAGTTCCGCCCGCAGGGCAAACGCCTGGCGATCATCACCAACGGCGGTGGCCCCGGCGCCATGGCCGCGGATCGCGCCGGCGATCTCGAGATTCCGCTCGCCCAGTTGTCGGCCAGCACCATGCAGGCGCTCAACGCTTCCCTGCCGCCCACCTGGTCACAGAGCAACCCGGTGGACATCGAGGGTGACGCCACCCCGAAACGCTATTACGACGCCATCCTCGCCGTCGCCGAAGACGACGCGGTCGACGGTGTTCTGGTCATGCTCTCGCCACAGGCGATGACCGAGCCGATGGAGGTCGCCAAGGCGGTGATCGAAGTCGACCTGCTGACCGCCAAGCCGATCCTCACCTGCTGGATGGGCGAGGCGCAGGTACACCAGGCGCGCAGCCTGCTCGAAGATGCCGGCATTCCCTCGTTCCGCATGCCGGAAACGGCGATCGAGCTGTACTACCACATTTCCACCTACTACTGGAACCAGAAGCTGCTGCTGCAAACCCCGGCGCCCCTGTCGAAGCATTCCCGGCCGGAAACCGAAGGTGCCCGGATGTTGATCGAGGCGGTGCTGCACGAACGCCGCAGGCTGCTCTCCGAAATGGAATCGAAGGCGATCCTGCGTGCCTTCCGCATCCCGGTGGCACAGACCATGGTCGCCCACACGCCGACCGAAGCGCTGCTGCTGGCCGAACAGATCGGTTTCCCGATCGCCATGAAGATCGATTCGCCAGACATCGTCCACAAAAGCGAGGTGGGTGGCGTGCGGCTCAACATCACCAATGCCCCGGCAGCCCGCAATGCCTATCACGACATCATCGAGACGGTCAAGAAACGGCACCCGACGACGCGCATCAACGGCCTGTCGATCGAACCCTACCTGGCGCGCCCGAACGGCCGCGAACTGATGATCGGGGTGTCGCGTGATCCGATCTTCGGTCCGATCATCACCTTTGGTGCCGGAGGCACCGAGGTCGAGGTGTTCAGTGACCGGGCGGTGGCCCTGCCGCCGCTCAACCGCTTCCTGGCCCGCGACCTCATCCAGTCGACGCGCGCCTCGAAACTGCTCGGCGAGTTCCGCAACATGCCGCCGGTCAACCTGGAAGCCCTCGAAGACGTCCTGCTGCATGTCTCGCAGATGATCTGCGAACTACCCTGGCTGCAGGAACTCGATCTCAACCCGCTGATCGTCGACGAGAACGGCGGTATCGCGGCCGATGCGCGCATCGTGATCGATTACGCGGCAGCGTCCGGCGACCGCTATGCGCACATGGCGATCCACCCCTACCCGGTGCACCTGATCCAGGATTGGGAACTCCCCGATGGCCGCACGGTGACGATCCGCCCGATTCGTCCGGAAGACGCCGAGCGCGAGCAGCAATTCGTGATCAACATGTCCGAGGAGAGCAAGTATTACCGCTTCATGGATACCATCCGCGAACTGACGCAGACGATGCTGGTACGCTTTACGCAGATCGATTACGACCGCGAGATGGCGCTGGTCGCGACGCTGCCCGACGCCGACGGCAAGGAAGTGCAGATTGGCGTCGCGCGCTACGTCACCAATCCGGACGGCGAATCGGTGGAATTTGCCTTGGCCGTCGCCGACGACTGGCAGAAACACGGGGTCGGGCGCAAGCTGATGAGCGCCCTGATCGACTGCGCGCGCGCCAAAGGCTTTCGCACCATCGTCGGCGATGTGCTGTCAATGAATACCAAGATGTTCAGCCTGATGACCAAGCTCGGCTTCACGATTCACCCGCACCCGGACGACCCGGCGGTCAAACGCGTCATCAAGCCCCTGAACAACTAGGGGCACCCTTTCAGGGGCTGGGGACGAGGCAGCGCGTCCACTCTAGCGAAGCCGAAGTCTTCGGCCCCGCCCGGGCAACGGCCGGACGAATCTCGTCCGGCCGTCTTCGCTCGTCGGCCAGCCCTACGGCTGCTCGAAGTTGACGTCGTAGGGGTAGGGGCGATGCGCTTCCCGGGCCTGCTGAAGCGACTCCTGCTCGTTCAGGTCCACCTTCCTGTCCCACCAGATGGCCCTGCCCCGTCGCTGATCCTCGGCCCACTCGGGGTGCTGGGCCATCATCTCGCGCATGAACTTGGTGTGATCGGATTCGTACAACGCCATCTCGGATGCTCCCAAAAAAGCTTTGCTGGTGGAAAGGGTAGTCCGGAGATTATACGCCCTATACGCCCGCCGCTGACCCGACAGGCGAGCGCCGTGCCGCCCGACGTTCGATCACAGCGCAGTTGCCATGATGCCTTGCCGGCCCACCTTGAGGGTGATGCCTGCGGCGTTGTTCGAGTGCCTTCAGCACGCCCGCACATTCCGGTTCCGCAACCGGCCAATGCTCCGGCGCAGCAATTCCTCCTGGCAGCGCTGCCGCAGGAGAATCCCTGTTTAGAGGAATTTTTTCACTTGACTTTAGCCAGCCTCGACTATACTGAACGCGTTGTTATCAGTTTTCTTTATACAGACACCGTCACACAGGAGAGAGAGCATGAGCACCATCGGGACGCCTACCAACGGCAACGACAACATCACGGTTCAGCCGCCCGGGGCGGACTACGTCAACGGCCTGCTCGGCAACGACGTGCTCACCATCGACTGGTCCATCCTCACCGAGGACATCCGCTTCGTCGGCGGGTGGAACAACCGCGAGTTCACGGACGACTTCTTCAGCACCGTCGGCTTCGTCAACTTCGAAAGCGTCACCTTCAAGGGCGGTTCGGGGAATGACGACCTGAGAACGACGGATGGCAACGACCAGCTCTTCGGCAACGACGGCAACGACACGCTCTACAGCGGTCTTGGCGCCGACCTGGTCGACGGCGGCTCTGGCCTGGATCGCTGGGTTGTGGACTACGGAGGTTCTGCGGCCGCCTTTACGGTTGTCCTGCCGACCGGCGCGGTGACCAACACGGTCATCGGCAGCGGCGCGCAAATCACCGGTATCGAGGCGCTGTCGATCACCACCGGCGTAAACAACGATACGGTCGACACCTCGGCCTACAACGAAAACGACAGTATCGTCACGGGTTCCGGCAACGACCTGGTGAAAACCGGGGGGGGCAGCGACTATGTGGATGGTGGTACGGGTACCGACCAACTGGTCGTCAACTGGAGCACCACGACCAAAGGCATCGTGGTGACCGAGGATGCCTGGCGCCTGGTGTTCCAGAGCAGTCGCCTGAATCCCGTGTGGTCGATGGAAGCGCGCTACTTCGAAAACTTCGACATCACCGGCGGTTCGGGGAATGACGATCTGAGAACGAGGGATGGCAACGACCAGCTCTTCAGCAACGCCGGCAACGACACCCTCTACAGCGGCCTCGGTGCCGACCTGGTCGACGGCGGCGCCGGAGTGGACCGCTGGGTCGTCGATTACGGAGCTTCCGCAGCCGCCTTTACAGTTGTCCTGCCGACCGGCGCGGTGACCAACACGGTCATCGGCAGCGGCGCGCAAATCACGGGTATCGAGGCGCTTTCGATCACCACCGGCGTGAACAGCGACACGGTCGACACCTCGGCCTACAACGAGAACGACAGCATCGTCACGGGCTCCGGCAACGACCTGGTGAAAACCGGGGGTGGCAACGACTACGTGGATGGTGGTTCGGGTACCGACCAGCTGGTCGTCAACTGGAGCACCACGACCAAAGGCATCGTGGTGACCGAGGATGCCTGGCGCCTGGTGTTCCAGAGCAGTCGCCTGAATCCCGTGTGGTCCATGGAAGCACGCTACTTCGAGACCTTCGACATCACCGGCGGTTCGGGCGGGGACGATCTGCGCGGCGGCAATCTCAATGACCGGCTGATCGGCAACGCCGGCAACGACATCCTGTATGGCAAGCAGGGCATCGACATCATCGACGGCGGCATCGGGACGGACAAATGGGTGGCCGACTTTACCAACGTCATCCAGAATGTGACGGTCAACATCGACGTTGCCGCCAATGTGGCGGCAACCGTGAACTTCGGCGCTGGCCCGGGCGTGGCCAGCGGCGCTTCGATCAAGAACGTCGAAAGCCTGGACATCGACACCGGCAACAGCGCCGACACCATCACGGCCAAGACCGGCGCTTTCAACGACGTCTTCGAAACCCGCGGCGGTGACGACACCGTCGCCACCTACCGCGGCAAGGACTATGCCGACGCTGGCGACGGCACCGATACCCTGGTGATGAACTGGGCGGCAGCCGGCGCGATTACGGTCGAACTTCAGGAATGGTGGCGAATCATCTACAACTCGGCGACCGCTGATCGCCTCGAAGCACGCTACTTCGAACGTTTCAACCTGACCGGCAGCGGCTTTGACGACGATCTCCGGGGCGGCGCGCTCAATGATTACCTGTATGGCTATAACGGCAACGATCGCTTGAACTCGGGTTCGGGCAGCGACACGGTCGCCGGCGGTGCCGGTAACGACACCTGGGTGGCCGACCAGAGTGGCAACATCAACTCTCTCCTGATATCGGCCCTGGGCAGCCAGACCTCTGCGCAGGGCACTGCGGCCGGCATCAGGATCAGCAACATAGAAGCCATGGAGCTCAGTTCCGGGAGCGGCAACGACAACCTGTCGACGGCCGGCTATGCCCTCAATGACCGCATCCTCGGCAACGGCGGTAACGACACGATCAACCCCGGACGCGGCTTCGACTATGTCTCCGGTGACGGTGACGGTGCGGTCACCGCGGGTAACGACAAACTGGTCCTCGACTGGAGCGACGCGACGACCCCGATCGTCGTCACCACCGAGGAGTGGTGGCGGCGGGTGATGGAAGACGAGAACGGCAACGGTCCCGCCACGCGCAGCGTGGAGGCGCGCAACTTCGAGCAGTGGGACCTGACCGGCGGTTCCGGCAACGACGATCTGCGCGGAGGCGACAGCAACGACCGTCTGATCGGTAACGCCGGCGACGACCGCCTGTCCGGGCGTGCCGGCACCGACATCATCGATGGCGGCGAGGGCAATGACCTGTGGCAGGCGAATCTGTCTGCACTCAACACGGCGATCCTCGTGGACGCGACCACCAGCCAGACGACCACCCAGGGGACGGCAGCGGGACTCTCGATCAGCAAGATCGAGGCGCTCGATATCTACGGTGGTACCGGCAATGACCAGTTCTCGACCGCCGGCTACGCGCTGAACGATGCCATCCGCGGTGGCAGCGGCGATGACGTCATCAATCCGGGGCGCGGTTTCGACTACGTCTCGGGCGACAGTGACGGCGCTGTCACTGCCGGTAACGACAAGCTGGTTCTCGACTGGAGCGATGCCACCGCGGGGATCAAGGTCACCGCCGAAGAATGGTGGCGGCGCGCGCTGCAGGACGACACCGGGACCAGCCCGGTCACCCGCACCCTGGAAGCGCGCAACTTCGAACTCTGGGACCTCACCGGTGGCTCCGGCAACGATGACCTGCGTGGCGCCGGCGGCAACGACCGTCTGATCGGCAATGCAGGCGATGACGTCCTCGATGGCCGTGGCGGTCTCGACATCGTCGACGGTGGCGCCGGCAACGACAAGTGGCGGGCGGATCTCGGCGCCAACGTAAACATCGTCAGCTTCAACGCGGCGACCAGCCAGACCGTTGCCCAGGGCACCGGTGCCGGATTGTCGATCGCCAAGGTGGAAATGCTGGACATTTTCGGTGGAGCGAACAACGACAGTTTCTCGACCGCCGGTTATGCCTTCAACGATGCCATCCGGGGTGGAACGGGCGATGATGTGATCAATCCGGGGCGCGGTTTCGACTACGTCTCCGGTGACGGTGACGGCGCGGTCACTGCGGGTAACGACAAACTCGTGCTCGACTGGAGCGATGCCGCAGGCGGCATCATCGTCACCAGCGAAGAGTGGTGGCGCCGCAACTTCCAGGCCGGACCCGACGCCGCCGATGGCAGCAGCCCGAACCATACCATCGAAGCCCGCAACTTCGAGCGCTGGGACCTGACGGGCGGCGCCGGCGACGATGACCTGCGCGGCGCCAGCGGCAATGACCGGCTGATCGGCAACGCCGGTGACGATGTGCTTGACGGCCGTGGCGGGGTGGATACGATCAGCGGCGGTAGCGGTATCGATCTCTTCCGTGGCGATTACAGCGGGGTGGTGGCGGACATCTCCCTGACCATGTCGGCAGCCGGCGGCGGCACTGTGGTCGGTGTGGGCACCACGCTATCCCAAATCGAGCGACTCGATCTGACCACGGGGGCGGGCGCCGATACGATCAGCACGGCCAGTCTTGCCCAGGACGACAGCATCCGCACGAGCGGCGGCAATGACACGGTCGATGTCGGGCGCGGCAATCACGACCTGGCCGACGGAGGAGGCGACTTCGACACCCTGGTCGCCAACATGGAAGGGGCGACCTCCGGTGTGCAGTACGTTTCGGAAGGACCCTACGGCAATCGTTTCGCCGATGCGCACCGGGATTACACCCTCGATTACCGGAATTTCGAGGTTTACAAACTGACCGGGTCGAACTTCAGTGACAAGCTGTCCGGCGGAGGCAACGCCGACCTGCTCGCTGGCGGCGAGGGTACCGATCTGCTCACCGGCTGGCAGGGCGACGACCAGCTCTTTGGTGGAGCCGGTCCCGATCAGTTCCGCTTTGCGCAATGGTGGACCGATGGCCGCGACACCATCAACGATGCCGAGGCCGGTGATTTCATGCGCATCTCGGGGATAACCCTGGGCGGCGTCATCACGACCGGAACGGGTGCATCCCTGGCGCTTGGACAGGTCCAGGTCGAAACCAACCTGGTCGGGGGGCACTCCATAACGACGGTCCACGTCGGCTGCGACGGCGCGCTTGGCGCCGATCTGCACATCGACCTCAAGGACGTCACCCTGGCACCAGCGGCGTTCAGCCTCAGCGGATCGGACATCAAGATCATCAGCGGCTCGACGACCGCACCGACTGTCGGGAACGATCTCTTCATCGGTACGGCGGGGAACGACAACCTGAGCGGCGGTGCCGGCAACGATATTCTGCAGGGCGCTGGCGGCGACGATGTGCTGAACGGGGGAGCCGACGTGGACATCCTCACTGGCGGACTGGGGCTCGACAACCTGATCGGCGGGAGCGGCGCCGACACCTTCGTCTACCTCGGCCTGACCGACAGCCCGCGCGGTGTCGGTCGAGACATCATCACCGATTTCTCGACGGTCGAGGGCGACAAAATGGATGTCAGCGCGATCGACGCCAACCCGGTGCTCGCCGGAGACCAGGCGTTCACGCTGGTGGCGAGCTTCACGGGCGCGGCTGGGCAACTGGTTTTTGATGCAGCAAGCCATGTCGCGCAGTTCGACCAGAATGGGGACGGCTTCGCTGACCTGGAGATCCAGCTCACAGGTGTGGCATCGGTCGCCGCCAGCGATTTCGTCCTCTAGGCGAGTCGCCGGACTTGAAGCGGAGCGCCTGCCCGGGCGCCCGCTTCACGAACACCGCAGGAGTTGCTCCTGCCAAGGCCGTGCTCTTCGAATCGGCGCGTACTCCGGTGGCGGCCGCCCCGCACCGCGTCGCCCCTTGGCCCACCCTTGGCCCACCCTTGGCCCACCCTTGGCCCGCTTGTGGTCGCGAACACCACGTTGGGCCTCATAGCCATGAATACTCTCGAGGATCACAATCAAGACTTGCCAACATGGCTTCGGTGGCTTTCATCGCTTCTAGGAATCGGTTTGAGCGTTGGTAGTCTCGCAATGCTTTACTGCCCGCCTGAGAAGGTCAGCCGTGACTCGATGGCAAGGGCACGGTTATCAAAGTCATTTTGGAAAGCACTGACGTAACCACGCCATTTTTGTCAATCTTCCTAACTGGTATGGCGCTTGTCGTATTCGGAATTAACGGCATCGGCTTCGCGAAGATCACTGCCGCCGGTTTTAGTGCCGAAGCCCTGGATGCAACCGCTGCTGCGACCAACTATTACAAGGCCCCGAGTGAAGATCGTCCACAAACCGAGGTCAAGGTTGAGGAGAAGGAATCTCCTGATCCGGCGGACGTCCCTACTGGCTACTTGGAGGCCGAGGATGGAGGAAAGTACGCCGTTTTCAGGCTGAATGAGGTTCCCTCATCAGTTATTGCTGACGCATTGACGTCGTGGCCGAAGGACGACATTAAACCTGAAGACCTCAGTGGATTTGAATTTGCAACAAGGAAGACCGGAAAGGGAAATCACCCTTGGACTCTGAAGTTCAAAGGAAAGAAAGCAGTTATCGTTTCCTACGGCGGCTTCGCCAAGGCAGGGCCAACTGTGTCCCATACCGAATGAGGCCAACCCATCATTCCACCGGACCTGCGCGAAAAGCCGTGCAATCCGGTGAATTCAAACGATAGCCACAAGAGAAGAATCGGCGCCACTCATAGAAAGCCCACCCTTTCCACCACAGGGCCTCCGCACTCGGCTGTCATAGCGGTCTGAGGCCAAGAATCCTGAGCCGAGCGTCGTCGTCCCAAGCGGCCCGTTTGCGCTTCAGGCGCAAGCTGGTCTTGGTGTTGTCGGTCGCATCGAGGCGAATCAGGTTGA
>NZ_JAEUOL010000265.1 GCF_016789985.1 Accumulibacter sp.
TGGCGTTGAGCATCAGTGCGCATGCCTCCGCGTCCCAGCCCAGGCTGTGGGCCAGCAGGGCCGAGGTCCGGCTCATGCGGATGATGTGCAGGCCGGTTTCGTGGTCGCGGAACTCCGCCGCCCGTCCCAGCCGCCGAACGATTTCCAGGCGAGTCAGATTCAGCGCTTCGGTCCGCACCCGGACCATTTCCTCCAGTACCGCCTTCTGGTCGTACAGCAGGCGGTGGGCAAGCTGCGCATCGAGCAGGTTGCGCACGCGCATCAGGAGTTCGACGCGGTCGAAGGGTTTGCAGATGAAGTCACGCGCGCCGGCGGCCAGCGCTTTCAACTGATCATCGCGCCCGTGCCGGGTGGTGAGCACGACGATCGGCGGCAGCAAGGGATCACGCAGGGCCTTGAGCTGCTCCATCACCTCGTAGCCGTCCAGATGGGGCATGTTGATGTCGAGCAGAATGAGGTCGGGGCGCGCCTCCCGGTAATACGTCATGACTTCGCGCGGATCCCGGACGAGGATCCGGTGAAGGTAGCCGTGGCTGGCCAGAATCCCGTCCAGCAGTTTCAGGTTGAGCAGTTCGTCATCAACGATGACGATACGCTCGAGATAGCTGCGATCGGTGTTCACGGGGCAGTCTCCTCGGTGTCTCGCCGTCGCCGATCGGTCACGGACAGCCGATGCGTGCCGCCGCCGGGCATGGCAGGGGGTGCCGGAAGAAGCGGCACGACGTTCACCGCTTGCCGCGTCCGCCGACCACCACCGTGCTCCCTGCCTGCCGTCGGCCAACGCTTGGCGAAACCGCTCCCGGCTTCGAACGCTGCGCAGCGTTAACATGTGGCCTCGCCCCCAGCGGCTGCAGGAAGGGGACCAGTTGCTGCCGGCCGTTGCCGATCAGGTCGGCGCGACCCATCTGCTTCAGCGCCTCGCGCAGCAAAGGCCAGTTATCGGGATCGTGGTAACGCAGGAAGGCCTTGTGCAGGCGGCGCTGGCGAACGCCGCGCACGGTTTCGACCACCGCGGAGGCGTTGCCGACCTTTCTCAGCGGGTTCTTGCGGCTGTGGTACATCGCTGTGGCGATCGCCATCGGTGTCGGCAGAAAGGTCTGCACCTGGTCGAGGCGGAAATGGTTGCGCTTCAGCCAGAGCGCGAGATTGAGCATGTCCTGGTCGGTCGTTCCGGGATGCGCGGCGATGAAATACGGAATCAGGTACTGTTCCTTCCCCACCTCTTTCGAGAACTTCTCGAACATCGCCTTGAACTGCTCGTAGGAACCCATGCCGGGTTTCATCATGTGTGCCAGCGGACCTTCCTCGGTGTGCTCGGGAGCGATCTTGAGATAGCCGCCGACGTGATGGCTGACCAGTTCGCGGACATATTGCGGATCACGTACCGCCAGGTCGTAGCGCAGGCCCGAACTGATCAGCACCTTCTTCACTCCGGGCAGGGCCCGCGCCTTGCGGTAGAGCCGCACGAGCGGCGTGTGATCGGTGTCGAGGTTCTCGCAGATGCCGGGGAAGACACAGGACAGGCGACGGCAGGCCGCTTCGATCTGCCGGTCCTTGCAGGCCAGACGGTACATGTTGGCGGTCGGCCCGCCCAGATCGGAAATGATGCCGGTGAAGCCGGGCGTCTTGTCGCGGATTTCCTCGATCTCGTGCAGGATCGATTGCTCCGAGCGGCTCTGGATGATCCGCCCCTCATGCTCGGTGATCGAGCAGAAGGTACAACCGCCGAAACAACCGCGCATGATGTTGATCGAAAAGCGGATCATCTCGAAGGCGGGAATCTTGGCCTCGCCGTAGGACGGATGCGGCCGCCGCTGGAACGGAGCGGCGAAGACGCCATCCATTTCCGACGTGCTGAGCGGAATCGGCGGTGGATTGAGCCACACATCGCGTTCACCATGGCCCTGGATCAGCGCACGCGCGTTGCCGGGATTCGATTCGAGATGGAAGACGCGCGAGGCATGGGCATAAAGCACCGGGTTGGCCGCCACCTGCTCGTAGGACGGCAGGCGGATGGCGCTGCGCGCCCGGTCGAGCTTCGGCATGCGCTGGTGCGCCGCGAAGCGCATGGTCACCACCTGTCCGGAGGGTCCAATGGCCGGGGCCGGGATCTGCCGGGGCGTGCAGCTCGCCTCCTCACCGCCGGGTGAGGTCAGCGCGTAGGGATCAGCGTGGCGGATCAGCAGGCCCGGTGTGTCGATTGCGGTCGAGTCGATCTCGCTCCAACCCTCGCCAGGCAGCCAGCCGTGCGGCACCATGAAGGCAGTGCCGCGCAGGTCGTGGATGTCGCCGATCGGCTCGCCGGCGGCCAGGCGGTGCGCAAGTTCGACCAGTGCGCGCTCGGCGCTGCCATAAATCAGCAGGTCGGCCTTCGAGTCCGGCAACACCGAGCGCCGCACCTTGTCCGACCAGTAGTCGTAATGCGCGATACGACGCAGGCTGGCTTCGATCGAACCGATCACCACATTGGCACCCGGAAAGGCCTCTCGGCAGCGCTGCGCGTACACCACGAGCGCGCGATCCGGCCGCCGATTGGCTTCGCCGTTCGGTGTGTAGGCGTCGTCGGAACGCGGCTTTCGGTCGGCAGTGTAGCGGTTGATCATCGAATCCATGTTGCCGGCGGTCACCCCGAAGAACAGGTTCGGTCGGCCGAGAGTGCGAAAGGCGCTCGCCGACAGCCAGTCCGGCTGGCTGATGATGCCGACGCGGAAACCCTGTACCTCGAGCAGCCGGCCGACCAGTGCCATGCCGAAGCTCGGGTGATCGATGTAGGCATCGCCGGTGACCAGAATGACGTCGCACGAGTCCCAGCCGAGCTGGTCCATCTCGGCACGCGACATCGGCAGGAATGGCGCCGTGCCGAAACGGCTGGCCCAGTACTTGCGGTAAGAGAAGAGGCCGCGCGGCGTGTTTCCGCCCGCTGCCGAGCTGCATACGGTATTCATGGGTCCGGGATTCTACAGGAAGGCGTGCCCTGTTCGCTGGGGCGGCCGGCAACCAGCAACGGTCACCAGTCCGTTGTGCACGCCGCGAACCGGGGAGTCGGGACAAGCCGCGAAAAATGGTGCACCGCAGCTTGCCATCAAACAAATCAGTCTGTATGGTCGCCCCCTGCAGTTTATATCGTATACGATATATGGAGTCAGCCGCTTGCCGACGTCTTCCGTTCTCGAGTTTGTCGCCGCCCACAAGATGCCACGCCTCAGTGCGTCGGATCATGTTGCGCAAACGCTGAAGAAGGCGATCGTCGATGGTCTGCTGCCGGCCGGCGAACTGCTCCGCCAGGACGAGATCGCCGCACACTTTCATGTCAGCAAGATCCCGGTGCGCGAAGCGCTCAAGCACCTCGAGGCCAAGGGCCTGGTGACTTTCCTGCGCAACCGCGGTGCGGTGGTCGCCTCGCTGTCGGCGGCCGAGATCGACGAGTACATGGAAATCCGGGCGATGCTCGAAGCGCGCGCGGCCCGCCTGGCAGCCGGCCGCATCAGTGACCGAACGCTAGCCGAGGCACGCCATCATCTCGAGGCGTTTTCCCTGGCGAGCGAGGCCGGCCGCTGGGGCGAACTGAACTGGCTCTTTCACTCGACACTCTACAGTGCCGCCGGACGTCCGATCCTGCTTGGCGAGATCCGCTCGCTCTACAACAAGGTCGAGCGGTACGTACGCGCGCTGCTCTCCGTCACCACCGAAATGCCCAAGACCCAGCAGGAACACGCCGAGATTCTCGAAGCGTTCGTGCGCCGGGACCCCGACGCGGCGGCAGAACTCACTCGGGCGCACGTGCTCGATGCGGGTGCGTCACTTGTCACTTATCTCAACGACCACCGTAGCAAAGGAGGAAACAAATGAACAAGCATATCCTGGCGGCCGGCTTCAGCCTGCTTTCCCTGGCCGCGACCAACGTCTACGCCGACCTGCTGGTGGCGATTGCCGGCCCGATGACCGGCCAGTACGCCTCGGCCGGCGACCAGATCCGCAAGGGCGCCGAAATGGCCATCGCCGACATCAACGCCAAGGGTGGTGTGCTCGGCCAGAAACTCAAGCTCGAAATCGGCGACGACGCCTGCGACCCGAAACAGGCGGTCTCGGTGGCGAACACGATGGTCAACAAGAAGATTGTCTTCATGCACGGCCACTGGTGCTCGAGCTCGACGATCCCCGCTTCCGACGTCTACAACGAGGCGCAGATCCCGATGGCCACGGTGTCGACCAACCCGCAGGTGACCGAACGTGGTCTGAAGAACATCTTTCGCATCATGGGCCGCGATGACCAGCAGGGCCTGATCGCCGGGAGCTTCCTGGCCGAGCACTTCAAGGGCAAGAAGATCGCCGTGGTCGATGACAAGAGCGCCTACGGCAAGGGCCTGGCCGACGAAATAGCCAAGGCGATGGAAGCCAAGGGCGTCAGGCCGGCACTGCGTGAATCGATCACCGCCGGCGAGAAGGACTACTCCGGCCTGGTCAGCAAGCTCAAGTCGGCCGGCGTCGAAGTGATCGCCTTCGGCGGCTATCACACCGAAGTGGCGCTGATCCTGCGCCAGGCGCAGCAGGCCGGTCTCAAGCTGATGGTGATGGGCGGCGACACGATGACCAATTCGGAACTGGTGACCGCTGCCGGTCCGGCCGCCGACAACGTGTTGTTCACTTTCGCACCCGATCCGCGCAAGAGCCCGGCCGCCGCTGGCGTGGTGAAGAAGTTCCGGGATGCCAAGGTCGAACCCGAGGGCTACGTGATGTACGCCTATGCCGCCATGCAACTGTTTGCCGAAGCGGCGACCAAGGCCAAGAGTACCAAGTACCAGGACATGGAGAAGGCGCTGCGTGAAGGCAGTTTCGACACCGTGATCGGCAAGCTCAGCTTCGACGCCAAGGGCGACAACAAACTGCCCGGCTTCATGGTCTACCAGTGGAAGGGTGGCCAGTACGACTACGTGAAGAAGTAGGCATCCGACAGCGTGGCACGCCCGACAGGGCGTGCCACCGCCTTGCCCGCGCCGCGTGCGCAACCGGCCACGCCTCCAGGAAGCTGCCGGTGTACGCCACGGCCCCGCGGGCTGCACCACCCTCCGCCGCCCGGCGGACTTTTTCCCAACCCCGCGCGACACTCGCTGTCGACGCCGAATCGACTGGAAAGCAGCATGAGCGACACCCATAACCAACAGTTACGTCAGCGGTTACGCGAATACCACCGCATCGATGAAGCCAAGGTCGTCGACGAACTCGTCCATCTGGCCCGTTTCACTCCCGCCGAACAGCAGGGAATCGTCGAGCGCGCCACGCCCCTGGTGCAGACGGTGCGCGACAGTCGCCTCAACACCGGTGGTATCGACGCCTTCCTGGCGACCTATGACCTCTCGTCGCGCGAGGGTGTGGTGCTGATGTGTCTTGCCGAAGCGCTGTTGCGCATCCCCGACGCAGCGACAGTCGATCGACTGATTCGCGACAAGATCGGCAACACCGAGTGGGAACGGCGGCTTGGCGCTTCGCACAGCACCTTTGTCAACGCCGGTACCTGGGCGCTGATGCTGACCGGTCGCATCGTCAATCTCGACAACGACGACCGCAATCTCAGTGGAACGCTCAAGCGCATGGTGGCGCGCGCCGGTGAACCGGTGATCCGGCAGGCGGTGATCACTGCCATGCGCATCCTCGGCAAGCAGTTCGTCATGGGGCGCAACATCCACGAAGCACTGGAGCGGGCACGTGGCGCCGAAAAGGCCGGCTACCGCCACTCCTACGACATGCTCGGCGAGTCGGCGCGGAGCAGCGCCGACGCCCTGCGCTACTTCGAGTCGTACAGCGACGCGATTGCCGCGATCGGCGATGCGGCTGCCGGCCGCCCGGCTTTCGCAGCGCCGTCGATCTCGATCAAGCTCTCCGCCCTGCACCCACGCTACGAAGTGGCCAACGAGGAGCGCGTGCGGCGCGAACTGCTGCCGGCGATCAAGGAACTGGCCGTGCGCGCCAAGGCGCGCAACATCGGTTTCACGATTGACGCGGAGGAGGCGGACCGTCTTGAAATCTCGCTCGACCTGATCGAGGCGCTGGCCACAGACCACGAACTGGCTGGCTGGAATGGCCTCGGCCTGGCCGTCCAGGCCTACCAGAAGCGCGCGTTGCCGGTCATCGACTGGCTTGCCGACCTGGCACACCGTGCCAACCGGCGGCTGATGGTGCGCCTGTGCAAAGGCGCTTACTGGGATGCCGAGATCAAGCTGGCGCAGGAACGCGGCCTGCCCGATTACCCGGTATTCACCCGCAAGGTATCGAGCGACCTCTCCTATCTCGCCTGCGCACGACGCCTGTTCGCCGACCCGCAGGCCTTCTACCCGGCGTTTGCCACACACAATGCACACACCCTGGCGGCCATCGCGGAGATCGCGATCAGCGCCGGTGGCAGCGACGAATGGGAATATCAGCGCCTGCACGGCATGGGCGAGGAGCTCTACGATCAGATCGTCGGCGAGGAGAAATGGGGCCGAGCCTGCCGGGTTTACGCGCCGGTCGGCAGCCACGAGGACCTGCTGGCCTATCTGGTGCGACGCCTGCTCGAAAACGGCGCCAACTCGTCGTTTGTCAATCGCATCGCCGATGCCGACCTGCCGATCGCCGCGCTGATCGCCGACCCGGTGGAAAAGGCCGCCGCCCTGCCCGTCAAGCGCCAGTCGCGCATTCCGCTACCCCGTGACCTCTTCGGTGCCGAGCGCACCAATAGTGAAGGACCCGACATGAACGACAAACCGACTCTCGAAGACCTGCGCGGTGCCATCGAGCACAGTACCCGCGTCAGTTATGTCGCCGCACCACTGATCGGCGGCAAGGCGCGGGCCGGCGCCAGCCGGCCGGTGCGCTCGCCGGCCGATCAGCGCGATACGGTCGGGCTGGTGATCGAGGCCAGCGTGGACGACGTCGGACAGGCACTGGCGGTTGCCCAAGCCGCCTTCCCGGCCTGGGAGTGCACACCGGCGGCACAACGCGCGGCGGCCCTCGAGCGCGCCGCCGACCTGATGCAGGGACGCCTGCCGGAACTGGTCGCCCTGATCGTCCGCGAAGGCGGTCGCACGCAGAGTGACGCCATTTCAGAGGTGCGCGAAGCGATCGACTTCTGCCGTTACTATGCGGTCCAGGCGCGGCAGAAGTTCTCCGAGCCGATCGCCCTGCCCGGCCCGACCGGCGAACGCAACAGCCTTTCACTGCACGGCCGCGGGGTCTTCGTCTGCATCAGCCCGTGGAATTTCCCGCTCGCCATTTTCGTCGGCCAGGTGGCTGCCGCCCTCGCCGCAGGCAACTGCGTGCTCGCCAAACCAGCCGAACAGACGCCGCTGGTCGCCGCCCTGGCGGTCGAACTGCTGCACGCCGCGGGCATCCCGGCCGATGCGCTCGCCTTCCTGCCGGGCGATGGCCGCATCGGTGCGGCGCTGGTCGCCGGGCGCGAATGTGCCGGCGTGGCGTTTACCGGTTCGACCGAGGTCGCCCGTCTGATCGCCCGCAGGCTGGCCGAGAAGGAGGGTCCGCTGGTTCCGCTGATCGCCGAAACTGGCGGCCAGAACGCGTTGATCGCCGATTCGTCGGCACTGCCGGAACAGATCGTGCGCGACGTCGTCGGATCGGCCTTCAACTCCGCCGGACAGCGTTGTTCGGCCCTGCGCGTGCTGTTCATCCAGACCGACATCGCCGACAAGGTGAGCGAGATGCTGGCCGGCGCGATGCAGGAACTGCGCGTCGGCAACCCGACCGACCTGACCACCGATGTCGGGCCGGTGATCGACGAGGCGGCGCGTGGCGTGCTGCAGGCGCATGCGCGCTGGCTCGACAGTTTTGCCCAGCCGATCCATACCTGCGCGCTGGACGAAGAGCTCACCCGCCACGGCACCTTCTTCGCGCCGTGTGCCTACGAGATCGACAGCCTGTCGCACCTCGAACGCGAGGTCTTCGGCCCCATCCTGCACGTCATCCGCTGGCGCGCCGAGGATCTCGACCAGGTCTGCGCGGCCATCGCCAGTACCGGCTATGGCCTGACACTGGGCATTCACAGCCGGATCGACGAAACCATCAAGCGCATCACCAGCCGCCTGCACGTCGGCAACACCTATGTGAACCGCAACATCATCGGTGCCGTGGTCGGCGTCCAGCCTTTCGGTGGCGAAGGCCTCTCCGGCACCGGCCCGAAGGCCGGCGGCCCGCACTACCTCTACCGCTTTGCCAGCGAGCGCACGCTGTCGGTAGACACCACGGCAGCCGGCGGCAATGCCGGGCTGATGGCACTCGATGCGAGCGAGGAATGAGTCAGGCTGGCGGCACCGCGTTCACCGGCGCCACCCTGTGCCGCCTGGAAGAGCATTGCACTTGCCACGGGAGGGAGTATGACCACACGCATCTTCGTGAATCTGCCGGTGAAGCAACTCGATCGCTCGATCGCCTTCTTTGCGCGTCTCGGCTTCACCTTCGATGCGCGCTTCACCGACGATTCGGCGATCTGCATGATCGTCGCGGACAACATCTTCGTCATGCTGCTGACCGAGCCGCGCTTCCAGGGTTTCACACCCAAGGCCATTTGCGATGCCACGCTCAGCACGGAGGTGCTGCTGTGCCTGTCGGCCGAGAGCCGCGAGCGAGTGGACGAGATCATCCGCCAGGCAGTCGCTGCCGGTGGCAGTATCTACAGCGAGCCGCAGGACCACGGTTTCATGTACGGACACGGTTTCCAGGATCTCGACGGTCACATCTGGGAAATCGTCTTCATGGACCCCGGGACACAGGAACACGCGGCTGTGCCGTAAGCAACTACACCGGGTGGGCGTGCGAACCCGCCATCTGACCTGGCCCTGCTCGACCCGGCAGCGACTGCCGGGTCTCGCCACAACAACCCGCGCAGCCGCGCGTGCAGCAAGAAGGAGGAAGCTCATGGCGCTCGCCCTGCAACAACTCATCAATGGCCTGACCCTGGGTGCGGTCTATGGCCTGATCGCCATCGGCTACACGATGGTCTACGGCATCATCGGCATGATCAACTTCGCGCATGGCGATATCTACATGGTCAGCGCCTTCATCGCGGTCACCGTGTTCACGCTGCTGGCCACCTTCAGCATCAGCTCGATTCCGCTCTCGCTGCTGTTGGTCCTGCTGGTCGCCGTGCTGTTCACCTCGGTCTATGGCTGGACGGTCGAACGTATCGCCTACCGGCCGTTGCGCGGTTCGACGCGCCTGGCACCGCTGATCTCGGCGATCGGCATGTCGATCTTCCTGCAGAACATGGTGCAGCTCACCCAGGGCGCGCGTGTCAAACCGATCGCACCGGTTCTCGTCGGTGGCATCGACCTGCTGACCATCGACGGCTTCACCGTCCGTCTGGCCTATTCGCAGATCCTCATCGTCTTCGTCACCATCGCGCTGATGGCCGGTTTCACCTGGCTGATCACCCAAACCTCGTTCGGCCGGCAGCAGCGTTCATGCGAACAGGACCGGACGATGACCGCGCTGCTCGGGATCAACGTCGACCGCACGATCTCGCTCACCTTCATGCTCGGCGCGGCGCTCGCCGCGGTGGCCGGGGTCATGGTCACCGTCTACTATGGGGTGGTCGATTTCTTCATCGGTTTCGTCGCCGGGATCAAGGCCTTCACCGCGGCCGTTCTCGGCGGCATCGGCTCGTTGCCGGGTGCGATGCTCGGCGGGTTGCTGATCGGCCTCATCGAAGCCTTCTGGGCGGCCTATCTGTCGGCCGAATACAAGGACGTGGCGACGTTCAGCATTCTCATCCTGGTGCTCATGTTCCGGCCGTCCGGTCTGCTTGGCCGACCGGAAGTGGAGAAAGTCTGATGACGACACTCGTTCTTGCCCGCAACACCACCTCGCTGACCGATCGCCTCAAGGACGCCGGCGCGATTGCCCTGGTTGCCCTGTTGCTCGGTATCCCGATGATCGGCCTGACCACCGTCGACCAGGGCGGCGCCCTGCGCATCGCGACCCGCTGGCCGACCCTGTTCGCCTTCATCGCGGTCTGCTTTGTCGGTCGCCTGCTGCTGCGCTACGGCTTCGACCAATGGCGGGCACGCAGGATGGTGCGCGAGCAGGCGACGCTGGCGGTGGTCGACCGCAGTGTGGCGACCAACCCCTGGCTCGACTGGATCGGCTGGGGTGCGCTTGGCGTGTCGCTGGTGCTGCCGATCGCCTTCTCGGATAACCGCTACGTCGTCGATACCGCGACCACCGTGCTGATCTACGTCATGCTCGGCTGGGGGTTGAATGTCGTGGTCGGACTGGCCGGTCTGCTCGACCTTGGTTACGTCGCCTTCTACGCCGTCGGGGCCTATACCTACGGTCTGCTGTCCACGCAGTTCGGCTGGGGCTTCTGGCAGGCGCTGCCGGTCGCCGGAGCGATGGCGGCGAGCTTCGGCATCATTCTCGGCTGGCCGACGCTGCGCCTGCGCGGTGACTACCTGGCGATCGTCACCCTGGGTTTCGGGGAGATCATCCGCGTCATCCTGGTCAACTGGACCGAACTGTCCGGCGGGCCGAATGGCATCACCTCGATCCCGCGACCTTCTTTCTTCGGTCTGCCGTTCAAGCCACCCGGCGACGACCCGACCTTCGCCTCGTTCTTCGGCCTGGAATACGCCCCGAATCAGCGAATCCTCTTCCTCTACTACCTGATCCTCGGGCTGGCACTGCTCACCAACCTGTTCGTCTCGCGCATGCGCAAACTGCCGGTCGGACGTGCCTGGGAGGCGATGCGCGAAGACGAAATCGCCTGCCGGGCGATGGGCATCAATGCCCGCAACGTAAAACTCTCGGCCTTTGCCCTCGGGGCCATGCTCGGAGGCTTCGCCGGCGTTTTCTTCGCCGCCCGTCAGGGCTTCATCTCGCCCGAATCATTCACCTTCAACGAATCGGCGATCATCCTGGCGATCGTCGTGCTCGGCGGCATGGGCAGTCAGCTCGGCGTCGTCCTCGCCTCTCTGGTGCTGGTGCTGCTGCCCGAACTCGGGCGCGACTTTGCCGAATACCGGATGTTGATCTTCGGCGCAGCGATGATCCTGATCATGATCTGGAAACCGGGCGGCATCCTCGCCCACCGCGAACCAACCATGCGTTACGTCGCCGGAGGAGAGAGCCGATGAACGCCACACCGCTGCTCAGCGTCGAACGTCTGACCATGCGTTTCGGCGGTCTGCTGGCCATCGACGATCTGTCGCTCGACGTCGCCGCACGCAGGATCACCGGCGTCATCGGGCCAAACGGGGCCGGCAAGACAACCTTTTTCAACTGCCTGACCGGCTTCTACAAACCGACCATCGGCAGCGTCCGCCTCAACCATCCGCAGCGCGGCGTGCTGCGCCTCGAGGAGCTGGCCAGTCACCAGGTGGCACGCAGCGCGCAGGTCGTGCGCACCTTCCAGAATATCCGCCTGTTCCCCCAGATGACCGTGCTCGAGAACCTCATCGTCGCTCAGCACAACGCCCTGCAGCAGGCCTCGCGCTTCTCGCTCGCCGGCCTGCTCGGTCTGCCGGGCTACCGTCGTGCCGAGCAGGTGGCGGTGGACAAGGCGGTCGGCTGGCTCAAGCGCCTGGGCCTGATCGACAAGGCCAACACCGCCGCCGGTGCCCTGCCCTACGGCATGCAGCGGCGCATCGAGATCGCCCGCGCGCTGTGCGTAGACCCGCTCCTGCTTTGTCTCGACGAGCCGGCCGCCGGCCTCAATCCGCGCGAATCGGCCGAACTGAACGAACTGCTCAGGCACCTGGCCGGTGACGAGGGAATCGCCATCCTGCTGATCGAGCACGACATGAGCGTGGTGATGAACGTCTCCGACCACATCTGCGTGCTCAACTACGGCCGCAAGATTGCCGAAGGGACACCGGCCGAGGTGCAGCGCGACCCGAACGTGATCAAGGCCTACCTCGGCGAGGAAGACGCTGACGAAGAACTGGCGGTGGAGGTGGTCCGATGATGCTACAACTGTCAGGGGTACATGCCCACTATGGCTCGATTCATGCTTTGCACGGCGTCGACATCGATGTCCAGGTCGGCGAGGTGGTCACCCTGATCGGCGCCAACGGTGCCGGCAAGTCGACGCTGATGATGTCGATCTTCGGTCAGCCGCGCGCCTCGGCAGGGCGCATCGTCTTCGACGGAGAGGACATCACCCGGCTGTCGACCCATGAAATCGCCCGCCGCGGCATCTCGCTGGTTCCCGAAGGGAGACGCATCTTTCCACGCATGACGGTGATGGAGAACCTGCAGATGGGCGCCGTACTCGGCGAGGAGATGAACTTCGACGTCGACCTGAAGCGCATGTACACGCTCTTTCCGATCCTCGAGGAACGCTGCCAGCAGCGCGCCGGCACCCTCTCGGGCGGCGAGCAGCAGATGTTGGCCATCGCCCGCGCGCTGATGAGCCGGCCGCAACTGTTGCTGCTCGACGAACCCTCGCTTGGCCTTGCACCGCTCTACATCAAGAAGATCTTCCAGATCGTGCGCGAGCTGAACCGCGACCATGGAATGACCATCCTGCTCGTCGAACAGAACGCCCACCACGCGCTCCGTGTCGCACATCGTGGCTACGTTCTGCAGCACGGGCAGATCATCCTGTCGGGAAGCGGACACGAACTGCTGGCCAACCCGGAGGTGCACGCCGCCTATCTCGAAGGCGGCCACGCCGC
>NZ_JAEUOL010000283.1 GCF_016789985.1 Accumulibacter sp.
GAAACAATTCGGCATGATGGCCTCGATGAGCCGTCAAGGGAACGGCTGGGACCATGCCCCGATGGAGCGTTTCTCGGGGTCACTGAAAAATGAACTGGTGCATCACCAGCGCTTTGTCACGCCCGAACAAGCCCGGCAGGAAATCACCGAAGACATTGAGACCTTCTACAATCGTATCCGCAAGCAGGCTCGACTTGGCTATCTATCGCCTACTGCATTCAACCAGCAGTACTATCCAAAACAGATGGCCGCTTAATCCGTTGGACTCTACGGTTGACGACCTACCTCAAAGATCGCCTTGGTAGCTTGCGCATGAGCAAGCTTCTGACCACGCTCGACGCCATGGTCAGAAGCGGCGAACCTTGGGACAAATCGCTTCACGGCGCTTGACTTTGAAGACGGTTACTCAGAACGTCGCGGTCCTGCGCCAGTTCGTCTTGAACCTCCTGCGCCTTGTGCCGGTGAAATGCAAAGGCGGACTCAAGGTCCAGCACCTCATCGCCGCCACTTCCGATAGCTTCCGCGCCGAACTTCCATGTCTCGTATAAGATTGATGCAATCACCCTGTTCCATTTGACCGCGAGCCCACTAATAAGCTATTTTCGTCAGCTTTATCGACGCCTATCCCAATGCCATCGATGACCTCCGAAATCCCTGCCGGTTCAGCTACCAGTCCGACAGCAAACACCATCGGCGAACTGAAGTTCGAAGCGGCTCTGGCCGAACTCGAGCAGATCATCCAGAACATGGAAGGGGGTCGCCTGCCGCTCGAGGAATCCCTGGCGGCGTATCGACGCGGCAGCACCTTGCTCAAGCATTGCCAGCAGCAGCTAAACGATGCCGAACGCCAGATCCAGATTCTCGAAAACGGTGCGCTGCGCGATTTGGCGCCGGATGGTGGAGAAGCACGATGAGCATGCCCCCCCCGCAGCCGGACAATTCATCCGCACTGCCCTTTCCCGACTGGATGCGCAGCGTGCAGACGCGGCTCGACGCTGCGCTGGGCCGCTACCTGCCCCCCGCCGAGGCGATCCCCGCCCGCCTGCACCAGGCGATGCGCTATGCCAGCCTGAACGGCGGCAAGCGCGTCCGGCCATTGCTCGTCTTTGCTGCCGGCGCGCTGAGCGATGCGCCCCTGCCGCGACTTGAGGCAGTCGCCAGCGCCATCGAACTGATTCACAGCTATTCGCTGGTGCACGACGACCTGCCGTGTATGGACAACGACGTGCTCCGACGCGGCCGGCCGACCTGCCATGTCGAATACGACGAAGCAACCGCCCTGCTGGTCGGCGACAGTCTGCAGTCGCTCGCTTTCGATATCGTGGCGCGCGAGGATTTCGGTGACAGCCGGCGGCAACTCGAAATGCTGCGCCTGCTGGCGCGCGCCAGCGGCTCTTGCGGCATGGCTGGCGGACAGGCGATCGATCTCGAGTCGGTCGGCAAGAGCCTCAACCAGCCCGAGCTCGAGTTGATGCACGCGCTCAAGACCGGCGCCCTGATCCGTGCCGCGGTATTGCTCGGCAGCCTGTGCGGAATGGCGCTGGGCGCTGCCGAACACGAGGCGCTCGACCGCTTTGCCAAACGCGCCGGTCTGCTCTTCCAGGTAGTCGACGACATCCTCGACTGCACGGCCAGCACGGCCACCCTGGGCAAGACGGCCGGCAAGGACGCCGCCACCGCCAAACCCACCTACGTCAGCCTGCTGGGGCTGGAGCGGGCCCGTGAGCTGGCCGCCGACCTGCGGCAACAGGCCCTTGGCTCGCTGACCATTTTCGGCCAGGCGAGCCAACGTCTGATCGAACTGGCCGATTTCATCACTCAGCGCAAATTCTGACGACCGCCTCTGTCGGCGGCCTGGCGCTTCTGCAGGACAACCAAACCAATGAGCCGTTACCCCCTTCTCGACACCATCAGCGACCCGGCACAGATGCGCAAGCTCGACCGCCGACAACTGCCGCAATTGGCCGACGAGCTGCGTTCTTTCCTGGTGGAGTCGGTCGCCAGAACCGGCGGGCACCTGTCGTCAAACCTCGGGACGGTGGAGCTGAGCATCGCCCTGCATCACGTTTTCGACACACCGCACGACCGCCTGGTGTGGGATGTCGGACACCAGACCTACGCCCACAAGGTGCTTACCGGCCGCCGTGCCGGCATGGCCCGGCTGCGCATGCACGGCGGCGTCTCGGGTTTTCCGAAACGCAGCGAGAGCCCCTACGACACTTTCGGCGTCGGGCATTCGTCGACCTCGATCTCGGCCGCACTGGGCATGGCACTGGCCGCCAAGATCAAGGGCGAGACGCGCAAGGTGGTGGCGATCATCGGCGACGGCGCGATGTCGGCCGGCCAGGCGTTCGAGGCGCTGAACAATGCCGGCGTGGCGGATGCCGACATGCTGGTCATCCTCAACGATAACGACATGTCGATCTCGCCGGCGGTGGGCGCCCTCAACCGTTACCTGGCGCGTCTTTTCTCGGGCAGCAGCTTCAACAAGGCACGCAAGGCGGGCGAGAAGATGCTCGACTTCTCGCCCTCGCTGCGCGAGTTCGCCAAACGCGCCGAGGAACACGTCAAGGGCATGCTGACGCCCGGCACCCTGTTCGAGGAAATGGGTTTCAACTACATCGGCCCGATCGACGGCCACGACCTCGAATCGCTGGTGCCGACGCTGCACAATCTCAAGCACCTGAAAGGGCCGCAGTTCCTGCACGTGATCACCAAGAAGGGGCAGGGCTACAAGCTGGCCGAAGTCGATCCGATCCTCTACCACGGTGTCTCGAAATTTCGGCCCGATGTCGGCATTGCCGGTGGATCGGCTGGCGGCAAGCCGAGCTACACGCAGGTTTTCGGCGACTGGCTGTGCGACATGGCAGCGGCCGACCCGAAACTGGTCGGCATCACTCCGGCGATGCGCGAGGGCTCGGGCCTGCTGCGCTTCAGCGAACGCTTCCCGGAGCGCTACTACGATGTGGGAATCGCCGAGCAGCATGCCGTCACTTTCGCCGCCGGCCTCGCTTGCGAAGGGCTGCGACCGGTGCTGGCGATCTACTCGACCTTCCTGCAGCGCGGCTACGACCAACTGGTGCATGACGTGGCGCTGCAGAATCTGCCGGTGGTCTTCGCGCTCGACCGCGGTGGCCTGGTCGGTGCCGACGGCCCGACGCATCATGGCGCCTTCGATCTCTCCTTCCTGACCTGTATCCCCAACATGGTGGTGATGACCGCTTCGGACGAGGACGAGTGCCGCAAGATGCTGACCACCGCCTACCGCCTCAACGGACCGGCCGCCGTGCGCTACCCGCGCGGCAGCGGGCCCGGAGTGGTGATTGACAAGCAACTCGTCGGCCTACCAGTCGGCAAGGGCGAAATCCGGCGGCACGGTCAGCAGGTCGCTTTGCTGGCCTTTGGCAGCATGCTGACACCGGCGCTGGCGGCGGCCGAGGACCTCGATGCGACGGTCGCCAACATGCGCTTCGTCAAACCGATCGACCGCGAGCTGATCATTGCGCTGGCCGAGGAACATTCGCTGCTGATCAGCGTCGAAGAGAATGCCTTGATCGGCGGTGCCGGCAGCGAAGTGGCGCGCCTGCTCGCCGAGTTGAGCAGCCCGCCGCGGCTGTTGCGCCTGGGCATACCGGACCGCTTCATCGAGCATGGCGACCAGGCAGTCCTGCTGAACGAAATCGGGCTCGACCGCAACGGTATCGTACAGGCGGTACGCGCCGAGCTGGGCAACACGACGACTTCGGATGAGGCGTCCTCGCAATAACAAACCATCAGGAGCAGCAATGAACGCCCCCGAAACACCACGCAGCCCCGCTGCCATGGCCGATGTCCAGGGCTCGGCCGATACCCGCCGGATCGCCATCAACAAGGTGGGAATCAAGGCCATGCGTCATCCGGTCAAGGTGCTCGACAAATCCGGCGGCATTCAGCACACGATTGCGCTGTTCAACATGTATGTCGGTCTGCCACACAATTTCAAGGGCACGCACATGTCGCGCTTCGTGGAGATTCTCAACAGCCACGAACGTGAAATTTCGGTCGGCAACTTCCCGGCAATGTTGCAGGAAATGGTCACCCGGCTGGAAGCGGAAACCGGCCATATCGAGATGAGCTTTCCCTATTTCATCAACAAGGCAGCACCGGTTTCGGGCGTGCAAAGCCTGATGGACTACGACGTCACCCTGACCGGCGAGATCTGCCACGGCAGGATCGAATCAACGATCAAGGTGGCCGTTCCGGTCACCAGCCTGTGCCCCTGCTCGAAGGAGATTTCCGAGCGCGGCGCACACAACCAGCGCTCCGCGGTGACCGTCACGGTGCGCATCAACGATCATCTGTGGATCGAAGAACTGGTCGGAATCGTCGAGGCGCAGGCGTCCTGCGAGCTGTACGGCCTGCTCAAGCGCCCGGACGAAAAGTACGTCACCGAGCTGGCCTACGACAACCCGAAGTTCGTCGAGGACATGGTGCGCGACGTCGCCGCGCGCCTCAACAGCGAGCGGCGCATCGATGCCTACGTGGTCGAATCCGAAAACTTCGAGTCGATCCACAATCATTCGGCCTACGCTCTGATCGAAAATGACAAGTGCCCCGCCAGCCGCGCCTGAGTACAGCACAAAAGAAAAGCCGGGCGGCGTCGGCAGACTCCATCCGGCTTTTGTTCAGTGCCGCAAGGGAAACACTCAGCGCTGCTTGCGCACCAGCTATTCCTTGATCCGCGCCGACTTGCCCGAACGCTCGCGCAGGTAGTAGAGCTTGGCACGCCGAACATCGCCACGTCGCTTGACCTCAATCGACGCAACCAGCGGCGAGTAGGTCTGGAACGTGCGCTCGACGCCCTCCCCCGATGAGACCTTGCGCACGATGAAGCTGGAGTTGAGTCCGCGGTTGCGCTTGGCGATCACCACGCCTTCGTAGGCCTGCAGACGCTCGCGCGTTCCTTCCTTCACCTTGACCTGGACGACCACCGTGTCACCCGGTGCAAAAGCCGGGATGACCTTGCCCAGACGGGCAATTTCTTCTTGCTCGAGTTGCTCGATCAGATTCATTCTATGAACTCCATGGATGAGAATCACCTTTATTGTCCTGACCGCATTGCTCCTGAAACTTCATCAGGAGTTGCGTTTCCGATTTCGACAGGGAGCGCCCCGCCAGCAGCTCGGGGCGCCTCTGCCATGTCCGACCCAGCGCCTGTTGCAGGCGCCAGCGCCGTATCTCCTCGTGGTGACCGGAAAGCAGCACTTCCGGCACCCGCGACCCGGCATATTCCTCGGGTCGCGTGTAGTGCGGGCAGTCCAGCAAGCCCGCCACAAAAGAATCCTGTTGCGCCGACTCGACGTCGTTCAACACCCCCGGCAACTGCCTGACGACAGCGTCCAGCAGCGCCATTGCCGGAATTTCCCCCCCGGAGAGAACGAAATCCCCGATTGAAATCTCTTCATCGACACAGCGTTCGATGAGCCGCTCGTCAATTCCTTCATATCGCCCGCACACCAGGACCAGCCCTTGGCCAGCCAGCGCCAGGTGTGCCACCCGCTCATGGGTCAGCAAGGACCCCTGCGGCGACAGACAGATGACCCGGGTGGCCCCTGCGCCGGACGCCTGCTGCCGCGCTTTCGCGGCCGCGACCGCCGCTTCGAGCGGCTGCGGCATCATCACCATGCCCGGCCCACCGCCGTACGGACGATCATCCACCGTACGATGCCGGTCCGCGGTGAAATCACGCGGATTCCACAAGCGCAGGGACCAGAACCCGCATTCCAGTGCCCGGCGTGTCACTCCCGAACCGGTCAGCGCGACAAACATCTCCGGGAACAGGGTCACCACATCAGCCACCAGCGGTCCGACTACGGGCAGCGACCCCTCTGCCGAAGTCACCAGTCAGCCTCCCAGTCCACCTGCAGCCTGCCGGCCACAAGATCCACCTCGAGGACGACCGCCCCGACGAAGGGCAACAACCTTTCGTCGGATTCGCCATCGCTCACCCGCAGGACCGTGTTGGCCGGAGTGTCGATCAGACCAACCACCCGCCCCAGCGACTGCTCCCTGAGATTGATCGCTTCCAGGCCAATCAGGTCGGCCCAGTAATATTCGTCCTTGGCGGTCGGCGGCAGCTCCGCCCGGGGAACCCCGACCAACACGCCACGCAAGGCCTCCGCGGCGGTACGATCAGGTACACCCTCCAGGCGCGCAAGCAGCAGGCCGTGGCGTACCGAGCATTTGATCAGTCTCGTCTGCTGCCACAGATCGGGTGCCTCGCTTTCCCGGCCCAGCCACCAGTGTGGCAGTCGCGCCCAGCCGGGTGGGTCGTCTGCCAGCGGATGGACGCGCAACTCACCACGCACACCACTGGCTGCCCCGATCCTGCCCAGAACAACCATGTCCGAAGTCAGCGCACTGCTTTCCGGAACAGTGCATCCGGCCACACCGGACGAAGCGGACAATGCCTAGGCTGCCACCTTGGCAGCCGACTGCTTGAGCAGGCGGGTAACCGTCGGCGAGGCCTGTGCACCCTGCTGCTGCCAATAACTCAGACGGTCAGCGGCAACGTGCAGACCCTGCTCCTTGTCCGACGCCAACGGGTTGTAGAAACCGATGCGTTCGATGAAGCGCCCGTCGCGGCGCGCGCGGG
This sequence comes from Accumulibacter sp., assembly GCF_016789985.1. Lineage (GTDB taxonomy): Bacteria > Pseudomonadota > Gammaproteobacteria > Burkholderiales > Rhodocyclaceae > Accumulibacter. The sequence continues at coordinate 6,635 of NZ_JAEUOL010000283.1, forward strand.
AATCAGCCACCACCATGTTGTAGAATGGGCGTTTCTTGGCGCCACCACGGGCGAGGCGAATAACAACCATGTGAGTGTCTTCCGAATCCAGGAAAAGGGAGCGATTATAACAGAAAGGGTACAAAAAGAAGCCCCGATGGAGACAATCGGGACGAATGGCTCCTTCCCGACCGGGGCTGGGGCTGCCAACCGGTTGCGATCTCGCATCGAAGTCGCATTCCCATTGATCACGCCGCACAGGTATAATCCAGAACAACGGTGAACCTAACGCAACACATTGATTTTATGGCAGGCTCACTCCCGTACAGCAACCGTCCAGGACCGCCGCCTCGCGGCACGCCGGGGTAGGGCTGACCGTGTCACGACGTAACCCCCTTTGGCAGGTGGCCTGATGACCGAGACCGCTCACACCCCTTCCGGCGCAGATGGCGGCGCTGCGCCCCTGTCAGGCATGCGTACCATTCTGCAGTGGCTGGAGTTGCCACTGGCACCCCACCCGGCCGAAGAGCTGCCGTCTTTACGCTCGCATCTGATCGCCTTGCGCGACGTCGAGGGCAGCAGGCAGCAACGCGCCCTGGTACTCGACGGTCTGTACAGGCGCAGCAGCACGGTGATCGCGAGTCTCCTCCCGGCGCTCGGTAGCGAACTGGTCCTGCCGGTGCCACGCCGCGAGCGGCGAATCGTCCGCAGTGTGCTCGATCTCCTGCAAATGCTCGCCGATGACACGGTGGCGCTGCTCGATACCGAGACTCCCGCCAGGAAGAGCCCGGACCCCTGCCTGACGCCCGAAGTTGTCCTGTGGCACAGCCTGGATGCACTCGCCAAACAGTTACTGATCAGCCACTTGATTGCCTGCCCCGCCAGAACGGGGGCCTGGCAGCAGCTGCATCGGACCTACGCCACTGCCACGCGCCTGCAGTTGCATATGGCAACCCCGAGCGGCGCGTCACATAATCTGCAGGACATCTATCATGCGGCAGTGCTGCTCGGCTGCGCCCAGCCTGCATCGCTGACCCCGCGCGAGGTATTGTTCCTGGCGACTTACTTCGAACGCTTTGCCGACCTGATCAAGCCTGTGTCGAGCACGGCGACGCAGGCCGCCGATACCTTCTGGATCGATCCGGCGCGCGACCTGCCAGCCGTATCTTCCTTGCGCAAGGCAACGCAGGCGCCAGGCGTTGGCTTTTCCTGTGCGCGGATCTGCCTCCTGCTGAAGACGCAGATCGATCGACTGGAGGCCGGCGCACCGCCACCGGAACTCAACCTGCCCGACTTCGCAGGCACACCCGCCGGACGCGGTGTTCTCCAGCGCCTGTCGATGCGCTGGGGCGACTCCGGAAAACGTCGCTTCAAGCGGCGCAGACAGAATCACCGGACGCTCCTCGCCGCCGGCATCGACGGACTGTGGCAGTTGAGCAGCAAGGGCGAAGCGGCGAACGTCGATCTGTCGACCTGGATGATCACCAACGAGAGTCCGGACGGCTATTCGGTGATGCACGTCTCCGGCAAACCCGGCGCGCTGACGGTCGGTGATGTGGCCACGGTCCGCACCGGGTCGGACCAGAACTGGCAGATCTGCATGGTCCGCTGGGCGGTCTCGGAGAATCCGGAGCACCTTGAACTCGGCCTGCAAATCCTGGCGCCGCGGGCGGTTCCCGCCATCCTCGCTCAACCTTCCGACAGCCAGGGCACCGAGCATCTGCGCGTCCTGATCCTGCCCGAGATTCCCAAGCTGCGCGCCAGCCAATCGCTGGTCGTTGCTGCGGGCGCCCTGCCCAAGGAGACCAAAAAACTGCTGCTGGTCATCGAAGACGAGAACCTCATTGTGCGCGAGGTCACCCCCACCTGCGTGGACGAGCAGACCAGCAGCGTCGAGATCCTGTCGATCGAGCCCGACCAGAATCCTTTCTAGTCCGACACCGCGTCGTCCATGGAAATTCGAAACTCCGGCAGGGTGGCGGCCACCAGCGCTCCGAGCAGAACCACCGCCCACGACAGATAGAGCCAGAGCAGGAACACCGGCAGTGTGGCAAACGTCCCGTAAACCGCGGCATACGAGGGAAAGTTCGCCAGGTAGAGTTCGAAACCCTGCTGCATCAGGAGAAAGCCGAGCGTTGCCAGCAATCCGGCCCAAGCCGCATCGCGAGGCGCTACCCGCGTGTTGGGCAGGGCATGATAGAGCCCACCCAGAAACAGCCCGGCGATCATCAGCCCGAGCCCCCGGAAGAGTAATCGTCCGAGCCACGGTGGTTCGTGCAAATAGCCGAGCGAGGTGGTTACAGCGTATGAAGTGGCCAGCAGGACCACTCCGATCACCAGGGGCCACAAGGCAATCAGGCCGGCAAAGAGGCGCAGGCGGCGCCACCACGGGCGCGTTTCCCTGACCAGCCAGACATGATTGAAGGCTCGCTCGATGGTCAACAGAAGCATCACCGCAGTCGCCACCAGGACCAGCGAACCGACCGCCGTGACCTTGAGCGCTTGCTCGGAGAACTGCAAGACGTACTCGATGATCTTCCCGGCACTCTGCTCGGGAAGGAAGCTGCGGGCCAGAAACAGCTCGAGTTGCTCAACAATGCTCGGAAAGAAGGGCACTGCAGCAACGATGCTGAGCACCACGGCAACCAGCGGTACCAACGACAGGAGCGTGGTGAACGCCAGGCTGGCACTGATCTGGTCGAAATTCTCCTCGACGAAGCGACGCGCGATGCGCGCCACGAAACGACGCCAGGGAAAGGGAGGGGCCGACATAAGGCAGATATAATAACGCCATGTCGGAAATTCTCGTTCTTTACTACAGCCATCGGGGTTCGGTACGGGCGCTCGCGCAGCAGATCGCGCGCGGCGTTGAATCGATCGTTGGCGTTACCGCCCGTCTGCGCACGGTGCCCAAGGTAAGCTCAGCATGCAGCACCAGTGAACCAGAAATTCCGTCGGCAGGCGCACCGTATGTCGAGGCCGCCGACCTCGCCGAGTGCATCGGCCTGGCGCTCGGCAGTCCGACCCGCTTTGGCAACATGGCCGCACCCATGAAGTACTTTTGGGATGGTACGGCGGCGCAATGGTCTGCCGGAACCCTGACCGGCAAGCCGGCCTGCGTCTTCACCTCGACGGCCAGCGCGCACGGCGGTCAGGAAAGTACGCTGCTGGCGATGATGTTACCCCTGTTGCATCACGGCATGCTGCTGCTCGGCCTGCCTTACAGCGAGGCAGCCCTCTCCTCGACGCACAGCGGTGGCACGCCCTATGGTGCCAGCCATCTGGCTGGCACGGACGGCAACCCGACGCTCACCGACGAAGAGCGCCAACTCGCCTTCGCGCAGGGACGCCGGCTGGCGACCATTGCCCTGAAGCTGCGCGCCGGATGATCCGCAGCCTCTATCTGGCCGCCTGCAGCAGCCTGATTGCGCTGATCTTCCTCTGTCTTGCCTGGGAACTGCGCCTGGCACCGATCGTACCGGGGGGCTCATGGCTGGCCCTCAAATGCCTGCCGCTCCTGGCACCGCTGTTCGGCATCCTGAACGGACGCCGCTACACCTACCAGTGGTCGTCGATGCTGATCCTGCTCTATTTCACCGAAGGAATCGTGCGCGTGACCACCGAGCACGGTACAGGGCAATGGCTGGCCGCCGCCGAAATCGCCCTATCGCTGATCTTCTTCTGCACCTGCGTCGGCTACGCCCGGCTGACCCGCCCGTCCGCCCGATGACGGCGTGAGCAGGCGGGGCACGCATCAGACAGCCGCCGAAGCCTGCCCTCAGACGTCGCCCTGCGGGTCCAGACGATCCGGAAACTGCAGCTTGTTCAAGGCGTTGAGATAGGCCTTCGCGGAAGCAATGACGATGTCGGTGTCCGCACCGTTGCCATTGACGATCCGTCCCTCCCTGGCCAGCCTGACGGTCACCTCGCCTTGTGCATCAGTGCCCGTGGTGATCGCATTGACCGAGTAGAGCAGCAACTGAGCGCCACTCGTGGCAATCGACTCGATCGCCTTGAAACTTGCGTCAACCGGCCCGCTGCCGATTCCCGAGGCCTTCCGCTCGACCCCGCCCACCGTCAGCGTGACGTCCGCAGCCGGCGTCTCACCGGTTTCGGAGCAGACGCGTGAGTAAACAAGTTTGAAGTATTCGCCATCCGGCAACAAATCCTCATCGGACACCAGAGCCTGCAAATCTTCATCAAAGATCTCGTGCTTCTTGTCGGCAAGCTCCTTGAAACGGCCAAATGCAGCATTCAACGCTTCCTCGGTGTCGAGGACGATTCCCAGCGCCGACAGGCGTGACTTGAAAGCATTGCGCCCCGAGTGCTTGCCCAGCACCAGTTTGTTCTGCGCCCAGCCGACATCCTCGGCGCGCATGATCTCGTAGGTTTCCCGGTGCTTGAGCACACCGTCCTGGTGAATCCCGGATTCGTGCGCAAAAGCGTTGGCACCAACAATCGCCTTGTTCGGTTGCACCGGATAGCCGGTGATCTGCGAAACCAGTTTGGACGCCGGAACGATCTGCGTCGTGTCGATGCGGGTCTGCACCGGGAAAAGGTCTCCACGCGTGCGCACCGCCATGACCACTTCCTCGAGCGATGCGTTGCCTGCCCGTTCGCCAAGACCATTGATCGTACACTCGACCTGGCGGGCACCACCCAGCACAGCCGACAGGGAGTTGGCCACCGCCATGCCGAGATCGTTATGACAATGTGTGGACCACACCACCCGTTGCGCGCCCGGGACCCGCTCGATGAGCGTGCGCATCAGCTCACCCCACACCGGGGGAACACTGTAACCTACGGTATCAGGCACGTTGATGGTGGTTGCCCCGGCATCGATGACGGCCGCGAAAACCCGGCAGAGAAAGTCAACCTCGGAACGTACCGCGTCCTCGGCCGAGAACTCCACGTCATCGGTATATTCGCGTGCCCAGTGCACCGCCTTGACCGCGGCTTCCACCACCTGATCCGGTGTCATGCGCAGCTTTTTCTCCATGTGGATCGGGCTTGTCGCGATGAAGGTGTGAATCCGACCCCGCGCGGCGGGCGCAATTGCCTCGCCGGCGCGGCGAATGTCATTCTCGCTGGAGCGGGCCAGGGAACAGACGGTCGACCCCTTGATGGTCCGCGCGATGGTCTTGATGGCTTCGAAGTCACCCGGCGATGCCGCCGCGAATCCTGCCTCGATGACGTCGACATGCATCCGCTCCAACTGGCGCGCAACGCGCAACTTCTCTTCCTTCGTCATTGAAGCGCCGGGGCTCTGCTCACCGTCACGCAAGGTCGTGTCGAAAATCACCAGATGCTCTTTCATATTCTGACTCCGGATGGAACGATGTGAATGCCCTGTTCCGGTCACCCTAGCTGGGCAACCGACCAGAAATGCGAACAGGATAGGGGGAGAGTTTTCTTAGCGCTTGACGCGCAGCAGCGGCCTTGCCAGCGGCAGGGCACGGCGCGAGGTGAAGCGGGAAGAGAGATGGTGCTGCCTCATGTGGCGGACTATAAACAGTTTCGAATCATCGTGTCAATGTGGTCGCGACAACCATTCGACGCACACAACAAGGCTTGCCGCAGACCTGTGCCGACTCAGGAGAGCGGCCCGGCAGGCGGTGTCTGTTTGCGCCTGAGCATGCCGGTCAGGGCTAGAACATAACCGGACAGGCCATAGGCAACAAACAGACCGAGCAGGGCGACGGGCGTATCGTAGGACAGGACAGCGAAACCCAGTGCGATAGCGACGACGGCAATAAACGGTACGCTGCGCCGCAGGTTGATGTCCTTGAAGCTGTAGAAGCGGACATTCGAGACCATCGAAATACCCGCGAAGATGACCAGCACACAGGCAAACCAGCGCACGTCGGTAGCGGCGATACTCTTGTCCACCATCACCCAGAAGAAACCGGTGACCAGTGCCGCCGCGGCCGGGCTGGGCAAACCCTGGAAGTAGCGCCGATCCATCACTTCCAGCGTCGTATTGAAGCGTGCCAGGCGCAGCGCTGCTCCAACGCAATAGATGAACGCGGCAATCCAGCCGAGTCGCCCCATGTCCTTGAGCGCCCAGGCATAGATTACGAGCGCTGGTGCGACGCCGAACGAGACCATGTCGGACAACGAATCGTACTCGGCGCCGAAAGCGCTTTGCGTACGCGTCATGCGCGCCACACGCCCGTCGAGGCCGTCGAGAATCATTGCCACGAAGATGGCTACCGCCGCCTGTTCGAAGCTGCCGCTGATTGCTTGAACAATGGCGAAGAAGCCACAGAACAGTGCCGCGGTGGTGAACAGATTGGGCAGGACGTAAATGCCTCGACGCCGCAACTCGGGGTTGAACAGTGTCTTGCGAGGCTTGATTTCGAGCATTGCGTTATTGGCTGGAATCAGGCGCTGGCCGGAACGGCCAGGGCAGCGCGACGGTTAACGGTCCGGGTCCTGGCGCCCGTCTCACGACGGACAGGCATTGAAGTGCTCGACCAGGCAAACAGGGGGCAGAAGTACGCCTGGCATCCTCCTGCCCGGGCAAGACGGCAAATCAATCAGTTCTTGCTCTGATCGACCAGACGGTTCTTCTTGATCCAGGGCATCATGTCACGCAGCTTGGCGCCAACCGTCTCGATCTCGTGCTGCGCCGTCAGTCGGCGACGAGCAGTCATCGCCGGATAGTTGGTGCGCCCTTCGAGGATGAACATCCTGGCGTAATCCCCATTCTGTATCCGCTTGAGTGCAGCACGCATCGCGGCACGGGAAGTGTCGTTGATCACCTCGGGACCGGTCACGTACTCACCATACTCGGCGTTGTTCGAAATCGAGTAGTTCATGTTGGCGATACCGCCTTCGTACATCAGGTCAACGATCAGCTTGAGTTCATGCAGGCACTCGAAGTAGGCCATTTCGGGCGCGTAACCCGCCTCGACAAGGGTCTCGAAGCCCATCTTGACCAGTTCGACCGCTCCACCGCAAAGCACGGTCTGCTCGCCAAACAGGTCGGTTTCCGTCTCTTCCCGGAAGTTGGTTTCGATCACGCCGCCCTTGGTACCGCCATTGGCCGCTGCGTAAGAAAGGGCGATGTCCTTCGCCTTGCCGGAACGGTCCTGGTGCACGGCAATCAAGGATGGCACACCACCGCCCTTGAGATACTCCGAGCGCACCGTGTGCCCCGGTCCTTTCGGCGCGATCATGATCACGTCAAGGTCATCGCGCGGCACGACCTGGTTGTAATGGATATTGAAACCGTGGGCAAACGCCAGCGCTGCGCCCTTCTTCATGTTTGATGCCACGTCCGCGTTGTACACCTGCGGAATCGTCTCGTCGGGCAGCAGAATCATCACCACGTCGGCACCCCTGACCGCTCTGGCAACCTCTTCCACCTTCAACCCGGCGTTCTCCGCCTTGCTCCAGGATGCCCCATCCTTGCGCAGACCGACCGTCACCTTGACACCGGAATCATGGAGATTCTGTGCGTGTGCATGGCCCTGTGAACCATAACCAATGATGGTGACCTTCTTGCCCTTGATCAGGGAAAGGTCGGCGTCCTTGTCGTAAAAAACTTTCATTTGATTTCCTCTTCTTGCTGGTGTCGGTCAGTCTGCTCAGACCTTTAGAATGCGCTCGCCACGGCCGATGCCACACACCCCGGTGCGGACTGTCTCGAGAATCAGCCCGGCGTCGATCGCCTGGATGAAGGAGTCGAGCTTCGCCCCGCTGGCAGTCAGCTCAATGACATAGGTCGACTCGGTGACATCGATGATGTGCCCGCGGAAGATATCGGCCAGACGCTTCAGTTCCTCGCGGTCCTTGCCGGTCGCACGCACCTTGATCAGCATCAGCTCCCGTTCGATATGCGCAGCCTCGGACAAATCGACCACCTTGATGACATCGATCAATTTGTTGAGCTGTTTGGTGATCTGTTCGATCACCGCGTCGGTCCCCGAAGTGACGATGGTCAGGCGTGAGAGCGAGACGTCTTCGGTCGGCGCTACCGTCAGAGTCTCGATGTTGTACGCGCGTGCCGAAAAGAGACCAGCAACCCGTGACAACGCACCGGCTTCGTTCTCCAGGAGAATTGAAATGATGTGTCGCATCTTGCCTTCCCTTACAGGTCTTCGGTCAGGATCATGTCGGCCAGCCCTTTGCCGGCGGCCACCATCGGAAAGACATTGGCCTTCTGATCGGTAATGAAATCGATGAAGACGAGGTCGTCCTTGTAATCAACGAAAGCCTTGTGCAGCGCGGCTTCGACATCTTCCGGTCGTTCGACGCGAATCCCGACGTGGCCATAGGCCTCGGCCAGCTTGACGAAATCAGGCAATGAGTCCATGTACGACTCGGAGTACCGGCTACCATAGAACATCTCCTGCCATTGCCGCACCATGCCCAGGTAGCGGTTGTTGAGGTTGATGATCTTGATCGGCAGACGAAACTGCTTGGCAGTCGAGAGTTCCTGGATACACATCTGGATCGAGCCTTCGCCGGTAACACAGACGACCTGCGTCTCCGGATGCTGCAGCGCCGCGCCCATGGCGTAGGGCAAGCCAACACCCATGGTGCCAAGACCACCCGAGTTGATCCAGCGACGTGGCTCGTCGAACTTGTAGTATTGCGCTGCCCACATCTGATGCTGGCCGACGTCGGAAGTGACTATCGCCTTCCCTCCCGTCACTTCATAGAGCTTTTCGATCACGTATTGCGGCATGATGACGCTCTTCTTCCTGACGTATTTCATGCACTGCTTGGCACGCCAGCCCTCGATCTCCTGCCACCAGGCGGCCAGCGTCTCGGGATCGGGTCCGGTATTGCCGGCGTCGAGCAAACGAACCATTTCCTCGAGCACATCCGGAACGTTGCCGACGATTGGCACATCGACCTTGACCCGCTTGGAGATCGACGAGGGATCGATGTCGACGTGTATGATCTTGCGCGGCAGCGAAGCGAAATTGTCCGGATTGCCGATCACGCGATCGTCGAAGCGAGCACCAATGGCGAGGAGCACATCACAGTGCTGCATGGCCAGATTGGCCTCGACGGTGCCGTGCATTCCGGGCATGCCGAGGAACTGGCGATCGGTCGCCGGATAGGCACCCAGGCCCATCAGGGTATTGGTGATCGGAAAGCCCAGGCGACGCGTCAGGCGCGTCAGTTGCTCGGCGCCATTGGCCAGAACGACTCCGCCACCCGTATAGATCATCGGCCGCTTCGCCTCGAGCAGCAGGTGTACCGCCTTCTTGATCTGCCCCAGGTGCCCCTTGACCACCGGATTGTACGAGCGCATCTGGATGGTTTCCGGATACTCGAACTTGCACTTGGCCGCTGTCACGTCCTTCGGAATGTCGACCACCACGGGGCCCGGGCGGCCACTGTTGGCAATATAGAAGGCTTTCTTGATGGTCTGCGCCAGCTTGTGCACGTCATTGACCAGGAAGTTATGCTTGACGCAGGGCCGTGTGATGCCAACCGTATCGCATTCCTGGAAGGCATCCTGCCCGATGTAGTCGTTTGGCACCTGCCCCGAAATGACTACCACCGGGATCGAATCCATGTATGCCGTAGCAATGCCGGTCACCGCATTGGTCGCGCCGGGGCCGGATGTGACCAGCGCCACACCGACCTTGTGCGACGAACGCGCCAGACCGTCGGCCGCGTGTACCGCCGCCTGCTCATGGCGGACCAGGACGTGCTTGACCTGATCCTGCTTGAAAAGCGCATCGTAAATATGGAGAACGGCCCCTCCCGGATAGCCGAACACATATTCGACCTTTTCTTCCTGCAGGCACCTGATTACAATCTCCGCACCGGTCATCATCGTCATTGCCGTCGCCCCAGCAAGCAAATATGCTCGAAAAAAGTCTGCAACATTAAAGCTTTGGCCCCGATTGGTCAAGGCATTCACGACGACCGACAACCGCGGAATCGACTCCCAACCCGAAAACGCAAGGATTCTCGCTCTGGCCAGCCCACGCGAACTGTCAGATTTCCTCACTGCAGTCGAACGTCGTGCATTCAAGCAGGCAATGTTCGCCGTGCATAATGAAGAATCCGCGCTGGACATCGTCCAGGACGCGATGATGAAGCTTGCCGAAAAGTATGGTGACCGCCCGTCGACCGAACTGCCAATGCTCTTCCAGCGCATCCTGCAGAACACCATCCGCGACTACTATCGGCGCAGCAAGGTGCGCTCGCTGTGGACCACCCTGCTGTCGGCCCTCTCGCCGACCGACGATGAAAACCATGACCCACTCGAAAGCATCGGCGGCGAGTCCGGGTCCTATAGCCATCAACTGCCCGACGATCAGCTGCAGCAATCCCAACTCCTTGCGATAATTGAAAAAGAAATCGAATTGCTGCCCGCGCGTCAACGCGAAGCCTTCCTGCTGCGTTATTGGGAAGATATGGATGTTGCCGAAACAGCTTCTGCCATGGGCTGCTCGGAGGGCAGCGTCAAGACGCACTGCTCGCGTGCCAATCACACCTTGGCCGCAGCACTGAAGGCCAAAGGAATTACACTATGAACGAACTGCATTTTGCCTACAAGCTCAGACAACACCTGAATGGAGGACTGCACGACCTGCCCGCCGAAACAGTTGGCCGCCTGCAGGAAGCAAGGCGGCGCGCGCTGGCGCGGCAAAAGGTCGCCGTGTCTCAGTCGGTACTGGCCGGAGCGGGGAATTTTCTGCAGCACCATTTCGACAACCTCCGCCTCAAGCAGGTGGGACTGGCTCTGGCGGTCGCACTCGGCGTCACCACGTATACCTTCTGGTATGCGGACCAGAGCATCGCCGACCTGGAGGTAGTCGATAGTGCGCTGCTGGCCGATGACCTGCCAATCGCAGCCTTCACCGACAAGGGCTTCAATGCATGGTTGAAAAGCTCGGCGCCGCAATAGTCCTGGGAAGCATGATCGTGCTCTCGGCTTGGGCTGAGGTACCTGGTCCTTCTGCCATTGTCACACCACCACAGCCCCAATGGACCGAGCTGACCGTGGAGCAGAAGGTCGTCCTCGCCCCGCTGAGTGACGATTGGGATAACCTGGAGTACAGCCGTCAGAAGAAATGGCTGGGGATCGCACGACGCTTCGCCACCATGACGCCGGAAGAGCAGCGGAGAATCCAGGGCCAGATGCAGGAGTGGGGCAAGCTCACTCCCGAACAACGGCGCCTGGCGCGTGAAAACTTCATCACCGCCAACAGGCTGCCGCTCGAGAAGAAAGAGGAACTCCGACAGAAATGGGAGGCCTACTCAAGCCTGCCGGAAGAAGAAAAGGAACGGCTCAAACAGCAGGCAGCGAGCAAACCGGTGCCCAAACCGGGACGAGGACAGCTCGGCACGCCGCTTGGCGACTTGCCGACGACCCATCCGTCCGTCACGTCGGCAGCCAGCATGGCCAAGCCGCCAGCTCCGTCACAACCGACCACCGCTGCAACGGCGGCTCCCCCGCCACAGCCAGCCACCGCGGCGACGTCTTCCACCGAAACCTCTCCAGCCAGCACAGCGGAAGTCAGACACTGATGCCGGCGCGACAGCCCGGCGAGCCTCCCGGGGTCCTGCGTCGTCTGGCCAGCATGTGTTATGAAGCGCTGCTCCTGCTTGGCGTTGTCGCCGTACTGCTGGTCCTGCCGCACGTGCTGCTGGGCGCTTTCGCGCACCGCCTGGCATCCCCGATCCTTGTCCAGGCACATTTGTTCGTCCTCCTGCTGGTCTATTTCCTCTGGTTCTGGAGCAACGGCGGGCAGACACTGGCAATGAAGACCTGGCGCATGCGTCTGGTGAGCCGCGACGGTCTGGCGGTCCGACCTTCCCGGGGATTGCTGCGCTTTCTCCTGTGCTGGCCCAGCATCCTGCTTGGTGGCGTCGGAATCCTCTGGGCGCTGTTCGATAGCGATCGACAATTCCTCCACGACCGGTTGGCCGGCACGCGCCTGGTCATGACCTGACACCGGATCAGCGCCGCTCCACCCACCAGATCAGCAGTCCCGAGGCCAAAAGGAACAGGATCGACGGCGTCGCCGCGCTGAACAGCGGTGACCAGCCGTTGATCGCGCCCAGATTCGAGAACAGTCCGTTGAGCATGTGGTACAGAATGCCAATCATCACGCCGACAAAGATCTGAAGGCTAATGCCGGCCGACCTGAAGTGCCCTGCGGAAAAAGGCAGGGCGAGCGCGACCATCACCAGACCGGCGAGCGGGTAAACCATCTTCTTCCAGAAGGCAATCTCGTAGCGGTTGGTCTGCTGCCGATTCTCCTCAAGGTGTTTGGTGTAAGCGGCCAGATGGCGCAGCGACATACGACTGGGGGTGACCATCAGGACGGCGAGAATTTCCGGACTCAGGGCGGAACGCCAGGACATCTCGGCCAGCTTCTGCAATTCGGCGCGGTCGTCGTGTAGCTCGGTATGCGCCACATCGGTCAGCCGCCAACCTTCCTCTTCTGAAAACTCGCCTGCAGCGGCCTCCGTTACCGTGCGCAGCCTACCCGAATCGTCAAACTGGTAAATGAGAATGCCGCGCAAACGCGTGTCCGACAGAACCAGACGAATATTGATGAAACTCTTCTCGTCTCTGACCCAGAGGCCTGACCGCAGGTTGCGCACGCTCCGCACGTCCTGGACGCTGCGGCCTCGTTCCTTCAGACGTAACTGATTGGCCGCATGTTCGGCGGGTGGAGCGACATACTCGCCAATCAGGAAAGCAAGCAGCCCGAACACTGCTGCAACCTGGAACAAGACCAGCAACAAGGCGCCAAAAGACAGGCCCGACACCCGCAACACGGTGATTTCCGAGTGGCGCGACAGTATTGACAGGGCATAGAGCGTGCCAATCAGGATGGCCAGAGGCATCAATTCATAGGCACGCCCGGACAGTCGCAACATCACAAAAGCAAACGCATGCTGCAACTGATAGCCGCCTTTGCCCAGATTGCCCACCTCGCCAAGCATGTCGAAAAACGCGAACAGCGCCAGGAAGGCCAGCAGCACCAGCAGGATGGCAGTCGCCACCTCACGCGCGATGTAGCGCTGATAGACTTTCATCGGGACAGCCGGATGAAGGACGACACGGCAATCCGCTGGTAGAAAAGGACAGGCAGGAGAGCGAGCATCAGCAGATGAACGCCAACCATGGCGACAGCAAACGTGACTTTTCCGCTCGCCACCCAGCCTTGACTGATGGTCACCAGATTGTTGTAGAACAGATATGCCAGAATCGCCAGCAGCATGTTCGCTGAACGTCCGGCACGCGGATTGACGAAGGAGAGCGGGATCGACAGCAAGGCCAGCACGACAGCCGAGATCGGCAGGCTCAGTCGGGAGAGCAATTCTGCCCGATAAGGTCGTGAGTCAACCGCCAGCAATTCCAGCGTTGGCATGTTCTGCGGAGTCCGCACAATACCCCGAGCCTCCCTTGTCTCCAGGCGTACCGCGTAGCGTGAGTAATCAAGAACGCTGAATTCGGGGGTCCCGGGCCTGAACTCGTAACGTCGCCCGTCCTGCAGAACGATGAACCGGTCACCATTCTCGGCGATTTCCTGGTGCCCGGTACCCGCCACGGTCAAGCCCAGACGGTCGGACTGGGTCTCGCTGACGAACACATTGCGCACGTAACTCGTGTCGTCGGCGACTGCCTCGACAAAGACCACGCGATTGCCCGTCGACGACTCCTGAAAAGTGCCGGGTGAGACCTGCCCCGCATCCTTGCGCGCACTCAGTTTGCCTCGATACTCGGCGCTCTCCGACAATGCCCAGGGGGAAAGAAAGAACGCCAGCACGGCGATGGTCGCCACCAACGGTGTGGCAAAGCTGATCACCGGTCGAATCCACGCAGTCAGGGAAAGACCGCAGGAAAACCACACGACCATCTCGGAATCCCGATAGGCCCGGGAAAGGGTCAGGAGAATGGCGACAAAGAGGGCCAGCGACAAGAGGTGTGGCAGGTAGTTGAGCGCTGAAAAGCCCAGGAGCGCGGCGACCGCCTCCGGCTCAACCTTGCCCTGAACGGCTTCGTTGAGCAGTCGAATCAGCTGCGTCGTCATCATGATGGCGAAGAGCGCAGTGAAGATACCGGCGGCCGACTGGGTAAACTCGCGCCGCACAGCGCGCTGAAAGATCATTCTTTGACTTTGGTGAAAAACTGCAGTGATAATCGGTTTTTCGGATGAAGCACGCATTGCCTGAGGAGGGGTCGGTGGAATTTAGCATAAAAAGTGGTAGCCCGGAGAAGCAACGCAGCGCCTGCGTGGTGGTTGGCGTCTTCGATCCGCGCAAGCTGACGCTGTCCGCTGAACTGCTCGACAACGCCGCGCGCAACCACATTTCAGACATCATCCGGCGCGGCGACATGGAGGGCAAGATTGGCACCACACTGCTGCTGCATAACGTCCCGGGCACCCTCTGCGACCGTGTATTGCTGATCGGGCTCGGCAAGGAAAAGGAGTTCGGTGACAAGGAGTACTGCGAGGCGGTGCACAGCGCCGTGCGGACCCTGAATGAAACCGGATCGTTTGACGGCACCGTCTTCCTGACCGAAACCTCCGTCCGCAAGCGCAGCGCCGCCTGG
>NZ_JAEUOL010000003.1 GCF_016789985.1 Accumulibacter sp.
GCTGCGCAACAAGAAACTGGAAAATCCGTGGCGCAAACACGGCAACATTCCGCTTTGATACCCGGGGAGAAATAAAGATGTTCAAGAAGATTCTGATCGCTAACCGCGGTGAGATTGCCTGCCGGGTCATGAAGAGCGCCAAGAAGATGGGCATCCGGACGGTGGCGGTGTTTTCCGAAGCCGACAAGGACTCGATGCATGTCATGATGGCCGACGAAGCGGTGTGTATCGGCCCCGCCGCGTCCAAGGAATCGTACCTGGTGATGGACAAGATCATCGCCGCCTGCAAGCAGACCGGCGCGGAGGCAGTGCATCCTGGTTACGGCTTCCTGTCGGAGAACGAGGAATTCTCGCGCCGCCTGGAAGAAGAAGGCATCATCTTCATCGGTCCCAAACACTACTCGGTGGCGGCGATGGGCGACAAGATCGCCTCCAAGAAGCTGGCCGAAGAAGCCAGGGTCAACACCATCCCCGGCTACAACGCCGAAATCGGCGACTCGGCGCAAGCGGTCGAGATCGCCAGGGGAATCGGCTACCCAGTGATGATCAAGGCCTCGGCCGGCGGTGGCGGCAAGGGTCTGCGTGTCGCCTTCAACGACAAGGAAGCCGGCGAAGGCTTCGAAGCCTGCCGTAACGAAGCGCGCAACAGCTTCGGCGACGACCGCGTGTTCATCGAGAAGTTCGTCGAGGGTCCGCACCACATCGAGATCCAGGTCATTGCCGACTCCTTCGGCAACACCGTCTACCTGCTCGAACGCGAGTGTTCGATCCAGCGGCGGCACCAGAAGGTACTCGAAGAAGCGCCCTCGCCGTTCATCGACGACAGCATCCGCAAAGCCATGGGCGAACAGGCCGTCGCGCTGGCCAAGGCGGTCAGGTACCAGAGTGCCGGCACCGTCGAGTTCGTCGTCGGGTCGGACAAATCGTTCTACTTCCTGGAAATGAACACCCGCCTGCAGGTCGAGCATCCGGTCACCGAAATGATCACTGGACTGGATCTGGTCGAACTGATGATTCGCGTCGCGGCCGGTGAGAAACTGCCCTTCACGCAGGACGACATCCAGCCGAATGGCTGGGCCATCGAGTGCCGGATCAATGCCGAAGACCCCTTCCGCGGTTTCCTGCCGTCGGTCGGCCGACTGGTCAAGTACCGCCCGCCGGAAACCAGCGACGGCCAGGTTCGCGTAGACACCGGCGTCTTCGAGGGGGGCGAGATTTCGATGTACTACGATTCGATGATCGCCAAGCTGATCTGTCACGGTGCCACCCGCGACCAGGCGATCAGTCGCATGCGTGACGCCCTCAACGCCTTCGTCATCCGCGGCATCGACTCGAACATTCCTTTCCAGGCAGCGCTGATGCAGAACAGGCGCTTCCTCTCCGGGACCTTCACCACCGCCTTCATCGCCGAGGAGTATCCGAACGGTTTCTTCGCCGCCGATGTGGTGCACTCCGATCCGCAACTGCTGGCCGCCGTCGCTGCCTTCGGTCGTCGCCGCTACATCGACCGCGCCGTCAAGGTCAGCGGCCAGATGCCCGGGCACCAACGCAAGGTGGGCAACGACTGGGTCGTGCAGTTCGACGACCAGGACTTCCCGGTACGCCTGGTCAGCATTCCCGGCGGTTATTCGGCGACCTGCAACGGCAAGCAATACGATCTGGTTTCCGACTGGCGTTTCGGCGAACTCGTCTTCCACGGCACCTGCAACGGCGAACCGCTGTGCCTGCAGCTCGAACGGATCGGTCTGCTGTATCGGGTCGTCCACTTCGGCAAGCAGGTCAAGGCCACGGTGATGACCGCCAACGCGGCACGCATGCTGGCCCTGATGCCGAAGAAGGTGCCGCCGGATCTTTCCAGGTTCCTCCTTTCGCCAATGCCCGGCCTGCTGCGCGAAGTGGCGGTCGCCGCCGGGGAGCAGGTAGCCGCCGGCGAAAAACTGGCGGTGATCGAAGCGATGAAAATGGAGAACGTCCTCAAGGCCGAGCGCGACTGCAAGGTCAAAAAGGTCGTTGCCGTACCAGGCGAGAGCCTGTCGGTCGATCAGGTGATCATCGAGTTCGAGTAGGCGCGCAGCCGCTTGCCCAGCGGCTCGACCAGCCAGGCCCGCCGCATGGCCGGCCTGGCATTGTGCAAACTCAGCTTGCCGCTACGACCGGCCCGTCCGCCACGGCGGTAAAGTCGACAATCCACTCCAGTGCCTCGGTCTGGTAGCAGTTGACCGCATCCAGATCGTGACCACAGGCAACAGCCAGGGCTTCGATCGCAGCCTGATCGTCGCGCTCGCAGGCAATTGCCAGGGCCAGATAGCTCGCGTACCTGCCCTGCTGGGCGAGCAATGCATCCATGATGTCTGGCGGCAGATTGAACTTCTCCAGCGCACGCGGCATGGGCATCGAAAAAAGCTTGTCGATCATCGAGAGAACGCCGACCACGAAAAGCTCGCTGCATTCCTTCTCCGGCAGCCGCCCGGTAACCAACAACTCCATGAAGCGGCCGCGCACGAGTGCGCTTTCCCGCCAGGCGTATTCCATCGGCTGCCGATCTTCCGCACGCTGGCTGGAAAACAGGAGCAGGGTGACCCAGCGATAGAGCTGAGCGCAGCCGAGGTAGGCGATCGCCTGTTTCAGATCGCCGATCGGCATCCGCAGGCGCAAGGCCGGAGAGTTCACGACACGCAGCAAACGCAGCACCAGTGTCGGGTCCGACCAGACCTTTTCCGCCAGTTCGTCCTGGCTCGCCTCGCGGCGCAGCGCGTTGAGCAACTCCAGAGCCGCCACTTTGTAGGGAGGCAGGTCGACTCGGTCCTGTGGAGGTTCGTCTGAGGCAATGAAGTCACCGTGAAAGCACGTAAAGCGCATCAGCCGGCAGGCTTGATAGGTCTCCAGGGAGTCCACATTCATCGCCAGCATCGGCTTTTGCGGGCACCGCCCGGCCAGCCGACGTTGCACGTCGAGCAGTTCGGGTGGGGTCAGGTGACCGGCATCCACCGTGAAATAGTCGGCCAGGGCCGCTGCCTTTTCATCGCGATCCAGCAGATCATGGGAGCAGGCCAGCGAGAAACCCATTTGCCGCAGTCTCGTCATGCCGGCGGCCAGCGTGTCCGGCGACCCCGGGGGGCCTCCTGCATGCCAGACCATCTGCAGCACGACGTTGCGCCGCGGCAGAGCGGCCAGCGCCGGATGTTCGAGAATGTCGGTGCCCACCGGCAGGAAGACCTGCCGGTGCTCCCGCAAGGCTTCCAGTCTGGCCTGCGCAAACTGCCACAGCAGTTCATCCGCCAGGAGCTTGCGCGAGGCGGGTTGCCACTGGTGTGTGCTGAGCGGTCGATGACGCCCCACCGTCAGCTCGTAGGCGACGACCCGCTGTTCCCTGTCGAGTATCGGTCGATGCCGCAGGTAATTCCCGCCCCCTGGACGGGCGGCGTCCGACGCCCGCCCGGCGACCGCCGGTGGCACCTCGGCGGACAGCTTCGACGCCTTGCGACGAAAAATGGACAGCAAACCTCCGAACACCCGTTTCCCTCCTTTTTCGATCCCGATGTCGCGATCTCTCACGCACAGCAACCCCGGTCAACCGAGAATCACGACCTTCAGCTTTTCGAGCGGGCTGAGCCCGGACCACCAGCGGATACCGCTCTCGCGAACGCGCAGACCAGCCTCGGTCAGCGTCAGCTTGCGCGCGCCGAATTCGGTACGTCCGCTTTCCTCGACCAGGCCTTTCTCCATCAGAAAGCGCGCGATGGCCGGTTGCACCTGCTGTCCGCTCAGCGTCCAGCGCGTGCCGTAACCATCGTCGTCACCGACGAGCATCAAGAGGGGCGAATACCTGCCCATGAAACGGAGAACCCTCAGCGTCTCGGCGCGCGCAGGGATGTCACTTGTCGAATCGTCGGTCATGGCCCCGTCAATTATGAGGCTTTCGCCGCGCACCGCCAGTCCCGGTCCGGTCAGTGCTCCTCGCCCGGTTGTGGCAGATTGCGCTGCATCAGCGCAAAGAAGCGATCATAGAACGGACCAGCCGGGATCGTCTCACTGGCTACCTTGACCAGCGAATCGTCGGTGGCGGTCAGCGGGATCGACACCGAGCCGAGCGCCGCCACCCCCACCGTGGCCGAGTTCGGGTTTTTTTTCAGTGCGTAGCGGTCCTGGATCGCGTTGACATAGACCATCGCCACCTTGCCTTCCCCGCCTTCCGGGGCACACACGACGTTGAAGACGATCTGCACATGCACCTCGCCCGCCGGCTGGAAGTGCTTGCTGGCGCTGATGAAATCACGCTTCACCGTGCCCATCTGGTACCCCTGGCTGAGCAGCGCGCGACGGGCAGCCTCGCAGGTCGCGTCAACCGGGGCGTCGAACAGGCGCGAAAAGGTCTCGTTGGCCTCGAAACCCTCGTTCTGGTAAACGGCAACGCCGCGCGGCGTGCTGCCACAAGCGGCCAGCACGCCGGAGAACAGCAGTGCGGTAAGGAACCGGTAAACCTCGGCGCACCGCCAGGACATCCGCGGCTCCCGCGACACTGTGCGCAGCCCTCCGCCTTGCTGGTTCAATGCGCTTCATCCCAGTTCGCTCCGACCCCGACGTCGACCACCAGCGGTACGCGCAGGCTGGCCACTTCGCTCATCAGCCGCGGCAGTTCGGCGCATACCAGCGGCAGCTCGTCCCGTGGCACTTCGAGCACGAGCTCGTCATGCACCTGCATGAGCAGGCGGCTGCGCAAGCACCTGCCGTCGAGCCAGCCCTGGACGGCGATCATCGCCGACTTGATCAGGTCGGCCGCCGAACCCTGCATCGGGGCGTTGATCGCCGCTCGCTCGGCGCCCTGGCGACGACCGGCCTGACTGGAGCGGATTTCCGGCAGCCAGAGCCGGCGCCCGCAGACCGTCTCGACGTAGCCCTGGCTCCTGGCGATGTCACGTGTGCTCGCCATGTAACTGGCAACGCCGGGGTAGCGCGCGAAGTAGCGCTCGATATAGGCCTGCGCCGCGCCCCGTTCGAGGTCGAGCTGACGGGCCAGACCGAAAGCGCTCATGCCGTAGATCAGGCCGAAGTTGATCACCTTGGCGACGCGCCGCTGATCCGGGCCGACCTCGGCCGGTGGCACGCCGAAGATCTCGCTGGCGGTCGCCCGATGCACGTCCTCGCCCTGCGCAAAGGCGGCAAGCAGGCGCGCATCCTCGGACAGGTGGGCCATGATGCGCAATTCGATCTGCGAGTAATCGGCCGAGACGATACAGCCACCGGGCGGGGCAATGAAGGCGGCACGAATGCGCCGGCCTTCGGGGGTACGCACCGGGATGTTCTGCAGGTTGGGGTCGCTCGACGCCAGGCGGCCGGTCACCGCCACCGCCTGGGCGTAGCTGGTGTGCACACGCCCGGTCTCCGGATTGACCATTTTGGGCAGCTTGTCGGTGTAGGTACCCTTGAGCTTGGCGAGCTGCCGTGATTCGAGCAGGATCTTCGGCAGCGGGTAGTCGAGCGCCAGCTCGGAAAGCACTTCCTCGTCGGTGGACGGGGTTCCCGATGGAGTCTTCTTCTTCACCGGCAGGCCGAGTCGATCGAACAGGATCTCCGCCAACTGTTTCGGCGAATTGAGATTGAAGGGCTGTCCGGCGGCGGCGTGCGCGCGCTCCTCGAGTTCGAGCAGGCGTTTGCCGATCTCGTGGCTCTGCTGCGTCAGGAGCCGGACGTCGATCAGCACGCCGGTGCGCTCCATGCGGAAGAGGATGTCGCGTACCGGTATCTCGATTTGCTCGTAGATCCGCTGCAGACCGCTGTCGGCGACGATCTGTGGATAGAGGCGCTGATGCAGCCGCAGGCAGAGATCGGCATCTTCCGCAGCGTATTCGGCCGCCTGATCGATCGCCACCTGGTCGAAGCCGATCTGGTTGCCTCCCTTGCCACACAGCGCTTCGTAGGGAATCGTCGACAGACCGAGGTGGCGGCTGGCGAGTTGCCCGAGATCGTGCCCACGTACGCCGTCCTTGCCCGACTCCAGAACATAGGACTGGAGCAGGGTGTCGTGCTGCACGCCGGCCAGACGGATGCCGTGGTTGGCCAGCACATGCTGGTCGTACTTGAGATTCTGGCCGATCTTCGCCTGCCCGCCGGATTCCAGCCAGGGCCTGAGGCGGGCCAGCACCGCCTCGCGCGGCAACTGGTCGGGTACCCCGGGATAGCGATGGGCAAGCGGCAGGTAAGCCGCTTCGCCCGGCGCCACCGCCAGCGAGAGGCCGACCAGACGGGCCACGAACGGATCGAGACTGGTGGTTTCGGTGTCGAGCGCGCTGAGCGGACAGCGCTCGATCTTCTCCAGCCAATGCTCGAACGACGGCCAGTCGACGATGGTCTGGTAAGCGGCGCGGTGGGCGCCGTCGGCCGGCAGAAGCGGCTCGGTCGCCGGCGGCGCACCGCTCGCGGCCGGGGCCGCGGCTTCGCCGGCGGGAGTGGCGACGCTTTCCTCGCCCGACATCTCCCTGAGCCAGGAACGCATCTCGTAGTGTGCAAAGAGCTCGCGCAAGCGTGCCCGATCAACCGGGCGCGGCATCAGGTCGGCAAGCGCCAGGGGCAGTTCGAGATCGCAGCGCACGGTCAGCAGGCGCCGCGCCAGGGGCAGAAAATCGAGCGCGCGACGCAGGTTCTCGCCGACCGCTCCACCGATCTGGCCGGCCGCGGCGACCACCCCGTCGAGCGAACCATACTGCTGCAGCCACTTGACCGCCGTCCTGGGCCCCACCTTGTCCACCCCGGGAACGTTGTCGACCGAATCACCGACCAGGGCCAGATAATCGACGATCAGCTCTGCCGGCACCCCGAAGCGGGCGATCACGCCGGCCTCGTCGAGCACCTCGTTGCTCATCGTGTTGACCAGCCGGATCCGTGGTCCGACCAGTTGTGCCAGGTCCTTGTCGCCGGTCGACACCACCACCTGCACACCCTGCGCAGCAGCCCGGCGGGCCAGCGTGCCGATGACGTCATCCGCCTCGACCCCGTCGATCACCAGCAGGGGCCAGCCGAGCCCGGCGATCGCGGCGTGCAGCGGTTCGATCTGGCGCACCAGGTCTGCGGGCATTGGCGGGCGGTTCGCCTTGTACTGCGCATACCAGTCGTCACGAAAGGTGCGGCCCTTGGCATCGAAGACGACCGCCTTGTAATCGATGTCCGCCGCCTGATGGTCGCCCTCCAGTCGGCGCAGCATGTTGAGCACACCATGCAGGGCGCCGGTTGGCTCGCTCCGGGTTGTCCGCAGGTCGGGCAGGGCGTGAAAGGCGCGATAGAGATACGACGAACCGTCGACCAGCAGCAGCTTGGGCATCGGCGAACCTGGCAATGAACGTGGCGGGATGGGCTGCGCCGGGATGCCCCCGTCGGCAGCCCGGCCGGCAGCGCAGATCCTGCGCATCCCCGACATTATGGCAGAGTTCGACGAGTGGTCGAATCGCCGCCGCGCGCACGGTGCGGCAGGTACCGCGGGGCTGGACCGGCACGGACAAATCTTTCCCCGCGACTCGGTGCTGCAATGGACGGCATCCATGAGATTGTAGAGGTTGGGCACCCGCCCGACGCGGATCAGTGACAGGGGAATGGCGGCCAGACCGTCATGCATCGAGGCGCGGGAGAGCAGTGCAGCGATGGATACCCTTGCGCGCCGATTTCCCTCGCCAACACCGTCGCCGGCGTCCACTCCGGATGGGTCACAGCCGCTCCTTCAGGTACGCATCAAGGGGCGCCAGCTTCGTCACCTGCTGCTTGTGTCACGCACGCATGGCGCGGCGTTTCACCCGCTGCCAAGTGCCAGCGCACCGGGTTCACCGCACAGCCCGCTTCCCCCGCAATCCGTCGCAGGCTGAAACAATGCCTCCTCAAGACTTCAATTTCCACATACCCCTCTCTCGCGATCATCGGCACACCCAAAAAGTCGCCGATCTTCTCAACCCGGTGTATATATCCGCTGGTGACCGTTCAGAAGCTGGATGCATTTGATCTCGCTCGCCTCATTGACCAGGATGCGCCACACCTCGCCGGCTCCGTCGAGGCCGGTGGCCAGCAAGACAGCAAACGCAGCCTCCAGAGGATGAGGTTCCACTCGTTGTGCCATCGTGTCGACTCCTTGATGGGTAGGGCTGAGAATGCCTTGAAGAAATTGCCTGCGGTTAGAGCCTGCCGGGGTCGCGCCACGGTGCTTTGCCGTCCTCCGCTCTTCGGGCACTACGACCGGCAAAGCACCACGCAGAACCAGCAGGATACGAATCTACAGAAGAGATTTTGCACTAGCACAGACTCCGACTATGCGCCACCCATAGGAAACAATAGACATGACCGGAATCAACCGAACCGACCGCTTGCGCCAGATTCAGGAATTGCTCAGCCCCCGCCGCGTCACTTACCGAAGTGAGCTGATGGAAAAGTTCGGCATCTCTCGCGCCACCCTTGGTCGGGACATCCAGGAATTGCGAGACCGCTTCCAGGTTCCCATCGACTTCGACTCCGAATACGGCGGCTATCGTCTCGGTGCTCCCGAAGAAGCGGGAGGCCAGTTTGAGCTGCCGAACATGTGGTTCTCTGCGGAAGAGATCCACGCGCTCCTGACCATGCAGCACCTCCTGAGCAACCTCGACACCAGCGGTCTGCTCGGGAGCCAGATCAAGCCACTGCTCAATCGTTTGACGAAACTGCTGGGAGCGGGTGACAACCCGAGCAGCGAAGTGGCCCGCCGAATCCGCATCGAAACCGTCGCTGCCCGATCCTACCGCCTCGAACATTTCCAGGCCGTCGGCAGCGGTCTCTTGCGACGGCGCAGGCTGGTGATCGGCTACCATGCCCGCGGCAAAGACGAGCACACCCGCCGTGAAGTATCGCCCCAGCGCCTGGTGCACTATCGGGACAACTGGTACCTCGACGCCTGGTGCCACCTGCGCAACCAGCTGCGCGCATTTGCCGTCGACGCAATCCGCGATGTCCGGGTGCTCGATCGACCGGCTATCGACATCGACGACACTGAGCTCGATCGGGAACTGGGTAGTGGTTACGGTATCTTCTCGGGCGCCTGCGTGCGCTGGGCCACGTTACTCTTCAGCGCCGAGCGCGCACGGTGGGTGGCGAATGAAAAGTGGCACCCGGCCCAGCAAGGCCGTTTCCTGGACGACGGCCGCTATTGGCTGTCCCTCCCCTACAGCCGCGAACCGGAACTGATCATGGACATCCTGCGCCACGGTCGTCACGTGACGGTACTGGCCCCCGACTCGCTGCGTGATGCCGTTCAGGAGGAACATCTCACGGCGAGCAAGAATCTCGGCGCGTGCTCACAAATTGAGCCTGCCGGCCTGGAGAATCCAGATCGTGGGACTTGAGCGCATGACGTACGCCCCATCGCAACACACGCAGAGCCCCTGGAGAAAACCACGACCATGAACTCACCCAAGATCGATCTGCTTTTCCCGCTGCACGGACATGCCATTCCCCTGGACCACGGTTACGTACTCTATGCGGCGCTCGCGCGTGCGCTCGAATCGTCAGGCGATTGCTGGCTGCATAATCGGGAGGATGTCGGTGTGCACCTCATTCGGGGCCACTACCAGGGAAAAGGCCGTCTCGCCTTGAACGCTGGATCACGGCTCACCGTCCGCCTGCCGGCAACGCTGGTCCACAAGTTCCTTGCCCTGGCGGGCCAACAACTCACGCTGGGGACCGACTCGCTGCGCGTGGGCATTCCCCAGCCTCACGCTCTCCAAGCGACACCCACCCTTTATGCTCACTTGGTCACCACCCGCAACGGTAACGATGAAAATCGCTTCGACACCGAAATTGCTCACCAATTGGCCGAACTGGCAATTCGAGGTGGCCCGCAACGTGGTCCCCGACGAAGCTTCACGATCAAGGACAGGAAAGTCGTTGCTCACACGCTGCTGGTCAGCGAATTGACGGCAGAGGAATCGATACGGCTGCAGGAGCATGGGCTGGGGGGAAGGCGGAAACTGGGGTGTGGAGTGTTTGTACCATGGCAAACGAGATGACCATTCTCCTTGCCAAATCCGTCCAGAAAGGCTAGGCACCGAAGACTCTGGTAGCCCACTCTCTGGAAGTAATGGAGGCTTTCGTCGGTCTGTTTGGCACTTTAATTGAACCATCACGGATTGGGGAACGGTGGCTGGCTTTTTTCGGGCTGCCGAACGCGCTTTGGGCGGTTTTCTACCGTCACGGACTAGCCGCCGCCGGCCTGCATGATCCCGGAAAGGCCAACAACGGTTTTCAACAAGCCATCCAGCACAAAGACAAGCAAGCGATCCGCCATGAACACTTGAGTGCCTTGATCGTCACGCTGCCCCAAGTCAGCCGTTGGCTGCAGCAGGGCGGACTGGACGCCCAACTGATCGCGGTCGTGGCGGCAAGTCACCACCTTAAGCTCTCCGCCAGCGACGAGCGCTACAAGCTGGCAGCCATGTTGTCACCGGGAATCAAACTAGTGGAGATTCTGGGTGAGCAGGAGTTGGCCAGTTTGTTCGAGATCCTCGGCGAACGACTCGGACTCGCCCCCTGGAAGGGCATGCTGCCGACGCTTTGGAACTTCGGGTCAGGCCCGGGCGAATCCATCATGGCGTTGCGGGATGACCTCGATCGCCGCATGCAATTCATGAAGCGAGAGCTGAGGAAAGACGGGCAAGCGCGGCGCCTTTGGCAAGCGCTGGTTGCCGCTCTCATTGCGGCCGACGCCGCGGGTTCGGGTTTGCCGAGAGAAGGACTGTCGATTCCCGATTGGCTATCCGGCACCTTTGGTGTTCCGCCGCTGACCGGGAGCAGCATCAGGGAGAAAGTCATCGATCCGCGCATCGCCGAAATCGAAGTCAGCAAACGTCGGATCGATCCCGGCTTTCGTTTTCGCTGGCAGGATTTTCAGGAAGAGGCTGAACGCCTGCCCGAACGTGCACTGCTCCTCGCCGGCTGTGGAAGCGGCAAGACGCTCGCGGCCTGGCGTTGGATCACCGCCCAGCTCGACCGGCAACCGGCAGCCCGCGTGATCTTTCTCTACCCTACTCGCGCCACCGCCAGCGAAGGGTTCCGGGACTACGTCTCGCACGCTCCCGAGAGCGACGCCGCACTGTTGTCAGGCACGGCCGGATACGAACTCGAGGGGATGTTCAGTAACCCGGATGAACGCAGCGAACGCAACTACGAAACCGATGACCGTCTGTTTGCTCTCGGCTTCTGGCAGAAGCGTGTTTTCGCCGCAACCGTAGACCAGTTCCTCGGCTTCCTGCAACTTTCCTATCGTTCCATCTGCCTGTTGCCTGTCCTTGCCGACGCCGTGGTGGTAATCGACGAAGTCCACAGTTTCGACCACCGGCTATGGACCGCGCTGAAGACGCTGCTAAAGGAGTTCCAACTTCCGGTGCTCTGCATGACCGCCAGTCTGCCCGGCCCGAGGCGGCTGGAACTCGAGGAACTGGCTTTGACGCCTTACCCTGGCCCCGGTCGGCATTTCGAAGACCTGGAACGAAGTGCTGGACTGCAGCGCTACCGGATCCATGCCATCCCGGACGAGTCGGCCGCAAGAGCCATCGCCCAAACCGCTCTGGCAGAAGGCAAACGGGTGCTTTGGGTGGTCAACACGGTCGATCGCTGTCAGCATCTGGCTCGGGATTTCGAGCAGCTTGGCGCCCTGTGCTACCACAGCCGGTTCACTTTACGAGACCGCAAGGAACGACACACCGCTGTGGTTGCAGCCTTCCAGTCCGACAAACCAACAGGTGGGATTATCGCCCTCACCACGCAGGTCTGCGAAATGAGCCTCGATCTGGATGCCGACGTGCTCATCACCGAACTGGCGCCGATACCTTCGCTCATCCAGCGCATGGGCCGATGCAATCGCCACGCCCTTGACGAAGCCAACCCAGGCATCGTCTATTGCTACGCCCCCGAAAGCCCTTTGCCATACAACCCAGCAGAAGTTGAACCAGCCCGTGCCTTCCTGACCTCACTGGACGGGCAAGCAGTTTCCCAGTTGCGGTTGGAAGACGAACTGGATGCACGCACTCGTCAGGATCCGCGCCGCGCCGACACGTGGATTCAATTCGTCGAAGGGCCTCCATGGGCTGCCGGCGGGGAGGAAGACTTGCGGGATAGTCACGATTTCACCGTCGACGCCGTCCTGGACTGCGATCTTGAGCAAGTTCTCGGGCTGCGTCGACGACATCTGCCCTACGATGGCTTTGTCCTTCCCGTGCCGCGCCGCCACGCCGGCAGTAGCCAGTGCCTCGGACGTGCACTGTGCGTAGCCCCTGCTGACCACTACGACGCCCGGTTCGGGTTTTTTCAGGAGCCCATACATGGCCGCCAAACGTGAACTTCCCGACAGCCTAGTTCTGACTTACCGGCTCGCTGAGCTACCGACGGCCCAACATAAAGCCGGACTGGCCGGCTTGCTGCTGTTCATTCGCAATCTGGAGGAGCGGAAAGCACGTGGGCACCCGATTGGGGAGTTGCCGGAGATTATTGCCTTGGGCCCCCATGAAACCACGATCGGTTTCACGGCCGCCGCGCTAACGACTCTGTTCGATGATTTCTACAACGCCAGGGAAAGCAGTAACGACAAAGGTAATCGCTTTGTCCAGCCGTGTGGTGAGTTCTTGGCGTTCTGGCTGGCCGGTGGCGAAGACAGCCCATGGCTGAAGCTTTGGCGGGACATGCTGTGGGGCACGCTTTGCAGCCGCGACAAACAACGGCTCGAGTTTCAGACGCGATCCGCAGGGAAGTCGCTCACGGTAATGGCTGCGGAAGTCTTTGCGCAACTGCACGATGGCATAGAGAAGAAGGCCCACGGATTGTTCAACGTCGATGCGGTGGCGAGCACGTGTTTCGTCGGTGCACAAGCGGATAATGCGGAACGGGTTCCCTTCAAGGGACGTGTCGAGGAAAACCTGCTTCTACACTTCTGGCTGTTGGCAACCCCGCTTTTCGTTCCCCAGATCCTCGATCTCAAGAAAGGAAGCCGCGAGTACCTTGGCTATCTCCTTGTGGTTCCAGAGGTTGCCGATCTGGAGTGGTTCACGGACGAGATCCCGGAATACTGGCGCAGCCTGACGACGTCTGTCGCCGGGTACAGGCCCGCGCAATCCCTAATTGATTTGCCAATGGAAGGCGGGCTGGAGTTCCTTGCGCGCTTGGCCTACCGCCGAGTCGGTCAGTTCTCTTACAGCCTTCCCCTGCACACCATCGAGCTCTATCACCTGAACAAGGTCGGCAACAATGTTCGCCTGCTCCAAACCGAGATACTCCGGCCAGACGCCGGAATGTTAGACGAATACCAGGCGCACTTGCGCGACTTCAGGGTCAATCCGTTGTTCAAGCGGCTCACCATCGGCAATCTCGTCAAAGGCAGACCCTGGTATTCCGCTGCCGATGCTCTGCTCTCCCATTACCCGACCGAATTCTTCATCGGCAAACCCGTTGAAGCGACTTTCCGCCCCTTCGGCTACGATGCCCGAAAGAGGTTCATGACCATGATTGACCAGACCAGCGTATTGGAACGCCATCAGGAGCCCACGATGACCGACAACCCAAAAAATCCACTGGACGATGCCCTGGCCCGGCGCGTCTATCAGATGATCGGTGCCTATGTCCGCTTGCGCACGCAGGAAAAGTGCGGCAGGGACATTACCGACATGCCCAAGAACGAGAAAGGACACCCTATTTACGATCCACCCTACCGCGAAGCGCGAGAAAAAGTGGCCAAGGACGCTTTCCTGGCTCTGCGTGGACGGCGGGAAGGAGACATTGCCGAATATTTCACCGGCAGTCTGTGCGCGGTTCCCCAATTCATCAGGGAAGAAGACTTCATCGCCTTGAGCCGAGCCTTGGTCGAGAACCCTGCTTTGGTCAAGGACCTCGCCATGCTTGCCCTGTCCGCCCATGCCTGGCTGCCGGGCCAAAAAATCGCCGATTCCAGCGATAACGACCATTCTCAGTAAGCCGATCTCGCCATCATCCGAACCCGGAGAAATTCATGAACCTATTTGCCACCGTCCTCACCTACGCCGCCCCTTCCGCCAACTATCGCGGCGAATCCCCTGAAAACCGCTCCGTCATTCAGAAGATCACCAAAGGTCGATTCGAATACGCGATCATCAGTCCGGAAGCGATGCGCAATGCTCTGCGCGAACATCTGCACCAATTCGGTCTGCCATGTAACCGCAAGCGACTCAACGACGAGGAACAGTTAGCAGTCAAATTTGCCGACTTCCCGGATGCGGACGCTTATGCGGATGATTTCTTTATGGGCTGGCTGGTAGCAGCAGGCAACGCGGATCGCAAGAAGATGCTCGTCAAGATCAAAGAGCAAGGTCGTGACCCTGCAACATTCAGTTTCAAACGCGATTCGGTACTGCGAATGAATATGGCCGTAGCGCTCGAGCCATACCGCCACGATGCAGTGTTTACCCAATCGCCCCTGACTGTCGGTAGCCCCTGGAAAAATAGCGGCAGCAGTGCCTTACTCCACCGCGAAACCGCTTATACCGCCTTCCAGTACCCTTTTGCTTTGAATCTGGAAGACTGCAAAGAGAAGCGATCCTGGACTCGTACCCTGCTGCGGGCGATTGGCGAACTCAACGGAGTGGCTGGGAACCATGCGCGCAGTTATTTCGAAATGGCACCCGCTTCGCTGGTGGTTCGGTTGACCAGGCAACTGGTAGCCGGTTACGACGCCTATGGCTTCCGCTCTGATGAAGGCAAATACCGTTTGCCGGAAATCGTCGACGGGATCCTCAAAGCGGACTTCCCAGGCGATGAGTTTTTCCTCGGTGGTCAGTTGGTCAAGGAGATGGACGAAAGAACCACGCTGGCACTGACGGAGAAAGGCGTCATTCTCGACCGTAATCCCCAACGCTTGCTGATGGCCGCGGCGGACCGGGCCGGTCTTCCTGATTCTGCGGAGTGACGTTCTCATGCTCTGGCTGAACGTCCACGCTCCCTTTGCTGCCTTCCGGTCGTTCACGACCGGGAGTTTCCGGCCAACTGCACCGTTCATTACGCCGTCTGCTGCCTACGGACTGCTTCTCAACTTGGCTGGCATCGAGATGCGCGAGAACGACGGCAAGTCTCCCATGACCCTTATCGCCAAGCGATTGCCCGTGGCACATATCGCGATCGGTGCGATGGAGGAAACGGAGCAGCATCATCTGTTTCAACAGCTTCACAACTACCCGATCGGACCCTCGAGAGCTGAGCACGCGCCGGTATGCAAGGGCAACAAGTACAACATCACCCCCGTCCGTCGCGCGTTTCTCTCCAACTTGCGCGCCTGCATCGGCCTGCGAGGGAACGAGGCTCTGGAACAGCAAGTAAGAGAAGGTTTGTCAGGCCAAGGGCCGGCGCGTTATGGCTTGCCTTTCCTGGGCGACAACAACTTCCTGCCGGATCGCATCGATCCGCTGTCGGCTGCGCTGCCGGCGCGCTGGTGGCTACCGGTCTCCGAAAGCGATCCGCTCGGCGGCCCGCAGGCGGACATTGCCAGACTCACCATCACCATTGACCGGCAAGATATCTCGCGCAGCCAGTCGCGACTGTTTCGCCTGATGGAGCAAGCAACTGATCAGGTACCGGAAGCCGCTTGGGTAGAGGTGAAGTATTGATCCCGCTGGAGGTGGGAACACATGGCCGTGGAAGCAAACGATTCGCGTGCGCAGGATCTTCCTGCGCTGCGCATCATGTCCCTGCATGCCCTCGCATATTGCGAGCGGCTTTTCTACCTCGAGGAAGTCGAGGAAATCCGCATCGCCGACCAGCGGGTGTATGCCGGAAGGACATTGCACGCCGCCGAGTTGCCGACGGACGGCGGCGAACTGGTCGGTGTCACCATCGAGTCGGCGGAGTGGAACTTGAAGGGCAAAGTCGACTATCTGCGTTACCGGGATGGATTGCTGGTCCCCTTCGAGCACAAGCGGGGGCGGTCCAAGGGCGACGGCGCCTGGGATTCGGATCGGCTGCAGATCGTCGCCTACGCAGCCTTGCTCGGTAGCCATCTGGGCCGGCCGATCACCGAGGGGCGGATTCGTTATCACGCCAACCACAAGACCGTGCGCGTGACCGTCGACGAAGCGGCATTGGCGGACTTGCGTCGGGCCATCGCCCGAGCGCGCACCTTGGCGGAGAGCGTCCAGCGGCCACCGGTCGCCGCCAACGAAAACCTCTGTGCTCATTGTTCGCTGGCGCCGGTCTGTCTGCCGGAGGAAGAGCGCCTGTTGGCAGTGCAGGACGATGAGACGGCTCCTGCCACCATTCGCCTCTTTCCCGAGCATGACGAGCGCCAGGTGATTCATGTCACCGAACCCGGCAGTCGGGTCGGCAAGCAGGGAGAGGAGATCGTCGTCACGCCACGCGATGGTGATCCGGTCAAATTCCCTGGCCGCCAAGTCGGCGCCATCGTCCTGCACGGCGCCGCTCAAATCAGCAGCCAGACGATCCACTATGCCCTGGCGCACGATATTGGAATCCATTGGCTCAGCGGCGGCGGCCAGTACGCAGGCGGGGTCGCGGCCCCTGGCGGCGTACAGCGGCGGCATCGTCAGTTTGCCGGCCTGTCGGACCCGATCCTGTGCCTTGACCTGGCTCGGCGGCTGACTCGCGCCAAAGTCGCCAACCAATTGCACTTCCTGCTGCGCAGTGCCCGTAGCCGCGGCGTCCGCAGCGAGGTTGAGGGCGCTCTGAGCAGTATGCGCGCCGAATTGCGCGGCATGGAGCGTGCCGACGATCCAGAGAAACTGCGCGGCCATGAGGGGATGGCGGGCCGCAATTATTTCTCTGCTCTGCCCCTGCTGCTTGACCCCAGCCAGGCCCACATGCAGTTTGCCGATCGCAATCGCCGACCGCCCACGGATCGCTTCAACGCGGCCCTGAGTTTCGGGTACGCCCTGCTCTACCGCGACGTCATGGCAGCCCTGTTGGCGGTCGGACTGGAACCGGCTTTCGGCTTCTTTCACCGCCCCCGCAGTGCCGCCTATCCATTGGCCCTGGATCTGATGGAACTCTTCCGCACCACCTTGTGGGATATGCCCCTGATCGCCGCGATCAACCGGCAGCAGTGGCGGGAAGAGGATTTCCTCAGCACCGGCCGGCAGGTGTGGCTGGCGGACACCGGCCGCAAGCGGGCGATCGCTCTGTACGAGGTCCGTAAACAGGAAGTCTGGCGCCATCCGGTGGTGGGCTATTCCCTCAGCTACCAGCGCGCCATCGAACTCGAAGCGCGGCTGCTCGAAAAAGAATGGAGTGGCGCCCCCGGCCTTTTCGCCCGCATGCGGCTGCGCGGATGAAAACCGAAGAGCATGGCAACCAGCACTGGTACCTGGTCAGTTACGACATCCGCCACCCCAAGCGGTGGCGCCAGGCTTACAGGCTCTTGCGTGGCACGGGTGAACGCATACAGTACTCGCTGTTCCGCTGCCGTCTTACGCGCACTGCCCTCGAAGCTCTGCGCTGGGAACTGGAGCAGATCTTGGACCGTGAAGACGATCTCCTGGTGGTGCATCTCTGCCCCCGATGTGCTGGCGGAGTTGAGGCCCGTGGCAAAGCGGAGCACTGGGACGAGCCGTCGGCACGTTTCGCCGTTCTGTAACAGCCACATGCATCTGCGAGTGGCACCGGTTCACCTACCTCCGTTGATCATAAAAATAACTGAAAATCAATCAATTATGCGTATTTCAGGCGCTTTTCGGCACATGCGTCATCCAGGGCCATGATTTCTCTGGTTTCCCTGGGCACTTCAGTAACATCCATCACCGCCACAGGCCGATGCTGCTGGCTGCTTGCTTACGGTACCATTTTTCCTATAATGATCAACCTCTTAGCGTAGTGGTCCGCCACTATCTCTGATGCCGAAAGGCGTTGAGCACAGGAAATTCGTTCAGAAAAAGCTAGACGAGCATTTCCGCCACTATCTCTGATGCCGAAAGGCGTTGAGCACGCCGATCACGCCTGGCGCGACATGAAGCGCTGCGGGCCGCCACTATCTCTGATGCCGAAAGGCGTTGAGCACAACTAAACACCGCCACGCCAGGCAGCACCGCAGACCCGCCACTATCTCTGATGCCGAAAGGCGTTGAGCACTGGCCTATAAACCGACAGAAAACGGTTATTCGCGGCCCGCCACTATCTCTGATGCCGAAAGGCGTTGAGCACGCGGCGGCTCCGGCCGCACTGGCGACCGAAGGCGACCGCCACTATCTCTGATGCCGAAAGGCGTTGAGCACCGCAACGTCCCGGACTCGTCGCGCGAATAGACGTAGCCGCCACTAT
Source organism: Accumulibacter sp. (assembly GCF_016789985.1). Taxonomy (GTDB): domain Bacteria; phylum Pseudomonadota; class Gammaproteobacteria; order Burkholderiales; family Rhodocyclaceae; genus Accumulibacter. The sequence continues at coordinate 18,286 of NZ_JAEUOL010000003.1, forward strand.
CTCTGATGCCGAAAGGCGTTGAGCACTCGGTTCGCAAGCTGGGCCGCTTGTTACCGGTATCCCGCCACTATCTCTGATGCCGAAAGGCGTTGAGCACTTTACGAGGTCCCCTATATCGAGCTACCGACCTGTGCCGCCACTATCTCTGATGCCGAAAGGCGTTGAGCACAATGAACCCCAGTATCTATGGCACCCCGACACCTGCCCGCCACTATCTCTGATGCCGAAAGGCGTTGAGCACTTGATAGTTACGGCTTGGGTTGGGTGGTCAATCCCCGCCACTATCTCTGATGCCGAAAGGCGTTGAGCACCGCGAGAGCGTATCTGTCGAAGACTGGAAGGACATGCCGCCACTATCTCTGATGCCGAAAGGCGTTGAGCACTCAGCATCGACGAGGCGATCGATCGTTGGGTTCTGACCGCCACTATCTCTGATGCCGAAGGCAGCGCAACTTCTTTTCTGTAAAAGCCCCCAAGGGATTCCATCGGGATATAGCCATCAGTCATTCAGGTTGAGGTAGATTTTCCCGGTCATCCATTCCTCGTCGCATTCTGCCAGAAGGGCGGAGACAAGGCGC
>NZ_JAEUOL010000019.1 GCF_016789985.1 Accumulibacter sp.
TGTCCTGGAAGGCTTCGAGGGAGAAATCACTGCCGACGGACAACGCGGCGCAAGCGGCGGCTGGCGCCACCACGGCCTACCGTGGGTTCAGGACTGACGGTTGCGGAAGAATCGAACAATGAACGCACCGCTTCGTTCCGCCCACGATCCATTGATCGCGGCACTCCGGGGTCTCGACGAAATCGTGCGCGACCTGCGTGCCGCGCGTGAGCGCTGGCGTCTGGCGCAGCAACGCCCACTGGAAACCGGAGGCCGCGAGTTTCCCTCGCGCGAGGCACTGCGCGACATCGTCGAACGGCTGTGCGGTGCGCTTTTTCCGATGCGCCTCGGCCCGCCCGACCTGCAGCAGGGGCACAGCGAGGATTTCCATGTCGGCCATACGCTCGACACCGCCCTGCGCAGCCTGTTCGACCAGGTACGCCCGGAACTGACCCACATTGCCCGTCACGACCCGTTGACCGGCCCCGTGACGATCGAAAGGGATGCCTCGCGCTCGTGCAGCAGTTCGCTGCCGCCCTGCCCGGAATTCGTCTTCTCCTCGACAGCGACGTCGAGGCTGCCTACCGCGGCGATCCGGTGGCGCGCAGCGCCGACGAGATAGTCCTCTGTTATCCGGGCATCCGGGCGATCATCCACCATCGCCTGGCGTACAAGCTGTACCTGCTGGGCGTGCCGCTGCTGGCGCGCATCGGCAACCCGGACTACGGGCTGCTGGCCAACGTCGCCGACACGCAGCGCATCTCGACGCTGACCGGCGCGCCGACGCCGGACGACCTCGACGACCTGCTCACTAAAGTCTGGAAGGAGCCGGCATTCTTCCTGACCCACCCGCTGGCGATCGCCGCCTTCGGCCGTGAATGCACCCGCCGTGGCGTACCACCGCCGACCGTTTCGCTGTTCGGTTCGCAGTTCGTGACCTGGCGTGGCATACCGCTGATCCTGTCGGACAAGGTGCCGGTCGAGCAAGGCAGGACCAAGCTCCTGCTGCTGCGCGTCGGCGACCAGCGCCAGGGCGTCGTCGGCCTGTATCAGCCGGGCCTGCCAGGCGAGCACAGCCCCGGATTGTCGGTGCGCTTCATGGGCATGGGCATCGACCGCAATGCCATCGCCTCCTATCTGATTTCGCTCTACTGCTCGCAGGTCGTGCCTGTGGAAGACACACTGGCCGTTCTCGACGACGTGGAGGTCGACAAGTACCCTGACTATTCGGACACCTACCGCTAATCCGTTGCCCGCCCCGACGGACATTCCGGGATTGCCGGACGAAGCGACACTCGGGCAATTGGCCAGCGAGATCTTCCGGACGCTGCCCGCGGGCAGTCCTGTGGTCACTTGCGTGCCACGCCTGCACCGGCTTCGCGGGTCGCGGTCAGTGACCCGACTGTCGGCGCGACAGTCCGTGGCGCCACCGTCGGCCGGCCAGACATCGCTCGATGCCGCTCCCGGCAGCCGAGCCGGTACCGGAATCCGGGGCTCCCGCAGCCTGCGCGGCAACCCTGCCGACGACCATCCCAGCGGACCTGCCGGCGTACCCGGATCGCCCTACTATTTTCTCGCTGAAGCGGCAGCGCTGTCTGGCACGCACGAACCACCGCTGACTGCTCCCACAGCGGCGGACAACCCCATCGTGGCGCATCCCTTCGAACTACCGGGCGACGCCACACTGCGCCGAGTCCTCGGCGAAATCGCCGGCGAGCGTGTCACGCCGGCCCGTTCGCAACCCCAGCCTCCGGGCAACGGCGGTTTCCACTTCATCGAATCGCGGTTACCGAACGTCGTCCCTCGAGCCGACGTCAGCCGCTTCCCGACCTTCGACGTGCAGACCGTGCACCGCGACTTCCCGATCCTCGCTGAACGGGTGAATGGCAAACCGCTGGTCTGGTTCGACAACGCCGCCACGACAAAAAAGCCGCAGGCGGTGATCGACCGAATGGTGCAGTTCTACCAGCACGAAAACTCGAACATCCACCGCGCCGCCCATGAACTCGTGGCGCGCTTCCTCGGCGCGGCTTCGGAGGAAGAGATCATTTTCGTGCGTGGCGCGACCGAGGCAATCAACCTGGTAGCGAAGACCTGGGGCAAGGAGCACATCGGTAAAGGCGACGAAATCGCCGTCTCGCTGCTCGAACACCACGCCAACATCGTTCCCTGGCAACAGCTTGCCAGGGAGAATGGCGCCCGCATCCGGGCCATCCCGGTCGACGACCAGGGGCAGATCCTGCTGGAGGAATGCCGGCGACTGCTCAACGACCGCACCAGACTGGTCGCCATCAGCCGGATCTCCAACGCGCTCGGCACGGTGACGCCAGTCAGGGAAATCGTCGAACTGGCGCACCGGGCCGGCGCCAGGGTGCTGGTGGATGGCGCCCAGTCGGTTTCGCATAGGCACGTCGATGTGCAGGCGCTGGATGCCGACTTCTTTGTCTTCTCCGGCCACAAGGTGTTTGCGCCGACCGGCATCGGCGTCGTTTACGGCAAGCGCGACCTCCTCGAAGACATGCCGCCCTGGCAAGGTGGCGGCAACATGATCGCCGACGTCACCTTCAAGCGCACCCTCTACCAGGGCGTGCCGGCGCGTTTCGAGGCCGGCACCGGCAACATCGCCGATGCGGCCGGTCTCGGGGCCGCGCTCGACTACGTCGAACGGATCGGCATCGAGAACATCGCCCGCCATGAGCATGATCTTCTCGCCTACGCCACGCAGCGGCTCAAGCCGCTCCCCGGCATCCGTCTGATCGGCACGGCCGACGACAAGACCAGCGTTCTGTCCTTCGTTCTGGCCGGCTACCGTCCCGAGGAAGTCGGCGCGGCACTGAATCAGGAGGGCATCGCCGTGCGCGCCGGCCACCACTGCGTCCAACCGATCCTGCGCCACTTCGACGTCGAAGCGACGGTGCGGCCCTCCCTGGCGTTCTACAACACCTGCGAGGAAGTGGATCTGCTGGTGTCCGTGCTGCAGCGACTGGCAGGGGCAAGGGTCGGGCAGCCAGCAAACGGTCATCGCTGTTGCAGGCAAACCGGGTGATGAAAGCCATGACCGTTTCCCCCGACCTTTCTCCAAACGGAGAGGGAATGAGCACATGACGCAAAAGTTCTTCCCCGCGCCAGCACTGCCGCTCAGAATCACCTTTGACGCCGGATTTAACCGGTAGCTTGCCGGGGCGGCCGGCAAATTCCGGCTAAAGCGTCGCTGGCTCCAGTTCTCCCCGGGAGCCGGCTGCGCCGGATGACCGGGGAGAGCAGGCCGGAGCCGCAGCATGGTCAACAGGTCCGTTCCTGTGCCACGCTCATGTCCCGCGAGCCATCCTGCACTGCCCAAACCGCCCGATTGGCCGCAGGATTCAGATCAACTGCCGGCTCGCCAGTTCGTCCTTGAGCCAGGCATAGCAGATCGGCGCGGCGACCAGGCCGGCCAGCCCGAAAACGCTTTCCATCAGCAGCATCGCGGTCAGCAGTTCCCAGGCTCTGGCATTGATCCGGGCACCGACGATGCGTGCGTTGAGAAAGTACTCGAGCTTGTGGATCAGGATCAGGTAAGCCAGAGACGACACGGCGACGCCGGGAGAATGAGCCAGGCTGATGACGAAGATCACGGTGTTCGAAAGCAGGTTGCCGACCACCGGCAGCAGACCGACGATGAAGGTCACGACGATCATGGTCTTGGTCAGGGGCAGGTGGACGCCGAACATCGGCAGGACGACAGCCAGGTACACGGCGGTGAACAGCGTGTTCAGAGCGGAGATGCGAACCTGCGCGAAGACGATCCGGCGGAAGGCTTCGCCGAGCCGGAAGACCCGCTCCTCGAGCGCGCGCGCCAACGGTCCCGGGCTCCGGCTGGGCCCGGCCTCGCGCAGGGCCACCATGCCGGCAATGACCATGCCGATCAGCACATGGGCAAGCACGTGGCCGGTCTGCTTGCCGATCATCTGCACTTCGGTGGAATGTTCCCGCAGCCACTGGCTGGCACGCTCGCGCAGCGCGTCGCTGCCGCGTGGCAGCAGATCGGCCAGCCAGGTGGGCAGGGTCGACCGCGAACTTTCGATGATTTCCGCCATCTTGGCCAACAGCGCCGCAAGACTGCCCCCCTCGCTGTTGACGAAGGCAACCAGTCCGATGACCGCCGCACTGACCGCACCGAGTACGACCAGGACGACCAGACCCACCGCCATGGCGCGCGCCCGGCTACTCGACAGGTGCCGGGCAAAGACCGGTGCCAGCACGTGCACCAGCTCATAAACCAGCAGTCCGGCGATCAGTGCCGGCAAGAGGTGGGCCACGATGACCATCAACATGGCGAGCACGGCGAGGACCCACGAGGCATGGTCGCTGACAGTCGGTCTGCCGGAATGAGTGCCCTGATCGATCATGGCCGGGCGATCACGCCAAATGCCGAATTACGCACGGCGGGTTTACTCCGTTTTGTGTGGAACGACGGCCATCCGGGCAAACGGCGGGGCGAGCAGATGGGTGAGTTTCCCGGCGACGAGACAGGCATGGCGATGAAATTCTCGACGCGCCGGTGGCCGGGAGCACGGGTTCGCGCTTCCTGCAATGCGCAATTCATGACTTCGGCGCGGCCGTTGTGCTTTCCCGCCTCGAAGCCGCTGAGGATGCCGGTCAGGCGAGTGTTGATCGTTCGGGCAAGACGCTTGAAGGGTTCGATTCGGCACCGGCGGTCCCAACCGGGCCAGCGCTGGCACAGCGGATTGGCTTTGCCAGACGTTGTGGCGGTGGCGTAGATGATGCGCCAGGCGCGGACGGTCTTGAGATCCGATCGCGACAGCCGGCGCATGGTTCGGGTTTGCTGGACGCTCCATTCGGTGGGGTTCTTGTGGCCGGTAGCACACACCTAGGCCACTCTGCTATGCCACGAGCAGTTCGTGCGGACGGGAAGCGGTCTGCTCCCGGACCTCTCCAGGCTCAAAAAACGAAGCAGGGTAAAGAAAGCCCTCGCCGGAATCGTCCACGATCCGCAGCATGCCACGGCTATCCGCCTGGGCGGGGACTTCATGCAGCCGTCCGAGAGTCAGGTCATCGGTCGAGAACTCCCCGAACCCTTCGCGAGATAGACAAACAACGAACTTCATAGCCATTCCCTTATCTTCGGTTGCCCCTTGGCACCACCAGTCAATCTCGGCCCGCACCGTTGTTCCATCGGCAAGCCGGATAGCCGCAATGCCCTTCTTCTTGCGCCAGCAGCCGACACCGCTGCGTTGCCGCAGCATCGCCAGCTCGCGGATACCGCTGCCTTCGGCGATGGTCTCGATACTGGCGATTTTGCCGACGATGCTGAAATCCCGACGATGCTGAAATCCACACGAGAATCCTACTCCAGTTCTTCGGCCCGCATGAGGCTTCGCACACGCGCGCCGGGCCGGGTAAGCGGCGATCGTCCGGACATCGGACGCGACGTCTTGCCCATATCCAGGATGCTGTCAGCGAACCGGGCAACGAAGATGTGGCACAAGCAGTGAGCCTAGACGAGCAGATTGAATGGCTGATCGCACCTTTGATGACGGCCACCCCGACCACCCGCGATGCTCGACTCGGCATGACATGGAGCCAGAGTCCCGCCCTCCCTTCGGCGGCTCACTTCGGCGCGCCAGTGTAGCGCGTACGCTTCGGGAATCGCCAAGGCACCCCGAGGCACTCCCGCAACCGATGCAGCAGAATGTAGAAGACCGAAACGAACGGAATCGCGAGAATGGTCGACACCAGCATCCCGCCGAAGACGACGGTGCCGAGCGCCTGCTGGCTCGCCGCCCCGGCACCCGTGGCGGTGAGCAGCGGCACGACGCCGAGGATGAACGCCAGCGAGGTCATGACGATCGGCCGGAATCGACGGCGCGTCGCTTCGATCGCCGCCTCGGCCGGCGGCATCCCCTCCGCCGTCAGCGTGCGGGCAAACTCGACGATGAGGATGGCGTTCTTGGCGGCGAGCGCGGTCATCAGCACCAGGCCGACCTGGGTGTACAGGTCGACCGGGAAGCGCCGGACGAGCAGCGCAAGCACGATGCCGACGAGCGCCATCGGCACGGTGAGGATCACCGCGGCGGGATCGATCCAGCTTTCGTACTGCGCCGCGAGCACCAGGAAGACGAGGGTGATGGACAGCGCGAACAGGAGGTAGGTCTGCTTGCCCATGAGCTGTTCCTGGTAAGCGAGCCCGGTCCACTCGTAGCTCATGCCCGGCGGCAATGTGCTCGCTGCGAAATCGTGCATCCTGTCCAGCGCCTGCCCCGAGCTGTACCTGGGCATCGGGATGCCGATCAGCGCGGCGGCCGGGTACAGGTTGTAGCGAAAGATCATCTCCGATCCGAGCGCCGGCTGGACGTCGAGCAATGCGCCGAGCGGGACCATTTGCCCCGAGCTGTTGGCAACCGACAGGGTCTCGATGTCCCGCAAGCGGCGACGGTATTCGCCGTCGGCCTGCAGGCGCACCTGGAAACTCTGATTGAACTGGTTGAACGGGTTCACGTAGGTCGAGCCGAGATAGATCTGCACCGTCTTGAACAGGTCGTCGATGGTGACGCCGAGGCTTCTCGCCATCGCCCGGTCGACGTCGAGATAGAGCTGCGGGCTGTCGGCATTGAACGTCGTGAAACCGAGCCGGAGGAAGCCGGGCTCGTCGCCGGCCTGGCGCAGCAGCTCGTTCGTCGCCGCCTGCAGCTGGCGGGCGCCCAGGCTGCTGCGCTCCTCGATCATCATCTGGAAGCCAAACGCGATCCCCAGGCCGGGGATCGGCGACGGCGGCAGGACGCCGAACGTCGCCTGCGGCAGCGCGCGCAACTGCTGCTGCAGGTCGCTGATCAGTTTCAGTTGAGAAAACCCGGCCGGGCGCTTGTCCCAGTCATCGTAGATGACGAAGGTCGTCACGGCGTTCGAAAGCTTGGCCGAATCGAGCGCCGAATAACCGCCGATGGTCACCCAGCCCTTGACGCCGGCCGTCTTCCCGAGCAGGGCATCGATGCTCGAGGCCACCTCGCGAACACGTGGCTGCGAAGCACCCGGCGGAAGCCGGGCGATGACGACGCAATAGCCTTGATCCTCGAGCGGCATCAGCGCCGTCGGGTACACCGCGAAGCCGATGGTGGCGAGACCGACGATTGCGAAGAAAGCACCCGCCATGCGGCGCGGCCGGTGCGCGATCCAGCTCACCATGGCGACGTAGTGGCGCTCCAGAGCGTCGTAGGCGCGGTTGAAGCCGCAGTAGAACCCGTTCGCGCGCTGCTCCGCCGGGCGCGGCTGCAGGTAGAGCGCGCACTGTGCCGGCTTGAGGGTCAGCGCATTGAGGGCGCTGATGAGCGCGGTGGCGGCGATGACCAGCGCGAACTGGCGGAACATCTGGCCGGTGATTCCCGGCAGGAACGAGGCCGGCAGGAATACCGCCGTGAGCACCAGGGTGACGCCGAGGATC
>NZ_JAEUOL010000027.1 GCF_016789985.1 Accumulibacter sp.
CACGCGATCAGGGCGGGACTGTCGATGGGCATCGTCAACGCCGGCATGCTCGGTGTCTACGATGAGCTGGACCCCCTGCTGCGGGAAAAGGTCGAAGATGTCGTGCTCAACCGTCGCCCCGACGCCGGTGAGGCGCTGGTCGAGTTCGCGCAGACGGTCAGGCAAGGCAAGGCAAGGGAGAGCGCTCCCGATCTCGCATGGCGTGAACTGCCGGTGGACGAACGCCTGACCCATGCGCTGGTCAAGGGCATCACCGATTTCGTCGTGGCCGACACGGAAGAATGCCGCGCCGCGCTGGCAGTGGCCGGCAAGCCTCCCTTGGCGGTCATCGAAGGCCCGCTGATGAACGGCATGAATGTCGTTGGCGATCTCTTCGGCGCCGGCAAGATGTTCCTGCCGCAGGTAGTCAAGTCGGCACGCGTGATGAAGCAGGCGGTGGCGCACCTGATTCCGTTCATCGAGGCGGAAAAACTGCGCACCGGTGTCGGCAGCAAGGGCCGGGTCGTCATCGCCACGGTCAAGGGCGATGTGCACGACATCGGCAAGAACATCGTTGGCGTGGTACTCGGCTGCAACGGTTATGAAGTGGTCGACCTGGGGGTGATGGTCCCCTGCGACCGCATCCTGCACGCCGCCCGCGAACACGGTGCCCAGGCGGTCGGCCTATCCGGACTGATCACCCCGTCACTCGAAGAAATGAGCCATGTCGCGGCCGAGATGGAGCGTCTGGGCTTCGCCACGCAGGCGGATGGCGGGCCTGTGCCGTTACTGATCGGCGGGGCGACGACCAGTCGGGCGCACACGGCGATCAAGATCGCGCCGAACTACTCCGGCCCGGTGGTCCATGTGCCCGATGCTTCGCGCGCGGTGGGCGTCGTCACCAGGCTGCTGTCGATCGACAACGCCGCCGATTTCCGGGGCGAACTCGCCGCCGACTACGCCAGGGTGCGCGCGCAACACGCCAACAAGAAGGGCATCACGCTGGTGACACTCGAAGCGGCACGCGCCAACCGCTTCGTCTGGAATGAAGATACCGGCTACCGGCCACACCCGCCGAGCAAGCCGGGCCTGCACGTGTTGCGTGATGTCGATCTGGCCAGCCTCGCCGAATACATCGATTGGGGCCCCTTTTTCCAAACTTGGGACCTTGCCGGCAGCTATCCGAAGATCCTCGGGGACGCTGTGGTCGGCAGTACCGCACGCACGGTGTTTGCCGACGCGCAGGCAATGCTCGAGAAGGTGGTCAGCCAGCAATGGTTGCGCGTCAACGCCGTGTTCGGCCTCTTTCCGGCCAACGCCGTCGGTGACGACATCGAGATCTATGCCGACGAGTCACGCAGCCATTGCCTGATGCGCTGGCACAACCTGCGCCAGCAACACGAGCGCCCACCCGGCAAGCCGCACTACTGCCTGAGCGACTTCGTTGCCGAGCGTGGTACCCCGGACTGGATCGGCGCTTTCGCCGTCGGAGCCGGCTTTGGCATCGAGGAGAAACTCGCCGAGTTTGCCGTCGCCCACGATGACTACCACGCGATCATGCTCAAGGCGATCGCCGATCGGCTGGTCGAAGCCTGTGCCGAATGGCTGCATGCCCAGGTACGGCGTGATTACTGGGGCTACGCCGTGGATGAAGCGCTCGACCACACGGCGCTGATCCGTGAAGAGTATCGCGGCATCCGGCCAGCTCCCGGCTACCCGGCTTGTCCCGATCACACCGCCAAGCGCGCCCTGTTCGAACTGCTCGATGCGCCTGGCAACGCCGGCATGGGGCTCACCGAGTCCTTCGCCATGACGCCGGCGGCAGCGGTCTCGGGCTTTTACCTGGCGCACCCGCAGGCGCGCTACTTCGCGGTCAGCAAGATCGCGCCCGATCAGATGAAAGACTGGGCGCAGCGGGCCGCCTTCAGCCTTGCCGAGGCACAACGCTGGCTGGCACCGTTGCTCTGAACAAATCTCTGCAAGGACGACCGACGATGAGTCCACGAGAGTTTCCCGATTTTGTCGAGCGCGGCGTAGACCTCGCAACGCGGACGACGCTGGCCCTGCCCGGGCAGGCGGCCTTTTACGCCCGGATCACATCGACCGGCCAGCTGGCACGGTTGACCGGCAACTGGTCGCTACGCCGCTTCGCCCTTGGTGGTGGCAGCAATGTGGTGCTGGGTGGCGACTTCGACGGCCTGCTGCTGCATCTGGCGATCGGCGGCCGCGAACTGATCGGAGAAGACGAGAATGCGTGGTATGTACGCGCCGGCGCCGGCGAGAACTGGCACCAGCTAGTGGCATGGACGCTCGCGCAGGGCTGGCCGGGGCTGGAGAATCTGGCCCTGATTCCCGGCACGGTCGGCGCGGCGCCGATCCAGAACATCGGCGCCTATGGGCTGGAGCTGGCCGACCGCTTCCTGTCCCTCGAAGCACTCGACATGCAGAGCGGCAGACTGCTGCGCCTGGATCGCGCCGCCTGTCGCTTTGCCTATCGTGACAGCGTCTTCAAACAGCAGGGGTGGCACCTGGACGCGCAGCTGGTGATCACCCGGGTCACCTTCCGCCTGCCGAAAGCCTGGCAGGCACTCACCGGGTACGGTGAGCTGGCGGCCGAACTCGAGCGTCAGGCAGTGGACCACCCCAGCGCGCAGCAGATCGCCGCCGCAGTGATCGCCGTGCGCAGCCGCAAACTGCCCGACCCGGCAACGCTGCCCAACGCCGGCAGCTTCTTCCATAACCCCCTGGTGGACGCCACGCTCGGCGCCCGCCTGCAGCAGATCTATCCTGATCTGCCCTGCTATCCGCAGCCCGATGGTCGCATCAAGCTGGCTGCCGGCTGGCTGATCGAACGGAGCGGGTGGCGAGGCCGCGGCCTCGGCCGCGTCGGCATGTACGAAAAACAGGCGCTGGTGATGGTCAACCACGGCGGGGCGCGGAGGGCCGAAGTGATGGCGCTGGCGAGCGCCGTCCAGGCCGACGTGCGGCAGCGCTTTGGCGTCGAGCTGACCCCGGAACCAATCATCCTCTGAGAGGTTCCGCCTGCGGCTGCGTCCATGGCGCCGTCAGAACGCCTCGTCGGGGCGCAGGAAGCGCCATTGACCAAGCGGCAGGTCGCCGAGCCGCACCGCACCGATGCGCACTCGTTTGAGACCGATGACGCGCAGCCCGACCAGTTCGCACATCCGTCTGATCTGGCGCTTTCTACCCTCGCGCAGGATGAAGCGCAGTTGATCTTCATTCAACCATTCGACCCTGGCCGGTTTGAGTTGGCGTCCATCAAGGCTCAGGCCGTGGTTGAGCAGGGCCAGTCCCCTGGCGTCCAGCCGGCCGGTGACGCGTACCAGGTACTCCTTTTCGATCGTCGATTGGTCACCCACCAGTTGCCGCGCCACGCGGCCATCCTGGGTCAGCACCAGGAGACCGGTCGAATCGATGTCCAGCCGACCGGCGGGAGCCAGTCCACGCAGGCATGCGGGACTGAACAACGGTGTATCCGGCGTGCGGAGCTGCCGCTCCGGCTGGATCAGGGTCACCGCTGGCGTGCAACCGGGTTCCGGTTGCCCCGAAACGTAACCGACCGGCTTGTGCAACAGGATCGTCATCCGGGCTTGCTGATTGGCCTGCGCTCGCCGGTCCAGGGTAATCAGCGCAGACCGATCGGCCCGGGTTCCCAGCTCGCTGATCCGCTGCCCGTTGACGAAGACCCAGCCGCGCGCGATGTAGTCGTCGGCATCGCGCCGCGAACAAAGGCCGCGCTCGGCCATCAGCTTGGCTATCCGTTCGCCGGATGGCGACGAGGCGCCGGTCGTCGCCGCCGCGTCTCCGGCCGGCGTGGCGAGCGGCGGAAAAGGCTGGCGTGACGCCAGGCCGCGCGCCGGCTGCACCGTACTCGTCGAGCGTTGTGCCGGACCGCCTGCCGCCGGGGCTGTTGTCGGCCGCTGCCTGCTCGATGCGGCCGGCACTGGCGGCCGGCCGGGACCGCCCTGAGCGACCACTGGCCTGGTCGCCGATTGCGGGCTCAGGGTCTTGCGTGGCCGCCCGGCCATTGCTCAGGCAATATCGAGCAACTCGATCTCGAAGACCAGCTTGGCATGCGGCGGGATCATCTTGCCTGCCCCACGCGCGCCGTAACCCAACTCCGGCGGAATGATGAGCTTGCGGATGCCGCCGACGCTCATGCCGGGAACGCCCTCTTCCCAGCCGGCGATGACATGCCGTCCGTCGAGCGGAAAGCGGAAAGGCTCATTGCGATCGACGCTGGAGTCGAACTTCTTGCCGTCGGCCAGCCATCCTGTGTAATGCACGATGACATGCTGGCCGGAAGTCGCCGTCGGGCCGCTGCCAACGATGATGTCTTCGATCTGCAGACCGCTGGGGGTGGTAACAATGGGCATTCTCAACTCCTCGCTAACAAAAATCGGGAGTTTAGCCCAGCATTGCGCCAAACGGTCAGCGATATGCGGGGCGCCCATGCCCTGTCAGACCAGTTGATCGCTAAAACCATACTTTGACCGCTCGCCGCCATATGGCATGGCACGCCGCTGCCCTGCCTGCCGACAGCTGGCCGGCTTTCCGTTAAACTCTAGGGAAACGCTTGCCCGGAAGGCTCCCGATGGACAAACAAACGACTCCTGCCACGCGCCTTGCCGAACCGGAAGCCGTACTGGATTTCGCTGAAGCGCTGCGCGATTACGCGCCAGCCATCGAACGCGATGTCAGCCGGCTCCGGCTTACCCCGGGCGATCGCGAGGCGATCGGCAGTCTGTTTCGTGGCCTGCACAACATAAAGGGCGACGCCGCGCTGTGCCGGGTCGATCTCGCGGTCGCCATGGTGCACCCCATGGAAGCTCTGCTCGATCGGGTACGGCGCAACGAACTCCCTTTCACTGCCGCCATTGCGGAATTGATATTGCTGCTCCTCGATCGTCTGGAAGTCACCATCACCCGTCTGGCCTGCGGGCAGGACCTTGCTGACCTGCAGCTTGGACATCTCACGCAGGGACTCGAATCCCTGGTGTGCGCCAAGGGGAACGAGCTGGGCGGACGGACGTCCGCAATCATTGAGGCGGTTACCGGCTTTCACCCGGTCGGCGGCGCCTCACTTGCCGCCGTGGGCGAGCGTGCAACAGACAACGCGGGCCAAGGCGCCCAGGCGAGCGATGATCTGCGCTTTTTCCGCGTGCTCGCCCACCAGTTCGAAGCCCGCTCGCCCCGCTTCAAGGGACGTACCGCACGCATCGTTCGCCTGGCGCTCGATACCAATCAGCAAGCGGGCACGGTGATCGACCCCCAACAGCTTGAAGCGGCCGTCTACATGCATGATGTGGGCATGATGTTTGTTGAGCAAGCGATCTGGCTGAAGAGCGGGGAGATGAGCGCGGCCGACCGGCAGGCGCTACGCAGCCACCCCATGTACGCGGCCGAGCTCCTGTCGCGAATGGCTGGCTGGTCGCCAGCCGCACAGATGGTGGCACAGCATCATGAGATGCCCGACGGGAAGGGCTATCCACACGGACTGTCGGCGGCTGCCATCTGCCCCGGCGCCCGCCTCCTGGCGATCGTTGACGCCTTCGAAGCGGTGATGTCGAGACATGATGACCGCAGGCGGAACCGCTCGGTTCTGCGCGCCATCGCCGAAATCAACGCCTGCGACAAACAGTTTGCCCCGGAATGGATTGCTCAGTTCAACCAGGTCATACATCGTACGCTGGCATCTACATGAGCCTCGAGCCGCCCGACGTCGCGCGTCGCTTCGCCGGTGTGGCGCGTCTCTACGGCGCGGAAGCCCTATGCTGTTTCCGCAATGCTCATGTCGCCGTGGTCGGCATCGGCGGTGTCGGTTCCTGGGCGGCCGAGGGTCTGGCTCGTTCGGCGATCGGCCGGATCACCCTGATCGACCTCGACATGATCGCCGAATCCAACGTCAACCGTCAGATCCATGCGCTCGACGGCGAGTTCGGCAAGGCCAAGGTAAGCGCCATGGCGCACCGCATGCGCGCCATAAACCCGGAATGCGAGGTTGACGAAATCGAGGAGTTCGTGACGCCCGAGAATATCGACACCATGTTCGCCACCGGCTTCGACTACGTGATCGACGCGGTCGACCAGGTACGCACGAAGGCGGCGATGATCGCCTGGTCGAAACGACGCGCCATACCGCTGATTACTGCCGGCAGCGCTGGTGGCCAGATCGATGCGACAAGAATTCAGCTGGCGGATCTGGCACTGAGCATCCAGGATCCGCTGCTCGCAAGAGTGCGTT
>NZ_JAEUOL010000065.1 GCF_016789985.1 Accumulibacter sp.
CTGTCACTGGGCATGCTCGGCATGCACGGGGCGCGCTGCACCAATCTGGCGCTCGACGAGTGCGATCTGCTGATTGCCGTCGGCGCCCGCTTCGACGATCGGGCGACCGGCAAGGTGGCAGGTTTCTGCCCACAGGCCAGAATCATTCACATCGACATCGACCCGTCCGAACTGGACAAGATCAAGACCGCGCATGTCGGCATCGCGGGCGACGTGAGCACGGTGTTGCAGAGGCTCCTGCCGGCCATCGACGCCTCGCCGCGTCAGGACTGGCTGGCGCGCGTCGCCAGCCTGAAGGAGGCGCAGCCCCTGCGCATGCCGGGCGTCGACGATCCGCGCACGCCGTATGGATTGATTCGTGCGGTCGCCAGCTGTCTGGACGACGAAGCGACGATCACCACCGATGTCGGCCAGCACCAGATGTGGGTGGCACAAGCCTATCCGCTGCGCCGGCCGCGGCAGTGGCTGACCTCCGGCGGCCTCGGCACGATGGGCTTCGGCGTGCCGGCGGCAATCGGCGCGGCGCTCGCCGAACCGCAACGAACGGTGGTCTGCTTCACCGGTGACGGCAGCATCCTGATGAACATCCAGGAACTGGTGACCGCTGCCGAAGAGGGAGTCAATGTCAAGATCGTCCTGATGAACAACTCGTCGCTCGGCCTGGTCTTCCAGCAACAGACACTGTTCTACGGCGAACGCATCTACGCTTCGAAATTCAAGGGCATGCCCGATTTCATCCGGGTTGCCGAAGGTTTCGGGGTGGCCGCCCTCGACCTCGACCAGGAAAGCGAGCCACTCGCCGCGCTGGCCCGCGCCCTGTCGACGCCCGGCCCGATGCTGATCCACGCCAGCATCGCGATGCACGAACAGGTGTTGCCGATGGTGCCGCCGGGTGCGGCCAACAAGGAAATGATCGGAGGCTGAACGATGAACTCGCTGACAAGAACGGAAAATCAGGCGCTGGCCCGCACGGTGCTCGAACTGGAGGTCAACAACCACGCCGGCGTCATGTCGCATGTCGTCGGCCTGTTTTCACGCCGGGCCTACAACGTCGAGGCGATTCTGGTCATGCCGGTGGGCAGTGGCGAAACCAGCCGCATCTGGCTGCTGGTCAATGAAGACGAACGCCTCGACCAGATGGTCAAGCAAGTGGAAAAACTCGAGGACGTGCTGTCGGTGCGCCGGCACGGCGCCGAACACGAGGTATTCATACGCCTGGAGGAGTTCTTCCGCTAGCCGACCATCCGGCTGCGGTGTCACCGGGCCGCTGCCCGCTCAGCGGCTGCGCTGCTGCGGATCGAAGCGGATGATCGTCCGCCCGTCGGCGGTCTTCTTCGGCTGTGCTTTCCAGGCGTGGCCGTAGACCACTTCGATGGTTGCCGGCAGGCGACCGGCGCTGGCCAACCGCTGATAGGCGGCGCGCGCTGCCGCCCAGGCCGAACGCCCCGTCAGTCCGCGCCGTCGCTCCTGCATCGCGCAAGTCGAGCCGCTGCGGCGGATGTCGGCCAGCAGATCATCGAAACTGGTGTAAGTCAGGGTCAGCACCTCGACATCCATCACCGGGTCGGCAAAGCCGCATTCGACGAGCATGTCGCCGTAATCGTGCATGTCGATGAAGCGCTGCGTGTGGATGCAACCATCGTTGAAACTGGCGCGCAACTCCTTCAGGGTGTCCGGCCCGAAAGCGGAGAACATCAACAGTCCGTCGAGCTCGAGCAAGCGGTGCATTTCGCGCAATGCCGGCAGCGGGTCGTCCAGCCAGTGCAGCATCAGGTTGGTCCACAACAGACTGACCGACTGCGCGCGCAAGGGCAGGGAGGTCGCTTCGGCAGCCACCACGGGTAGCCGGTTGCTGCGCAGGAACGGCAGTAGCCAGCGCAGGCGCGAACGCCGTATCCGACCGACCCGCAACATCGCTTCGCTGAGGTCGGCACCGATCAGCGCCGCCTTCGGGTATCTTTCGTGCAGCGCCGTGAGGCTGGCGCCGGTGCCGCAGCCGAGATCGAGGATGCGCTGCGGCTCGATGCGCACGTAGTCGAGCCGCTCGAGCATGCGGCTGCCGACCTCGCGCTGCAGCACGGCGACCTCGTCGTAAGTCGCCGCCGCGCGTGCGAAATTCCGTCGGACCTGGCGCTGATCGACGAACTGCGCCGGCGCCCGCTCCATCAGGCGCTAGATCGGCCGCAGTCCGAGCTTTTCGAACAGTGCTTCGTCGCGGTCCGCTTCAGGATTGCCGGTGGTCAGCAGCTTGTCACCGTAGAAGATCGAATTGGCTCCGGCCAGGAAACACAGTGCCTGCAATTCCTCAGCCATCGCCTGCCGGCCAGCCGACAGCCGCACGAAACTGGTCGGCATGGTGATCCGCGCGGCAGCGATGGTACGCACGAACTCGAAGTTGTCGATCGGCGCGACGTTGGCCAGCGGCGTTCCCGGAATGGGTACCAGATTGTTGATCGGCACCGATTCGGGCGGTGGATCGAGGTTGGCGAGCTGGACGATCAGCGCGGCGCGGTTGCGGCGCGATTCGCCCATGCCGATGATCCCGCCCGAACAGACCTTGATGCCGGCTGCACGGACCTGGCCCAGGGTATCGATGCGGTCGGCGTGCTTGTGCGTGGTGATCACCTGACCATAGAACGAGGCATCGGTGTCGAGGTTGTGGTTGTAGTAGTCGAGGCCAGCTTCCTTGAGTTCATTGGCCTGACCGTCCTTGAGCATGCCGAGGGTGACGCAGGTCTGCAGACCCAGACCCTTGACCGCGCGAATCATCGCGCCGACCTGCGCCAGATCCTTGTCCTTGGGGCCACGCCAGGCGGCACCCATGCAGAAGCGCGAGGCGCCCTTGTCCTTGGCGACCTGCGCCGCGGCGATCACTTCATCGAGTGGCAGCAGGGCTTCGCGTTCGGTCTCGGTATTGTAGCGTGCCGCTTGCGAGCAATAGCCGCAATCCTCGGAACAGCCACCGGTCTTGACGGAAAGCAGTGTCGAGCGTTGAATCTCGTTGGCATCGAAGTTCTCGCGGTGCACCTGCTGCGCCCGATAGATCAGATCCATCAGCGGAAGTTGGTAGAGCGCTTCGACTTCGGCGACCGTCCAGCGGGCGCTGCGGACCGGGGTGGCATCGTCGCGCATCAGCGCGTCAGCTTGCGGAATTGCATTCATGAATGGTAAACCTGAGGGGTGGGGTGATGAGGCCAGTCAGTACGGATTCTTTACGAGCACTCGCAGGATGTCAATCTTAACGCAAACGGCAGGCCTGGTCCGCAGATCGTGCGCCGCCCTGCTCGCCCAGGACTGTCTGCTGTGCGCCGCAGAGAGCGGTGACAGCCTCCTCTGTCCCGCCTGCGCGCAGGGGCTGCCGCGACTGGCGCTGCCCCGCTGCCCGCGTTGCGCCCTGCCAACACCGCTGGGTGAGGTCTGTGGGCGTTGCCTGACGAAGCCGCCGCACTACGATGTGGCCTCGGCCGTCTATCGCTATGCCTTTCCGATCGACCGACTCGTGCAATCGTTCAAGTACGGCCATCGGCTGGCGCTCGGCAGCTACTTCGGGCATCAGCTCGCCTCGCTGACCAAGCGGATCGAGGCGGACCTGATCGTTCCCATGCCGCTGCACCCCTTGCGCCTGCGCGAACGCGGCTTCAATCAGGCACTCGAAATCGCCCGGGCGTTGAGCGCCGCCTGGCGAATTCCGATCGACGCCACCAGTTGTCGCCGTACCCGCCACACGATCGCCCAGGCCGATCTGCCCTGGCGCGAACGGGCACGCAATGTGCGTGGCGCTTTCGACTGCGCGTCGGATCTCGACGGCAAGCGGCTGCTGCTGGTCGACGACGTGATGACCACCGGCACCTCGCTGGACGAACTGGCGCGTACCGTCAAGCTGCACGGCGCGACACAGGTCAGTCTGCTGGCCATCGCCCGCGCCCTGCCGCCTTGACTGTCCTGCGCGCCGGACGGCGGTCGGCCTGTCGGGCAGCCAGGAACCCGCTGCGTCAGCAACAGCCTCCCCTGCCTACGGCGCTCCAGCAGCCAGTGGCGCCAGCGGGCGCAAGGGGATCGGCGCCGACATGACGATCGCCGTGCGGGTTTCGCCGTAATGGTTGATCAGGCCGACGAAGTGCTCGAGGTGGCCGATGTCCTTCGTCACGACGCGCAGCAGGTAGGAGTCCTGGCCGGTGACATGCAGGCATTCCCGCACTTCGGGCAGGCTGCGCAGCAGGGTGATCAGCCTTGCCTTGTCGGCCTGCGGCGTGGTCATGCCGATCATCGCCATCACCCCGTAACCAAGCGCCACGGGATCGACTTCCGCACGGTAACCGGTGACGACGCCGGCCTCTTCGAGCCGCTTGAGACGCTCCGATACCGCGGGGACGGACAGGCCGGCCTGATCGGCCAGCGCCTTGAGCGAGATACGGCCGTCGCGCTGCACAGCGGAGAGGATTTTCCAGGCTTTGCTGTCAAGCTCCATGATTGTTCGGCAGATCGGTCAAGGACAGGAATAAGGAAGGCAATCTACCCGATCCGCCTTAATTTCTCCATTCAAAAGAACACGCCTCACTGCCAGAATGAACCGTCTGAGGACGCTTGCCCGGGGATTGCGCGATGGATGTTTTCCTGTTTCTCAAGGCGGCTCTGATCGGTCTGTCGATTGCCGCACCGGTCGGACCGATCGGCCTTCTATGCATTCAGCGCACACTGGTGCACGGCGCGCGTGTCGGCTTCGTCAGCGGCCTCGGTGCGGCCGCCGCCGATGGCGTCTACGGTGCGCTCGGCGCCCTCGGCCTGGCCATGGTGACACGCTTCTTCGTCACCCTCGCCACGCCGCTCGCCATCGTTGGAGCCATCGTGCTCGGCTGGATGGGTGTTCGGCTGCTACGCGCCGCCCCTGCTGCGGGGGCGGCAAGAGCATCCGACAGCGTCGGCTCATGGCGTGCCTTCGCCTCGGTTTTCGCGCTGACGCTGACCAACCCGATGACCATCTTCTCGTTCATCGCAGTGTTTGCAACGATTGGCGGCGCAGCGGCGACCAGCAGCGCGGCGATGGTCATCATGATCCTCGGCGTGCTGTCCGGTTCGGCCCTCTGGTGGCTGGCCCTGGCCTTCGGCGTCGCGGCGCTTCGCCAGCGCATCGGACAACGCGTCATGCAGGCGATCAACCGCCTCGCCGGCCTGTTCCTGCTCGGCTTTGCGATCTGGCAGCTGGCGGGCGTGGTTGCCTGATGCAGCAACCGGGACGGGCAGGGAGAGTACCGCCGATGACCGGGGCACCCCACGCTTGTCCGTGGTCAGTTGAATTCCTGAATGCGCAGGTCGTCGCGCGACGGCGGCCCCGGCTCGACCGCGAAGCGCAGCATGTCGATCGTACGACCATCCTGGGTGGCGACGATGAAGCGCCATTCGCCGGGCGGGGGATTGAGTACCCACGAATAGCCGCGAAAGCCACGATCGCGACCACCCGTACTCTGGAAAGGCCGGCGGTAGACCACTCGCCAGCCGTTGGCCTCGTGCAGCTCCCAGCGATGTTCGAGGGCGGCCGTTACGCCGGGCGGTGCAAACACCGCCGATACGCCGTAGAGCCGCCCATCATCGGGAACATGCACGATGGTTGCCTGGTTGCGCCAGAGCTGCCACCAGGACGCCGGTTCGATCTGCACCGCATAGCGACCGGCGTCCCGACCGACCTCCTGACCAACCGCCAGGTCACGCTTGACCAGGGGAACCGGCGCGATCATGTCGAGACTCCAGGCCAGCATCAGTAGCACGGCCAGTCCCCAGGCCGGCCCGATACGCCCCGGCCGGGCCGGCGCCAGCCAGCGCAGGCCATGCGTCAGAAGTACGCCGGCGGCGGTCGAAACATGGAACCAGAGGGGATCGAGACTGCCCAGGGCATGCGGCAGGGCGAAGTTCATCAGCAGGATGGCGTTGAGTGCGAACAGGACCCAGGTCAGGGTGAAGCGTCGACCGTAACGATCCCCGGCAAACTCGTTGCCGACCAGCAGGGCACCGAGAAAGGCCGCCATCAGCCAGGTGCCGAGGTGTCCCGAGCTCTTGAAGTAGAGGATGAAGAGCGCCGAGAAGATGCCGCCAAAAAAGAACTGCAGCAACAGATAGGGCGCTTGCCAGACGAGCGAACGCAGGCGACCGAACAAGGAGCGCTCCACTGGTGGCGGCACCCCCGCCAGTGCCTCGCGCCGGGCCAGCCAGAGCGTCAGCAGGGCTGCGCCGGACAGAAAGGCCCCGAGACGCCAGAAATCGATGACCCGGATGCGCTGGCCGAGTGTCAGGGCATCCCAGGCAAAGCCGCCAAGAAAGGCAGCCACAGGGTAGAAGCGACGGAGGGAAGGCAACATGGGGTGGTGTTCGGGCAAGGAGCGGCCGGGCTGGATGACGAGGGTCGACCGGAATGCAGCGCCTCCGGCCACCGGAAAACAAGCAAACCCCGCCCCAAGTCGTACAGGAAGGGCATGCCGTGCAGCCGAACCCTAGCAGAAGAGCCGCTCGATGACCAAGTGACCAAGTGCACCGGCTGCGACAGTGCACCCGGACAACCCGCATCATCCCGACCCTCGACCGGGAAGCTGCGAATTCGGGAACCACCTGGCGCAGCGCTGGAGAAACTGTTCGACGCGGTGAGCGGCGGTCAGCGACGGGCCAGACTGGCGGACCATGTGTCCGCCTCGGGTATCGGCGGCACACTGGCAAGCGGTAAGCACCTCGAACAGGAACCCGGGGGACGCATCGTGACCGTCGAGGCAACCGAATGCCCGACCCTCCTGTGCAACGGTTCGGGTGAGCACGACATCCGGGGCATAGGCGACAAGCACATCCCCTACATCCACAACTTGCCGAGCACCGACATGGTCGTCGGGATCAGCGGCCAGCACACCGACTGCCTGCCGGTGCCATTGAACACCGCTGAAGGGTGCCGCTATCCGGTCGAGCGGTGCGGCATCCCTGCCGGCCTCGCGTTCGACGATGCGCTGGCAACCGTCGGGATCGATGGCCAGACGGTCGGCGACTGCCTGCGCCATCAGGCCGGATACGTCGCCTGCATGATCGCCAGCCAGGCACGCCGGACCGCCAACGGGATGGGGGCAGCCAGGTCCGCCACCGCGGGGCTGATCGAGCCGTCGTCAAATCTGCTTCAAGGTCGGCGCAGCGCAGCTCGGCCCGAGCAATACCGGATGATCGTCGAACGCCGGGGGCGATTCCACCGGCCACCGAGACGACATGGCAGCACCGGACACCACTTCCGGGGCAGCGCGATTCCCGCTCAGAAACCGGCCGCCGAGCCGTCGCTGCGTGGATCGGCGCCACCCGCCAGCAAGCCATCCGGACGACGGATGATGCATCCCGCATGACCCATGGCTTCGTCGAAAGGTTGCAGCACTTCGACCGCGTGCCCCAGCGCGCGCAGCCTGGCCACCACTTCCGGCGCAAAGCGCGACTCCAGCTTGAGCGTGTCGCTGCTCCGGCCCCAGGTGCGGCCGAGCAGCCAGCGCGGTGCGCTGATCGCGGCTTGCGGCTCCATGCCGAAAACGGCGCAACGGGTGAACACCGCGCACTGGCTCTGCGGCTGGCCGTCACCACCCATGCTGCCGTAGACCATCAGTCGCCCGTCGCGCAGCCGGGCGATGGCTGGATTGAGGGTGTGGAAGGGCTTGCGGCCGGGCCGGATGACGTTGAGCGCACGCGCGTCGAGCGAAAAGCTGCAACCGCGATTCTGCCAGTTGACGCCGCTGCCACCGAGCACGATGCCGCTGCCGAACTCGTGGTAGATGCTCTGGATGAACGAGACTGCGCAGCCCGCTTCGTCGATGGCACCCATCCAGACCGTGTCGGCCGGCCCCCGGCCGGGCGGCCAGGGCGCGGCGCGGTGGCTCTGCACACCTTCGGCCAGCGTCTGCAGTGCCGCGTCGGCCAGCAGCGACTGCGCGTCCACCGGCATGTAGTGCGGGTCGGTCAGGTAGCGGTCCCGGATGGCGAAGGCCTGCTTGGTCGCTTCCACGGCGAGGTGCACGTAGTCCGCGCCCTCCGGTTCGACGGCGCCATGATCCAGCCGGTCGAGGAGGCCGAGGATCAACAGCGACACCAGCCCCTGGGTGGGTGGCGGCATGTTGTACAGCGTGCCGCGCGAATGTTCGAGGGTCAAGGGGGCGCGCCACAGCGCCCGCTGCGCCTGGAGGTCGGCGAGGCGCAGCGGGCTGCCGACGGCTTCCAGATCGGCGGCCAGCGAGCGGGCCAGCTCGCCGCGGTAGAAGTCGTCGAGTCCGACCCGCGCCAGATGTTCGAGGGTGGCGGCCAGCCGCGGTTGGCGGAAGCGGCTGCCGGCAAGCGGCGGCGCCCCGTCCGGCAGAAAGCTGCGCGCAAAACCGGGCTGCGCCTCCAGCTCCGTGCACTTGCCGACGGTCGCGGCATACTGGCTGCGCGTCACCGGAACGCCGTCGCGCGCATAGCCGACGGCGTCGCTCAGCAGGCGGGCAAGCGGCAGCCGGCCGCCAAGCTGGCTGCTCAGCGTGTAAGCCGCGTCCCATCCGGAGATCGTTCCCGCGACCGTGTTGGCCGCCGCGCCACCACGAAACGGGATGACCTCGCGCATGCCGCGCGCGGCGAACCAGTCCACGTTCGCCGCGCCAGCCGCGGCGCCACAGGCATCGAGCGCCCGTACCGGCTGCCCCGGCACCTGGATCAGCCAGAAGGCGTCGCCACCGATCGAATTCATGTGCGGATAGGCAACGGCAATGGTCGCAGCGGCGACAATCATCGCCTCGATCGCGTTGCCGCCCTCGCGCAGCACCGCGATGGCCGACTGGCTGGCAAGGGCATGCGGCGCAACGACCATGCCGCGAGTGGCGTAGCTGGTATGGATCATCGGAACATGGAGGATCTGGTTCTGGACAGGCAAATCATGTCAGAAGTGATGGTTCGCGTCCTGTATTTTGACCCGCAGGACCATGCAAGCCGGCTGCCGGTGGTGCACCTGATCATCGCGCGGGTCAAAACCGGCGCGGCCGACGCGCGGTTATTCGCCCTCCGATCAGCATGCCCTGCAACGACGGGGACGCTGCACCGTAGCCAGCCGGCGCTGCGAGTGTGGCAACCGCGGGATGGCGGTGAGGAGGGCGTCGTTGCACCCGAGCAGGTTTTTCATTGTCGATTCCTCATTCCGGTTGCGAGATACGACCGGCAGCAATGGGTTCAGTTCGCATGGCACAGGTTCAGCGAAACACTCGAGTTTCCCCGTGCCCGGGCGGATTGGAAAATTGCGGCGGTCAGTGGGCACGACCGCGAGATGCAGAGGCGCCTGGCGACGAAACGGAACCGCTCGGGTATCTGGCGGGTGAGTGGTGCTTTCGAAACCGGACGGGAACGCCGGATCAGGACAGTACCGGGCCTCTGCTCACCAGAATCGGCCGCGCGCGGCAGCCAGGAATTCGTCGAGGATTGGCGTGCAATCCAATAGATCGTCGCTGCCGGGCGGATGAAACTCCGGGTGCCACTGCAACCCCAGGACATAAGGTCTGCCTTGCAAGCGTACGGCCTCGATGACTCCGTCGTCGGTGCTGCGCGCTTCGACCCTCAGGTTCCGGCCCAGTACCTTGATCGCCTGATGATGAATCGACACCACTCGTCCGCCGCTCGTGCCCGGATACAGCCTGGTGAGCCCCGACTTGTCGGCCCATTCGACCAAATGACTGTGCCGGTCGTAATCGGCATGAACGTGCTCGGCCGCTGTCGCGATCTGTGTCGCGATGTCCTGATAGAGCGTTCCACCGAGTGCCACGTTGATCAGTTGCGCGCCACGACAAATTCCGAGGACTGCCTTCCCGGCTTCCATGAATTCCAGGAGGAGTTCCATTTCGTAGGCGTCACGAACCCGATCGCCCGCCCAGTCCGGATGCGCTGGCGTCTCCCCGTAGCTTTGCGGATTGATGTCGGCACCACCTTGCAGAATCAGGCCATCCAGATATTCCGGGTAGTCCGAGAGCCGGATGCTGCTGCGATGGACGGTGGCGTCGCCACTGACCGCCGGAATCATGAAAACCATCACGTTGCGGGACATCACCCAGTGCGCCACGGACTGCTCGAGATACTGCAGGGATTTTGACTGCAATCCGGTGGCACCGGCCACCGGGTGGTAGATGCGTGCGGAGAGACCGATACGCAAGGGGCGTCTGCCCATGGTGTGCCTCCACTGAACTTACTGATCCACCGTCGTCAAAATTACGCTGCCTTACCCAAGCTTACCAAACGGTATCTTATAGCGGTCCCCTGAATTCAGCCAGTGGCTTGAGCGGTGCTCCACCCAGAGGACATATTGGCAATGAGCGATATGCCATAAAGCCAGGTTCCCGATTTTCGGCAATGGACTAAACGACTCGTGCGATAGTGGCGCTGCGGTTGTCCGCTCGATTGAAGGGTAGGAAACACATGGGGGATGATCACCACGAGAACTCCACGCGAAGTCCCTGCAGGGCAATGCCCGGCACTTCAGCGTGCCAACATTGGCCAACACTCAACGGCTGCGCGACGGTGAGGGTGCCCGTCGTGACCAGTTCGCCGGGCTGTAGTGGCAGGTACTCGGGTTGCTCCTCAAGAACGGCCGCGAGAACTGAACGGCGGGATCTGGCGTACCTCATCCTGTGCCTGTTTCATCTGGTGCGCGATGGCAATGAGCCTGGTGGCGTATGGCATGAGTCTCTCTCCGGAGGATCACGGGCGAAGGTCAACCGCAGGACGTCCCACAGGGGAAGCATCACCCGCTTCCGACCAATCAGGTGCGAGAGCACGCACCGATCTCGGAGTGTCCGACAATGACGCTGCCGCTGGCGATGACTTCATCCAGCATACGTCCAGCCAGCGTCTCGATGTCGACCTCATCAACGGTCGCCACCCCGCAACGTCGCATTTCGGGAACAAGTGCGCGAGCGAGATCTGCCTTGAAACGTACGTGATCCGAACTGTCCGCACCGCCACTGATGGTGGATTCCAAGCGCATCGACCGCACAGGTGATCCCGCAGCGACGAACGTCGCATGCAGCCTGATGCCCCATGCACGGGTCGGTGCCCGACAAGCGCAGAGTCTCGGCAACCCATCGGCAGCAGCAATCACAAGTTGCCACCGATGGAAACGAACGCTCGCTGGACAAGTCGGGTTCATGGAAAACGACAACGCCGCCAGGCCGTACTTGCATGGCGCGCTTTCGCGGGGTCGCGCTGGAAGACGAGGACGCAGTGGCCAACGACAGCGTCAAAGGGCCTCGGGAATGGAAGGTGATGTCACCGGCACCGCTGCCCACATCAAGCACCCGCATTCCGGATGCCGATCCCGACCTCTCGACAGAATCTTCGGGTGATCGGATCGATAGGTGTGCTTGTACGGCAAGGCGCTCCAATTCTTGATCTGAATGGCCAAGCGCATAAACTTGTGCTTGATCGGCTCCTTCGCTGGAATTATTGGGTCGGCCCATTTTCCAGGTCCTCCTGACTATCCACCGAACCCTTGAATTGACAGCCCGCGCCTCGTGAACTGTGGTCGGACCTTGATTTCATCCGCTGGCAACGGCACAGGCATCAACGAACCTAATTAGCAATGAACGTCAGCCGCCCGAATCGAGCGCTGGGACTGCGGCGCGCAGGCTAGCGCGGCGAGCAGGAGCCGCGCGTTCAAGGTCCTGAGATCGAATCGGCGGTTGAATCGGTAGGTGAAAGCCGCGAAGTACTGAGCGCCATACTTTCGAAAGGCAAGCGCGTGGTAGCACCCCGAAAAGCTGGTCTTGAGATTGCCCAGGACCGTGTTGACCCACTTGAAC